>NZ_LJBR01000210.1 GCF_001282115.1 Streptomyces sp. NRRL B-24085 | reverse complement strand
GGGGTTGCTTCGCCCACCGGCCGTGCCCCATCCCCCCGCCACACTTCGGCCGGCGCCGAAGCAACCCCTCGCTACCGTCCCGGCATGAACGAACATCCGCAGGAGACCCCGGCACAGGCCGTCACCGGCATGGTGGAGCATGTTCTCGGGCTGGCCGCCACCTGGACCGCGTGGGACGGGGAGCCCGCTCGCGTCGACGGGCGTGTGTACACCCCGCACAAGGCGATCCGGCGGGTCGCCGACCATCTGGTCGACCACCTCGCCGAGTTGGAGGCGCGGCTCGCGGGCGAGGACCCGCAGCCCGACCGCTGGCACGCGTCGGCGAGTACCACCGCGGCCGACCTCGCCCCCTTCACCCAGGAGGACCTGGACGAGGCCCGCAGCCGTCTCGTGCGGCTCGCCCGTGTCTGGGCCAACCGCCTCGACGCGCTCACGGAGGAGCAACTCGACCGGTCACCCGGTCCGGGCTGGAGCTTCCGCGAACTGGCCCTGCACCTCAGGGGGTCCACGTACTACGCCGACGCGCTCGGTGACCTGTCATGACCGCAGGCCGGTCCCGAGCAGTGTGCGCGCGAGCCGTTCGGCGAAGTCCACCGGGTGCTGGAGGATGCCGAGGTGGCCGCCGGGGAACTCGGCGAAGTCGGCCTGAAGGTGCTTCACCAGGAACTCAGCCGTGCGGTACATGAGTTGGCCGCGGGAGTCCGCGCCCGCGGCGACGGTGAGCCGGGTCTGCGTGGGGCCCGCGTCGGGAAGGTAGGACGTGAAGGGCCCGATGACGTGCGCGAGGGCGAGCGCCATGGGGGTCGTCAGCTCCTCCTCCCGGGACAGGGGCCGGCCCTCGGGGAGGTCTCCCGCGTCCCGCTCCTCCAGTACGGCGGTCATCAGGGCGCCCGCCGCCGCGAGCCCCTTGGCCCGGTAGACCTCGCAGACCTCCCGGAACGCGGCCTGCTGCCGGGCCCCGTCCGGCAGCACCCCGACGCAGGGCGGCTCGTGCGCGACGACGTGCCGCAACCGCTCCGGGTGCCGGACCGCAAGATCGAGCGCGGCGACCGCCCCTGCGCTGGTGCCGAGGGCGTACGCCGTCCCACCCTCCGGGAGCGTCTCGTCGAGTACCCGCCGCGCCCCGTCGCTCCAGTCCTGGACCCGCTGGTCGGCGACGTGTTCGCCGAGGCGGCCGTGGGCCAGGCCGAGGGGGTCGTAGGTGACGACGGTGAAGTGCCCGGAGAGCGCCTCCGTCATCGGGCCGAGGCCCATCGGGTGGCCGGCGCCGCCGGGAAGCAGCAGCAGGACGGGGCCGCGGCCGGTGATGTCGTAGGACGGGTCAGTCATCGGTGCTCTCCTCATGGGGCCAGTTCTCGAGTGCCACGTGCAGGGCGTCGACCGCCCTGTCCCAGGACTTCTGCACATCGCGGGGTGCGCCGAAGCCGCCCGCCGACTCCAGGGCGCAATAGCCGTGGAAGGTGGCGCGCAACAGGCGTACCGCGTCGGTGAGATCGGGTTCGGCGAGGCCGTAGGCGCGCAGCATGCCGTAGGTGATCTCGGCGGTGCGCCGGAGCGCGGGGGTGCCGGCGATCAGCGACTGGTCGATCCGGATCTGGGTGGCCGCGTACCGCCCCGGCCGCTCCAGCGCGTACGCCCGGTAGGCGCCGGCGAAGGCGGCCAGCGCGTCCTTCCCGGACCGGCCCGCCACCTCGACGGCGATCCGGTCGATCAGCTCGCCGCCGGCGAGCAGGGCCACCCGGGTGCGCAGGTCCTGGAGGTTCCTGACGTGCGAGTACAGGCTCGCGTCCTTCACGCCGAAGCGTTTGGCCAGGGCGGCCAGGGTGACGTTCTCGAAGCCGATCTCGTCGGCGAGGTCGGCTGCGGCCTCGGTGAGGCGGTCGGCGCTCAGGCCGGCTCGGGGGACCATGCGTGCTCCACTGAAACTAGGACTCCTAGGAAATATACTGGAGGGCATAGGGAAAGGCCCCGGATTTTTCGATCCGGGGCCTCGGAGGGGTGCGGGGGGTCTGGTCAGGCGGTCGCCAGAGCTGTGCGGAGGGTGCTGATCGCCTGGCTGATCGCGGCTTCGGCGGCGTGGGTCTCGCGCAGGGCGTTGAGCATCACGAAGTCGTGGATGATGCCCTGGTAGCGGACGGCGGTGACCGGGACGCCGGCTTCCCGGAGCTTGTTGGCGTAGGCCTCGCCCTCGTCGCGCAGGACGTCGGCCTCGCCGGTGATGACCAGGGCCGGGGGCAGTCCGGTGAGCTGCTCGGTGGTGGCGCGCAGCGGGGACGCGGTGATCTGGGCGCGCTCGGCCTCGTCGGTCGTGTACTGGTCCCAGAACCACTGCATGGCGTCGCGGCGCAGGAAGTAGCCGGTGGCGAACTGGTGGTAGGAGCCGGTGTCGAAGCTCGCGTCGGTGACCGGGTAGAAGAGGACCTGCTGGACGAGCGGGACGTCGCCGCGCTCCTTGGCCATCAGGGTCAGGGCGGCGGTCATGTTGCCGCCGACGGAGTCACCGGCCACGGCGATGCGCGTGGCGTCGAACCCCTTGTCGGCGCCCTGCTCGACGACCCATCGGGCGACGGCGTAGTTCTGCTCGATGGCGACCGGGTAGCGGGCCTCCGGGGAGAGGTCGTACTCGGGGAAGACGACGGCGGCGTGCGCGCCGACGGCGAGTTCGCGGACGAGACGGTCGTGGGTGTGGGCGTTGCCGAACACCCAGCCCGCGCCGTGGATGTAGATCACCACGGGGAGGGAACCGGTGGCGCCGGCGGGCCGGACGATCCGGGCCCGGACACTGCCCGTGGGGCCGCCGGACACGGTCACCCACTCCTCGTCCACCTCGGGCTTGGCGATGTCGCCCGACTGCACCTCGTCGACCGCCTTGCGGCCCTCGGCCGGGCCGAGGTCGAAGAGGTACGGCGGGTTCGCGGTGGCCTCCACGAAGGCCTGGGCGGCGGGCTCCAGTACGGGGCGGGCGGTGCTGTCGGTCATGACGATCTCCTCGGATCGGGTGCCGCGGGCGCGCTCGGTCTGTCGGTTCGGCCGGGCGGCGGCACATCGAGAACAGTAGCGCGCTATTGAGTCGCGCACAACTAATTAGTGGTCGATAGAATCGAGGCAGACCTGAACGCGTACCGTGGAGGACCCACCGAAGGGAGCCGTTCCGTGAGTACCACCGCAGACGAGCCGGGTGAGCTGTCCCTGCTCCTGGACGACCAGCTCTGCTTCGCCCTCTACGCGGCGTCGAGAGCGGTCACCGCGCGCTATCGCCCGCTCCTGGACGAACTCGGGCTGACCTATCCCCAGTACCTGGTGCTGCTGGTGCTCTGGGAGCAGGACTCGATCTCCGTACGCGACCTGGGCACCGCCCTGCAACTGGAGTCCAGCACGCTGTCACCGCTGCTCAAACGCCTGGAGGCGGCGGGGCTCCTGCGCCGGGAACGCCGGCTCGACGACGAGCGCTCGGTGGCCATCCGGCTCACGGACGAGGGGGCGCGACTGCGGGAGAAGGCCCGGGCCGTGCCGTCCGCGATGGGGGACGCGATGGGCCTGACACCGGAGGAGGACGCGGCGGCGAAGCGACTGCTCCGGCTGATCACGAGCAATGTGACGGCGGGGTGACCCCGGCCGTGGCCTGACTGCCGTGGGTGCCGCGGCCACCGTGCGCTAATTCGCTTGGGCGTCGCCGTCCGGGGTCCTAGGGTTGCCGGGGCACCGGGGGAGGGGCATGGCGTACGAGGCTCAGCGGGACGGCACGACCGACAAGTCCCCTTCGCCGACGGCTCGTTCACGTCCGCTCTGGCGGCAGCGCGACTTCGCCGTCTTCTGGGCCGCGCAGACCCTCTCCGTCCTCGGTGACTCCTTCGCCCTGATCGCCCTGCCCCTGCTGGTGCTCGAGACCACCGGCTCCCTCGCCCGGATGGGACTGCTGACGGCGGTCGGCGGTGCCGCCTCGGTCGTCGCCGCCGTGTTCGCGGGCGTGGTGGTGGACCGGGTCGACCGGCGCCGGCTGCTCATCGGCTGCGACCTCGTGCGGATGGCGCTGTACGGGCTGATCCCGCTGGTGTGGCTGTTCGGGCCCCGGATCTGGCTGCTGTACGCCGTGCTGCCGGTGTGCGAGGCGGTCGGCATGCTGTTCGCCGTCGGGTACGTCACCGTCGTACGGGCTCTCGTCGGGACCGGTCAACTCACGGAGGCCAACGGGCGGTTGAACGCGACCGCCGCCGCGGCCGGGGTGCTGGGGCCGGTGTGCGCGGGTGTCGTGGCGGCCTGGACGGGCCCCGCCACGGCGGTCGGCGTGGACGCGGCGAGCTTCGGGGTGTCGGCGCTGTGCACGTTCTTCGTGCGGTTCCGGGGCCGCCCCGCCGAGGCAGCCGGACGCACCGGTCTGTGGCGCGACCTGCGCACCGGAGCGGCGTTCCTGCGCGCCCACCCGGTGCTGCGCTCGCTCACCGTGCTGCTGTTCGTGTTCAGCTTCCTCACCCTCGGCCTGAACGACCTGGTGATCTACCACCTCAAGCACGACCTCGGCCACGACGACGGCACGGTCGGCACCGTGATGGCCGTCGGCGCGCTCGGCACCATCACCGGCGCCCTGCTGGTGGCCCGGGTACGCCGACGGCTCGGCTTCGGCGCGGTGTGGACCGGCTCGGTGGCGTTGTGCGGGCTGGCCTTCGCCGGCATCGGCTGGGTCCGCGGCGTACCGGCCGTGGCGCTCCTGGTCGCGCTCTTCCTGGCCTGCGGCGGCATGGCGGGCACCTGCTCCATGTCCCTGCGCCAGGAGGTCACCCCCGAACCCCTCCTCGGCCGCGTCACCTCCGCCTTCTGGACCCTCCACTACTCAGCGGCCCCGATCGGCGCGGCCGTCCTCACCTGGGCGGCCGAACACCGGGGCACGGCCCCGGTGGGCCTCCTGGCGGGCACGACGTGCGTACTCGTCGGCATAGCCGCCCTGTTCACCCCGGTCCGGCGGTCCTGACGCCGCCCGGCGCTCGGCGGAGCCCGCCGCCCACGGCCCCGCGGGTCACCCGTTGATCCCCGCGTAATGCCGGAGGCTCCACCGCCACAGCACCCGTGAGCCCAGGTACGCCACTGCGCCCACCAGCGGTGACAGGGCCGCCATCCAGTACGGGACGCCCGTGTCGTGGCCGTGGCCGGTCAGGACCGCTGCCGGGAAGTAGGCGACGAAGGCGAGGGGGAGGCCGTAGGTCAGCAGGCCGCCGACCGCCTTCGGAAGGACGTTCAGGGGGTAGCTGCCGAAGGTGCCGAGCAGTTCCTCCAGCCAGCGGCTCCAATAGTCGGCCGCCGGGTAGCGCAGGCCCGCCGAGGCGACCGCCGTGAAGAGGGCCGCCTCCAGGAACATGCCGCCGATGACCGCCACGACGAGGTAGGAGATCCGCCCCGGTGTCCAGTCGAGCTGGCTGCGGCTCAGCGCGCCCACCATCAGGCCGACCGCCACCGTCAGGTCGCCTATCGCGTTCGTGGGGAAGAACTCCAGCTGGAGCTGGCGGTGCACCGGCATCGGGCGGGTCAGGTAGATGTCGATCCTGCCCTCCTGGATCTGCCGGCCCGCGCCGTGCACCCGCCCCAGCAGCAGGACGAACAGTCCGTGGGCGAGCATCCGCGTCGCCGGGATCAACAGGACCTCCGAGCTGTCCCAGCCACCCATCCCGGTGAAGCGGGTCAGCAGCACGGTGGCGAACACGATCACCGACACCTGCCAGATCGCACCGATCGCGATCATCAGCAGGAACTCCGTGCGGTACTCGAGCTGCGCACGGAAGTTGAGACGCGTGACGCGCCACGCGATCCGGACGGCGTTCATCGGCCTCAGCCTCCCTGGGAGATGACACGGCGGGCGGCACGCCGCCACAGGAAACGGGTGAACAGGGTGAGCGCCACGGCCCAGCCGGCCTGGATCGCCAGCTGTCCGCCGGCGTCCGACAGGGGGATCCGGCCGATGTAGATCGACAGTGGAACGCTCAACGTCGCCTGGAACGGCAGGAATCCGCTCAGCGTGATGAACCATTCCGGGAAGAACCACAGCGGCGCGTACACCCCGGACAGCAGGTTCTGCGCGAAGATCAGGATCAGCATCGCCGCGTTGTTGCGGACCGTCCAGAAGCACATCTGGTCCAGCAGCAGCATGACGTTGTACAGCACCACCTGGCCGAGGAGCAGGCTCAGCGCGAACACCCCTGCCACAGCAGCGGACTTGGGCGGGTCCACCACCCCCGCCGCGAGGCACACCAGATAGCCGCCGAGGGCCCAGGCGAAGCCGTACACCTGCTCGCCGAGCGCCCGCAGGGCGTGGTAGCGCTGCGGGGGCAGCGGGCGCAGGTACCAGTAGACGATCGTGCCGAAGTGCATGTGCTGGAGCACGGTGTCCCGGCCCGCGTACTGGTCCAACTCCCGCAGCCGGGAAGCCAGTACGGCCAGCACGGCGTACGTCACCGCCTGCCCCTCGGAGAGACCCGCGGTGGTGCCGGTGCGGTCGTACAGGCCGTGCCACAGGGACGCCACCAGGATCACCTGGACGACGAGGCGGACCAGGACCGCCGTCATCCGGGGCGGTGCGTGCAGCTCGCCGAGCGGGGTGACGCGCGCGGCGCGCCAGGCGTGCAGAACCGCCATCTCAGACCGCCTCGGCGTGCACGTACGCGGCCCGCATCACGTCCTCGAGGTCGGCCTCGTCGATCGCGACGCCCGTCACCTCGTACCGCTCGATGACCGCCTTCAGCGCCTGGTGCACCGTCGGGGCGTCCGGTCCGTCGGGCCCGAAGACCACCTGCGGTCCGTCCTTGCGCAGTACGGCGATCCCGGGCAGCGGCTCGACCTCCGCGTGCGCGTCCGCGAACGTGGCCCTGACCTGCCAGGTCGAGCCGAACTTGCGGCGGATCTCGTCGAGGCTGCCGTCCAGGACGAGCCGGCCGTGGTTGATCAGGACGACCCGCTCGGCGAGCCGCTCCACCTCCGTCATGTCGTGGGTGGTCAGCAGCACCGTACGGCCGCGCTCCTCGACCTGGTGGCGCAGGAACTCCCGCACCTGTTCCTTGACCACCACGTCCATGCCGATGGTCGGTTCGTCGAGGAAGACGACCGGCGGGTCGTGCAGCAGTGCGGCCGCCAGGTCGCAGCGCACCCGCTGGCCGAGGGAGAGATGGCGGACCCGGGTGTCCCAGAACGCGGACAGCTCCAGGATGGCGTCGAACTCCGCGAGCCGGGCCGCGTGTTCGGCCCTCGGCACCTCGTAGATGTCCCGGAGGATCGAGAACGACTCGCGCACCGGCAGGTCCCACCAGAGCTGGGTGCGCTGCCCGAAGACCGCGCCGATGTTACGGGCGTTGCGTTCGCGGTCCTCGTACGGCACCACGCCCGCCACCCGCGCCTCGCCCGAGGTGGGCGTGAGGATGCCGGTGAGCATCTTGATGGTGGTGGACTTGCCGGCGCCGTTGGGGCCGAGCAGGGCGAGGAGTTCGCCGGGCGCCACGTCGAACGTGATGTCCGAGACGGCGTGCTTGGCGACCCGCTCCGGGTTGACCAGGGAGCGCAGGGTGCCGGCGAGGCCGGGGCGGCGGACGGTGGTGTGGAAGGTGCGCGAGAGACCGCGCACCTCGATGCTTCCCCTCACGGTGTGAACTCCCTTGCGCTGAACACGGGTTGCGGCCGGTCGGCTGAGAAGCCGACCGGCCGCGGGCACACCATGACCGTCGCAGAGTCCCGATCACACCGGCAATGGATTAATCCACCTGGTCATTGGACTAATCGATCACCGGGAGAGCACCGAGAAGACGAAGGAGAACTCCGCCGGCTCGGCCCGCAGGTGGTACTGCGGCAGCGGGCCCGGACCGCAGGACTGCGAGCCGATCCCGTGGTGGCCGTGGTCCAGGTTCACCCACACCGTCCCGCCCGGGGTGAGGTCGGTGAGGTGGGCGGCCGCGTCGAGCTGCTCGGTCGTCCAGCGGCGGGCGGTGAAGGAGAACTCCGGGTCGCCCTCGATCCGCAGCCCGCCGAGCTCCACCCAGCGGACGTCGGCCCGGGCGCCGTTCTCCTGCGGGCGCAGGTACGGCGTCTGGAGCTCGTCCACGGTCGCGCTCCAGCGCCCGACCATGGCGGCCTTCCGGGTGTCCGGGTAGGCCTCGCCGGGGCCGCCGCCGAACCACCTGACCTGGTCCGCCTCGGGGAGCCCGAGCCGGATGCCGAGGCGGGGCAGCGGCTGTGTCCACTCGCCGTCGGGGCCGACGGACACCGTCAGGCGGAGCCGCGAGCCGTCCGAGGTCCAGCGGTAGACCACGCCCAGGCCGACCTCGCGGGCGGCGGGCGCCACCCTGGTGCGGACCGTCAGCGCCTCCTCGCCGACCTCCACCGAGGCCAGGCGGTGCCGCATCCGGTGCAGACCCAGCGTGCGCCACAGCGCGCTGTACTGGACGCCGGAGTTCCACTCCGTGCCCTCGTCGTTGTCGGTCGTCGCCCGCCACACGTCCAGCCGCGGGCTCTCGACCGCCACCCCGCCGATCGCCTTGAGGGCCCCGGTACGGGCGTCGAAGGAGGCCGGACCGAGGGTGATCAGCCGCTCGCCGCGCACCGGCCGGCCGGTGGGCGCCACGGAGGGCCGTACCGCGGCGGTGGCCGGGAGCTGGCCCCACGCGACGACATGGCCCTTCGGCGCCCAGGCCGTGTCGGACGCCAGCAGCGCCCGTACCGTCCACTGCGCCTCGGCCCCCTCGTGGGCGGGCGGTTCCGGCAGCTTCAGGTCGGCCGACTCACCGGGTGCCAGTGCCGGCACCGCCAGCGTGCCCGCCTCGACGCTCTCGCCCTCCACCTCGTACGACCACTCGAAGTCGAGCGCGGACAGGTCCGCGAAGTCGTACTTGTTGGTGACGCGTACGGTGCCGTCGGCGCCCTCGATGCGGACCGGCTCGACGACCTTCTTGTACTCGACGAGCCCGGGGGAGGGCGTGCGGTCCGGGAAGACCAGGCCGTCGCAGACGAAGTTGCCGTCGTGCAGCTCCTCGCCGAAGTCGCCGCCGTAGGCGTAGCCCAGCTCGGCGTGGCTGATCCCGTGGTCGATCCACTCCCAGACGAAGCCGCCCTGGAGACGGTCGTACTTCTCGAAGAGGTCCTGGTAGTCGGCGAGGCCGCCGGGGCCGTTGCCCATGGCGTGGCCGTACTCGCACTGGATGAACGGCAGCGCCCGGCGCTTGTGGGTGCCGCCGTCCAGCTCCTTGCCGATCTTCTCGACCTCGTCGTGGAAGGCGTACATGCGCGAGTACACATCGGTGTCCCGGCAGTTCCAGTCGCCCTCGTAGTGCACGAGCCGCTCGGGGTCGCGCCCGTGGATCCACTCGGCCATCGCGGTCAGGCCGCGGCCGGTGCCGGCCTCGTTGCCCAGCGACCAGAGGACGATCGAGGGGTGGTTCTTGTCCCGCTCGACCATGCGGGCCGCGCGGTCCAGGAGCGCCGGGGTCCAGCGGTCGTCGTCGACGGGGTTGTCCCGCCAGTCCTGCTCGGTGAAGCCGTGGGTCTCCAGGTCGCACTCGTCGATGACCCACAGGCCGTACTTGTCGCACAGGTCCAGGAAGGCCGGGTGCGGCGGGTAGTGCGAGGTGCGCACGGCGTTGATGTTGTGCCGCTTCATCAGCAGTACGTCCTCGCGCATGGTCGCGAGGTCGAGGGCGCGGCCCGTCTCCGGGTGCCACTCGTGCCGGTTGACGCCCTTGAACAGGACCGCCCTGCCGTTGACCTTGATCAGGCCGTCCTCCAGGACGACCGTGCGGAAGCCGATGCGCAGCGGGACCCGCTCGCCCTCGGTGACCAGCTCGCCGTCGTAGAGCCGGGGGCTCTCGGCGCTCCACGGGGCCACCAGGGCGGTCACGGACTCACCGGTCGCGACATCGATGTCCAGGGCGGGCACGAGCACCCGCCCGTCGACGTCGGAGTCGACGCGCAGGGTGCCCTCGCCGGTGAGGTGGTCGTAGGAGGCGTGCACGAAGAAGTCGAGGACCGCGCCCGCCGGGCGGTGCAGCAGGGTCACCTCACGGAAGATGCCCGGCAGCCACCACTGGTCCTGGTCCTCCAGGTAGGAGCCGGCCGACCACTGGTGCACGCGGACGGCCAGCACGTTGCCCCGGGGCTTCAGCAGATGGCCCACGGCGAACTCGTGCGCGAGCCGGGAGCCCTTGAACTCACCGATGTCCGTGCCGTTGAGCCAGACCCGGGCGCAGGACTCGACCCCGTCGAACCGGATCACCGCGCCACCGTCGGCGGGCCAGTCCTCCGGCAGGTCGAAGACGCGCAGGTGGTCGCCGGTCGGGTTCTCGGTGGGGACGTGCGGCGGGTCCACCGGGAACGGGTAGAGGTGGTTGGTGTAGATCGGCAGCCCGAAGGCGCCGTCGCCCTGGAGGACCCAGTGTCCGGGGACCGTGACCTCGGCCCAGTCGGCGGCGTCGTATCCCTCCTCGGCGAAGGAGTCGTCCTCGGCGTCGGCCGTCGCCGACAGCCGGAAGCGCCAGGTGCCGCCGAGGGGCAGGGCCTTCGCGTCGGAGGACGCGTACCAGGCGCGGGGCGGGAGGGCCCCGCTGCCGGGCGAGACGTCCTCGACGTAGTCGAAGGCCGGGGAGGTCGTGCGGAAGGACATCGGTCTCCAGGTCCTGAGAGAAGGTGTCAGCCCTTGATGCCGGTCTGTGCGATTCCCTGGACCAGCCAGCGCTGGAGGAAGAGGAACACGAAGACCAGGGGCAGGATGGAAATGGCGGTGGCCATGAAGATCAGGTGGAAGTTGACGGTCTGGTTGGTCATGAAGGAGGACAGTGCGACCTGGACGGTCCAGGAGCTCGGGTCCTGGCCGATGACCAAGGGCCACAGGAAGGCGTTCCAGCCGCTGATGAACGTGATCGTGGCCATCGCCGCGAAGAAGTTCAGCGAGTTGGGCACCACGATGCGCCAGTATGCGCCCCAGTATCCGAGCCCGTCCACGCGAGCCGCCTCCTCCAGCTCCTTCGGGAACCCGAGGAAGTACTGCCGGAACAGGAAGCAGGTGAAACCGCTGAAGAGACCGGGGATGATCAGACCGCGGTAGGTGTCGATCCAGCCGAGGGACGAGACCAGCACGAAGCTGGGCACGAAGGTGACGGCGGTGGGCACCATCAGGGTCGCGAGGACGACGTAGAAGACCTTGTTGGCGTGCCGGTAGGGGATGCGCGCGAGGCCGTAGCCGGCCAGGGAGCAGATCAGCAGGGTGCCGACGGTCATGGAGACGGCGATCACCGTCGAGTTCCACATGGACCGGGCGAAGTCCACCGTCGGGTCGTCGAACAGCTCGCTGATGTTGCCCCACTGGAAGGAGGGGAGCAGCTTCCAGTTCTCGCCGGTGATCTCCGGGTCCGTGGACAGGGAGTTGCGGAGGATCAGGTAGAAGGGGAGCAGGAACAGCAGGGCGGCGACGCTGACGGCGATGTAGAGGCCGGTGTTGCCGAGGACGCCTCCGCGCTTCCTGCCGCTGTCCTTGCCCACCTGAGGTGCGGTGGTGGTCACTTGGAGTCCTCCCCCCTTCCGAAGCCCATGAACTTGCCCTGGAGGAGCGTGACGGCGCAGATCAGCACCGTGAGGATGACGGCGCCCGCGCTGCCGGCGCCGTAGTCCTGGTTCTCGCCGAGGGCGGTCTTGTACAGGACCATCAGCGGGGTCTGGCCCCAGGTCGCCTTGGTCGTGATGATGTTGAAGAACTCGTCGAACGCCTGGTAGGCGGCGACGAGCAGCAGCAGGATGACCGCGGTCGAGGTGGCGCGGAGCTGGGGCAGCGTGATGTACCGGAAGGTCTGCCAGCCCGGCTTGGCGCCGTCGATCGCGGCCGCCTCGTACAGCTCCGCCGGGATGTTCTGCAACGCGGCCAGGAACAGGATCATGTAGAAGCCGGCCTGCAGCCACAGGCGCACGGTCACGATGACCAGCCAGTACCAGGGCGGGTTCGGGTCGGACAGGTAGGCGATGTTGTCGACGCCGAACCAGCCGAGCACCGTGTTCATCAGGCCGAAGCGGACACCGGTGAAGATCGACATCTTCCAGATCAGCGCGGCGGCCACGTACGACACGGCGGTGGGCAGGAAGAACACCGACCGGAAGAACGCCCGCATGAACCGCAGCCGGTGCACCAGCATCGCCAGGCCCAGCGACAGGGCCCAGGTGAGCGGCACGATGAGCGCGGCGAACACCGTGAACGTCACCAGAGAGCCGGTGAAGTTGGAGTTCGTCAGCATGCTCTCGTAGTTGTCGAGGCCGACGAACTTGCTCGGCGTGACGGTGAAGCGCGCGTCGAAGAAGCTGAGCCAGATGCTCCAGACGATCGGCACGAAGACGAAGATCGCCAGGCCGATGAGGAAGGGCCCGGTGAAGAGCCAGAAGTTGACGGTCGGGTTGCCCCGCAGGCCCCGCCGCGGCCGGGCCGGTGCGGCCTTGGCCGGGGCGGGCTGGGCGACCCCGCGCGTGGTGGTGGTCGACATGTCGTGGTGTCCCCGCGGGCCTATCCGAAGAGCTTCTTGAGTTCGGCGTCGACCTTCTTCTCCGCGGTGGCGAGCGCGGCGTTCGGGTCGCCGTTCTTGCGGACGCTGTTGGCGAACGCGTCGGTCAGGGCGGTGATCATCGCCTGGGTCCAGCCGATGTTGTCGAAGTGCCCGAACTCGTTGAAGAGCTTGACGCCCTCGGCCGGCAGACCCGACTGGAGCTTGGTCGCCGACTGGGCGATGGAGGTGCGCGGCGGGATGTGGAAGCCGTACGAGGTGGCCCAGTCCTCCTGGTACTGCTTCTGGTCGATCCACAGCCACTTCACGTACTCCTTGGCCGCGTCGACGTTCTTGCCCTTGGCGTTGACGAACATCGACCAGCCGCCGTTGTACACCGACTGCTTGCCGTTGTCGCCGACCTTGGGGAAGGGGAAGATCCCGAGGTCGTCGCCGAGGGCCTTCTGCATCGCGGGCATCGCCCACATGCCGCAGAACTGGATGGCGCACAGGCCCTGGTTGATCGCGGACGGGTCCCAGTAGTCGGCCGGGGCGTCGAGGAGCAGGTTGCCGCTGGTGAACAGTTGGCGCAGCTGCTTCATGCCGGCGACGACCGCGTCCGTGTGGAAGGCGGGCTTGTTGTCGGGGGTGAGGGTGTCGGCGCCGGCCGACCAGATGAGCGGGTTGATGGCCGGGGTGAGGTCGTTGCCGAGGAAGAGGCCCTTGACCTTGTTGGTGGTGAGCTTCTCCGCCGCCTCGAGCAGTTCGTCGAGGGTGGTCGGCACGTCGACCTTGGCGGCCTCCAGCATCGACTTCCGGTAGAAGAAGAACTGCGGGTCGTCGATCATGCGGACGCCGTATATCTTCCCGTCCACCGTGTGCGACTTGATGTCGGCCGGGTTGAAGTCGTCCTTGACCGGGGCGATGATGTCCGTCAGGTCGGCGACCTGACCGCTCTTGACCATCTGGATCTGCGGGTGGAACTCGAAGACGTCGGGTGCCTGCTTGGTGAGCAGGGCCGCGAAGAGCTTCGCCTCGAAGTTGTTGCCCGTGATCCAGTTGGTGGTCACGTCGGCCTTCTTGTACGCCTTCGCGTACCGCTTGATCGCCTGCTCCGTGCCCGCCTCGCCGTAGGCGTGGAAGTACTGGACGAGTCCGTCGCCCGGTCCGCTGCTGCGGCCCGTGTTGCTGCCGCACGCGGCCAGCCCGCCGGCGGCGGCCAGGCCCATCGCGGCTCGCAGAACGTTTCGACGGTCCCAGTTGCTGTTGCTCGATGCCGACATGCTGACGTCCTTGTCTCGAATACGGCGGCGGCTCTGTGCGCGGCTCCGCGGCTCAGTGCCCGTTGGCTCAAATGGACCTGCGGTGCGGGACGTTAACCTTCGGCTAAGCCTTCGGCAAGGGGTTGGACGAAGTCTGCTCGAAGCGTTGTGCAGCGTTCGGGATACCGGACGCCCTGGGGTCGCGGACCGCCGCACCAGCGGCCCGCGACCCTTGGAGGAGAGGGGAGTTACTGCCTGGACCAGGCCTGGTTGGTCCCGCCGTTGCAGGTCCACAGGCCGACCCTGCTGCCGTCGGCTGTCGCCTGTCCGCCGACGTCCAGACAGGTGCCGGACGCCTCGCTGACGACTTGGCCGTTGGAGTTCAGCAGCCATCGCCGGCTGCCGTCGGGGGCCGGATCAGGGCTGGTGACGAGCCCCGAACTCCCCGCGGTCAGATAGCCGTTCACGCCCTTCAGACGGCCCTTCGCGTCGTACGACCACACCTGCTCCGGCCCGCCCGTGCAGCTCGTGATCGAGGCACCCGAGGCGTCCGCGGTCAGGCACTTGCCGGACTGCCTGCCCTGGAGCGCACCCGTGACCGCCGACGTGCCGCGGCCCTTCTGGTCGAGGACGTACGTCGTGACGGACCGGGCCGGCAGGGTCGCCGAGGCGGTGCCGTCCTTGACCGTGGGCTTCGTGACGTTCGCCCAGCTCTCGGTCGCCGAGGTCCGCACGGCCTTGCTCGCCCGTACCGGCGCCTTGCTGTTGAAGTGCAGCCGCACCGCGGTGTCGGTGGTGTTGTGGTTGTTGACCACGACGACCCACCTGCCGTGGTCGTCGTACGTCGACACCTCGACGCCGTCCGGTGCGCCGGTCACGTTGTGGGCGACCGAGCCCGGCCGGACGAACTTGCTGTACTGGCCGAGAGCGTAGTAGCGCTTGGTGAAGTACAGGGTCTGGTTGCCGTTGGTGGCGTAGTTGGGGTCGTAGTAGATCAGGCCGTCGTTCCAGCCCTCGTCGTTGCGGGCGAGGGGGTCGCTGCCGACCATCTCCGACAGGGCGACCCACCACTGGAACGCCGAGTCGTGCGCGGTCGCGAAGTCCTTGTAGATGATCCGGGAGAGGTTGAGACCGCCGTCGATCGTGGGGTCGTACTCCTGCGCCCAGCCCGTGCCGCCCTTGCCGAAGCAGCAGATCTCCGTGGACCAGGACTGCTTGCCGACCGACCTGGACGTCTCGTAGATCTTCGCCCGCTGGTCGTCGCCCGGGTTGTTGTACGTGTGGTGGGCGAGCCTGTCGACGTACCGGGCGGTGTCCGGCTGCGCGATCCACTGCGGGAGCTCGGTGTTGAAGCCGACCGTGGAGCTGGACTCGTCCGCGATGATGCCGGTCCGCTGGTGCCGGGCCTGCTGCTCGGCGCCCAACGCCCGCACGATGTCGTCGCGTTGGTCGACCGGCACCAGCATGCCCTCCTGGCCGCAGCTGTCGAAGCTGTTGGTCGGCTCGTTGAAGGGGCTGATGTAGTCGAACTTCACGCCCTGTTTCGCGAAGTGGTCGGTGACGTCGGCGACGTAGTCCGCGAAGTCCTGCGTGTTCTCCGCCTTCAGATAGCCGCCGCAGCTCCTGGCGTTGGTCTTCCACCGCGCCGGCGCGCTGTTGACGAAGGCGATCAGGTCCCGCACGCCGTACCGGGCGGCGGCGTACAGGAACGTGCGGCCCGCCTTGTCCTTGCTCCAGTCGTAGGACCCGTCGTCCTTCAGGAAGTCCTCGGGGGCGCGCGGGGCGTAGGTCACGCCGGTGCCGCCCCCGCCGATGTTGTAGCGGTAACTGCTGAGCGCCAGGCCGTCCTTGGAGAAGAGCAGCCTGGCGACCCGGGCCTGGACCTTCGGGTCGAAGTTCTTCAGGTCGTTGACCCACCAGGCGCCGGAGGCGCCGATGTTGTCGATGGTCTGGGCGGCGTGCGGGGAGACTTCGGCCACCGTGGGGGTGGCGGCCGACGCGGGCGGAGCGGATATCAGGGGTCCCGCGACAGCGAACGCGGCTGCGGCTGTCAGCAGGGCCGATCTCTTGCGGTGGGGGTGAGACACGTGCATCCCTTCCGTCGTCGTGAAGGTGGTGCGGTACGGCTCCTAGCGGGGGTCGTGCGTCTTCGTCCTTACGGGGGTGGTGCGTTTCGCGGACCTCTGCCCGACCGACTGGAGCGCCCCTTCGAGCGCGAACGTCGCCGCGCCCAGGCAGGCCGGGTCCGTCGGGATCGGGGAGAGGACGAGCTCGGTGGCGGCCGTCGGCCGGGGCAGCGCGTGCCGGGCGACGGCCTCGCGCACCTCCGCGACCAGCGGCTCGCCGAGGGCGGCCGCGACCCAGCTGCTGAGCACGACCACCTCCGGGTTGACCAGGTTGACCAGGTGCGCGACGGAGGCGCCCAGATACCGGGCGGTGTGCCGCACGACCTCGACCGCCACCGGGTCCCCGGTGCGCATCCCGCGGGCCAGCGCGGCGATCGTCGCGGTCTGGTCGCCGGGGTGCAGCAGCTCGCTGTCGGGGCTCAGCTCCCGCAGGTTCAGCATGATCCCGGGCGCGCCCACGTACGTCTCCACGCAGCCGTGGTTGCCGCAGCGGCACAGGCGTCCGTCCAGGACGATCGTGTTGTGGCCCCACTCGCCCGCGCTGTTGGACACACCGCGGTGCAGGGCCCCGCCCAGGACGAGACCGGCGCCCACACCGGTGCCGAGGGTGACCACCACGGCGTTCGCCCGCCCGCGCGCGGCCCCGAACCACTGCTCGGCCACGGCGACGGCACGCAGCGGGTTGTCCAGGTAGAGCGGGTAGGCGATGTGCTCGGAGAGCAGGTCGAGCAACGGCACGTCGTGCCAGTCCCAGTTGGGCGCGTACTCGGAGATGCCGGTCGCGCGGTCCACCTGGCCCGGCACGCTCACGCCGACGCCGAGCACCCTGGCGCCCTCGATCCCGGCCTGCGCGACCACCGAGCCGACGACGGCGGCGACATGGCCGACCACCTGCTCGGGGAGGCTCTCGCCGGGGCGGACGTCCTCCTCGGCGCGGGCCAGGACGTTCAGCGCGAGGTCGAACAGCTCGACGTGGACGTACGTCTCCGCGATGTCCACGCCGATCAACGCGCCCCCCGACGCGTTGACGGCCACGAGCCCGCGCGGGCGCCCGCCGGCCGACTCCTCGAACCCGACCTCAGTGATCATCCGCAGGTCGAGCAGCTCGCCCACGAGCGTGGCGACGGTCGCCAGGCTCAGCCCGGTGGCCGCCGCCAGCTCCTGCCGGGACGTGGGCGACTCGGCGATGATCTGGCGCAACACCTCGTAGCGGTTCGCGGTGCGGATGTCACGTGATGTGCGCTTCACCGGGCCTGCCCCCGTCCTTTCGCTCAGGCCGGAACGACAGTGGCACCGGCGCGGCGCAAGGCTATGGGGTGCGGGTGACTTTGTACAAGGGCTTAGGAAAGGGGCTTTATAAAGTCACTCGGCCAGAACGGTACGGACATAGGCGTTGGCGAATTTCGCCTCGGGGTCCAGCTCGCGCGCCAGCTTCCGGAAGTCGCCGAGCCTCGGGTAGCGCTCGCGCAGGATCCCGGCGGGTGTGGTGAACACCTTCCCCCAGTGCGGCCGCGCGTCGAAGGCGTCCAGCGCCGCCTCCAGCCGGCGCACCACCGGAAGCACGGCCGCGGTGTTCTCGATCCAGGTGAAGTGCAGGGCCACGGTGTCCCGGCCGTAGGAGGGGCTCAGCCACTGCCCGTCCGCGGCCACGGTCCGCACCTCGCAGGTCTGGAGCACCCCGGAGACGCTCTCCCGAATGGCGTCCACCGCGTGCAGCGCCTCGACGGCGTGCTCGCGCGGCAGCAGGTACTCCGACTGGAGCTCCGCCCCGCTGCTCGGTGTGAACTCGGCCCGGAAGTGCGGCAGCCGGTCGTGCCAGGGCCCCGGCACCCCGGACTGCTCGGTGCAGTTGACCGCGGGCATCCCCGGCACCGGGTGCATCTTCTCGGTGGCGGGGGCGGCCCACGGGAAGTCGGCGAGGGGCTGGTCGGTCCGCCGTTTGATCCAGACCTGACGGAAGCCGGGCGCACGCCAGTCGGTGAACAGGCTGACGCTGTACGCCGTCGACATGACCGTCTCGAAGGCGGCCGAGTCCAGCCCGGCAAGGGGCAGTTCGGTGAAGACGTACTGCTCCACGTCGAAGGTGGGCACGAGGTCCAGGGTGAGCGCGGTGACGACACCGAGGGCGCCCAGCGAGGTGACCGCGCCGGCGAAGCGCGGGTCGTCCCGGCCGACGGTCAGCGGCGAGCCGTCCGCCGTGACCAGCTCCACCTCCCGCACGGCCGACGAGAGCGGGCCGTTGCCGACGCCCGAGCCGTGGGTGCCGGTCGCCACCGAGCCGGCCACGGAGATGTGCGGCAGCGAGGCCATGTTGGACAGCGCGAGGCCGTGGGCGTGCACCACGCGCGCGAGTTCGGCGTACCGGACGCCGCCCGAGACCCGTACCGTACGGGCCGCGGTGTCCACGTCGGTCACCGGCGGCAGACCGGCGACGGAGAGAAGGACGCCCTCCGGGCCCGGCTCGGCGATCTCGTTGAAGGAGTGCCCGCTGCCCAGCACCCGTACCCGCGCGCTGTCCGCGACCAGCGCGGCGAGTGCGTCGAGCGAGTGGGGCCGGGGCAGTTCCTTGGCGGAGTAGGTGATGTTCCCCGCCCAGTTGGTGATCGTCTCCGACATGTCCGTCGTTCCTCCAAGGGAGTGCGTATGCGTTGACCCTCTCATTTGTCGGGGCCTACCGTAGAGAGCGTTTTCTACCGTCTTTCCGTCGGTCTGGAGGATCACCACCTTGCCCGAGCGACCCCAGGCGCTGTTCGCCATGACCTCCGAGAACGTGCCGCTCGTCTTCCCGCCCGAGGTGCTGGCACGGCTGCGGGAGTGGGTGGACATCGATCCCGCGGTGGTGGCCGAGGACCTCACCGACCCGGCTCTCGCGGACGTCCTGGCCCGCACCGAGATCCTCGTGACCGGGTGGGGCTGCCCGCGCCTGGACGCCGCCGCCCTCGACGCGGCCCCGAAACTGCGGGCCGTCCTGCACGCGGCCGGCTCGGTCAAGGGCTTCGCCACCCCCGAGGTCTGGCAGCGCGGCATCGTCGTCTCCTCGGCGGCCGAGGCCAACGCGGTGCCCGTGGCCGAGTACACGCTCGCCGTGATCCTGCTCGCCGGCAAGGACGTCTTCGTGCGCCGCGAGCGGATGCGCGCCGAGCGGTCCGCTCCCGCCTGGGGGGTCGTGCCCGGCATCGGCAGCCACGGGCGGCGGGTCGGGGTGATCGGGGCGTCCCGGATCGGGCGCAAGGTGATCGAGCTGCTGCGCCCGTTCGACCTCGCGGTGACCCTGACCGACCCGTACCTCGACGATGCGGGCGCCGCCGAACTGGGCGTCCCGCTGGCGGGGCTGGACGACCTCCTGCGCACCAGCGAGATCGTGACCGTGCACGCCCCGGAGACCCCCGAGACCCGGCACCTCATCGGCCGCCGCGAGCTGGCCCTGATGCCCGACGGGGCGGTCCTGGTCAACACCGCGCGGGGGAGCCTGGTCGACACCGACGCCCTCGTGGACGAACTGCGCGCCGGCCGCCTGTCCGCCGTCCTCGACGTCACCGACCCCGAGCCCCTGCCCGCCGACTCGCCCCTGCACGATCTGCCGAACGCCTTCGTCACCCCGCACCTGGCGGGGTCCCAGGGCAACGAGCTGGCGCGGCTGGGGCTGGCGGTCGCCGAAGAGGCCGAGCGGGTCGTGTCGGGGGCGGGGCTCGCGTGGCCGGTGGACTACGCCCGGCTGGAGCGAACGGCCTGAGGTACGGATTTCGTTGTTCTCGGCCCGTCTCAAGGGCCAGCCGCCCGGGAGACTGGTCTCGGGATCACCGGATCAGTAGCGTCTCGGTTCATGCTTCCTGATCAGCTCCCCGAGACCGACCTCACCCGCCACCGGCGTCTGCGCGAGCAGGGCAGTCGGGACCGGGCCGATCTGGAGGCGATCCTCGACGCCGGGTTCGTCTGCCATCTCGGGGTCGTGGTCGAGGGGCGGCCGATCGTCGTGCCCACGGTGTACGGGCGGCACGAGCGGCAGCTCTACGTGCACGGCTCGGTGGCCAGCCGGAGCCTCGCGGGCGGTGTGCCGGTCTGCGTCACGGTCACCCACGTCGACGGGCTGGTCCTCGCGCGGTCCGTCTTCGAGCACGGCGTCAACTACCGCAGCGCCATGATCCACGGCGAGGCCCGCAAGGTGACCGACCCCGAGGAGAAGCTGGCGGGCCTGCGCCGGCTCACCGAGCACGCGACGCCCGGGCAGTGGTCGTACGCCCGGCAGCCGAGCCGGAAGGAACTCGCGGCCACCACCCTGCTCGCCCTCCGCCTCGACGAGGCCTCCGTCAAGATCCGCACCGGCGCGCCCGAGGACGGGGACGGACCCGACGCCGAGCTGGGGCTCTGGGCCGGTGTGCTTCCGCTCACGTCCGTGTGGGGCGCGCCCGTTCCCGACCCGGCACTGCCCCCGGAAACGCCCGTACCACCCCATATCTCACGCCGTGAGGGGACCCGGCACGGATGATGTCCGAGCGAGGGCATACCGTGAGGAGTCGTACGTCCGATCCGGGAGGAGATACGGGATGGGCAGCCGTACCGCGCTGGTCGAGGATCTGATGGAGCGTTTCCCGCAGGTTCCGCGGGAAGCCGTCTTCAAGGAGGACCTGTTGCGGGGTGGCGTGGCCTTCGACCCGTCCGCCCTCAGCGACAACGAGTCGGGCGAGGTGAAGCCGAAGTCCTACTTCATCTTCTCCTTCGATCACGGCACCCTGCCGGAGCTGGGCGAGGCCGCGCTGCGCCGCCCGCCGGAGGAGATCATCCTCACCGGCGGCCCCTACGACCTCCGCAGGACCGTCGTCTCGGTGCGGGTGAACCCGGCCTCGCCCTACCGTGTCGCCGCCGACGACACCGGCATGCTGGGGCTCTACCTCGACGGCAGGCGGATCGCCGACGTGGGTGTGCCGCCGATGCCGGAGTACTACCGGCACAAGCTCTCCAGCGGCAAGTCCGTCATGGAGGTCGCCCCGACGATCCAGTGGGGCTACCTCATCTACCTGACCGTCTTCCGGGTCTGCCAGTACTTCGGCGCCAAGGAGGAGTGCCAGTACTGCGACATCAACCACAACTGGCGCCAGCACAAGGCGGCCGGGCGGCCGTACACCGGGGTCAAGGACGTCGAGGAGGTCCTCGAAGCCCTGGAGATCATCGACCGGTACGACACCGCCAAGGCGTCTACCGCCTACACGCTCACCGGCGGCGCGATCACCAAGACCGTCTCCGGTCGGGACGAGGCCGACTTCTACGGCCACTACGCCAAGGCCATCGAGGAGCGCTTCCCGGGCCGCTGGATCGGCAAGGTCGTGGCCCAGGCGCTGCCGCGGGACGACGTGCAGCGGTTCAAGGACTACGGCGTGCAGATCTACCACCCCAACTACGAGGTGTGGGACGAGTACCTCTTCAAGATGTACTGCCCGGGCAAGGAGCGGTACGTCGGCCGGGACGTGTGGCACAAGCGGATCCTGGACTCGGCCGAGGTGTTCGGCGCGCGCAACGTCATCCCCAACTTCGTGGCGGGCGTGGAGATGGCCGAGCCCTTCGGGTTCAAGACGGTCGACGAGGCCATCGCGTCCACCACCGAGGGCCTGCGCTTCTTCATGTCGCACGGCATCACGCCCCGCTTCACCACCTGGTGCCCCGAGCCCACGACCCCGCTCGGCAAGGCCAACCCGCAGGGCGCGCCGCTGGAGTACCACATCCGGCTGCTCCAGGCGTACCGCCAGACCATGGAGGACTTCGGTCTCTCCTCGCCCCCCGGGTACGGCCCGCCCGGACCCGGCCGTGCCGTCTTCTCGGTGAGCTCCTTCATGGACAGTCTCCCGGCGGCGCCGGAACCGGCCGAGGTCTGACCCCGCACGACGAGCGGCTCCGGGCGGCTTGCGCGGCCGCCCGGCACGGTGCTGACGTCCCGTCCGGCTCCACGTGGTCCCGGCTGCTGCCCGCCCACGGCGGATTTCTCATCACGGGTGGTTCCCGTGTGGCGGGATTGATACGTTCCCGCTTCCGGTCCGTACTCCAGGGCGCGACTTGGCGCACCACCATGCCGTGGGGGAGTGGACCGAACCCTCGGTAACCGTTTTGAATAGCCTGCTTGTCAGTTGTGTGGGAGACGTGAAAGGCTCCTGTCCTGCCGCGAGGTTCCCCCCAACTCCTTTGCCAGTATGGCGAGTTGACCTCGCTTTGGATGCAGGAGACCCATGCCCGACCTGCCGACCCCCCAGGACGCCGCCGAGGCCGCGCTGTTCTCCGAGTGCTGGGATGCCGTGCTGTCGTACGCCGATCTGTGCACGGCCGGCTCCACCGCCGCCACGGACCTGGCCAGGGAAGCGTTCTCCCTCGGCATGCGTGAGGCGCGGGAGGCGGAGGCCGCCGTCCGCGGTGCCGGCCGCCGTACCGCCCGGCTGCCCCGAATACCCCTGCTGCTCACCGCCGTTCGCACCACCGCCGCGGACTGGGAGACCCAGGGCCTCGGCCACCGCCTCGACCCCGACCTGCGGCTGTGGCTCAACTCCGACAAGGCCGCCCGCTACACCGGCCCGCCGCTTCAGCGCCCCATCGCCCTGCGCGGACTGCGCGACCTCCAGGCGGCCGACGCCGAACTGCTGTGGCTGGCCGAGGTGGAGGCGCTGCCGCTGCCCGTGGTGGCCCGCCGGCTCGGCCTCGACCCGGCCACGGTGGGTGACGAACTCGCCCAGGTGCGGGGGCTGTTCCGGGACCGCAGCCACCGCAACCACCTCGACATGCCGATGGACGCGCAGTGCCGCAGCTACGCCCGGCTGCTGGACGCCGTCACCCGCTCCACCTCCGGCGAGACTCCGGAGGACCTGTCCCGCCATCTGGCGCACTGCCGGCAGTGCGCGGAGGCCGCCGCCTGTCTGCGCCTGCACGGCGGAGGGCTGCCCGCGGCCCTCGCGGGCGGAGTGATCGGCTGGGGCGGACTCGCCTACCTGGAGCGGCGCCGCCGGGCCGCCGAGGTACGCCTCGGCGCGGGACGCCCGCCGGCGCTGGAGAGCGGACCCCCCAACCCCGGCGCGCACAAGGCGAAGGTGGTGCGCAACGGGCTGCTCGTCGCCGCCGTCCTCGTCTCGCTGCTCGCCCTCGCGGTCTCGATGATGCCGGGCGACGACATGGACAACGGCGCCGCCGGACCCGGTGCCTCCGCCGAGGGCCAGCCGGTGGCCAACCCCACCGCGTCCGTCCCCACCGCCACCTCGCGGGCGCCGGGCTCCACCGGGACCTCCGGCACTCCCACGGGGAACCCGTCGGAGTCCACGGGCGTGAAGAACTCCGACCCGGAACCCCAGGGCACCTCCTCGGGCGGCGCCGAGGAACCGGAGCCCGACGAGAGCGCAACGCCGGTCTGCCGGGTCGAGTACTCCCTCGTCAACCAGTGGCCCGACGGCTTCCAGGCCGAGGTCACCGTCACCACCCCCGAGGCGCTGGACGACTGGCGGGTCACCTGGTCCTTCAAGGACGGCCAGAAGGTGACGCAGATGTGGGACGCGGACTACACCCAGAGCGGCGCGAAGGTCACCGCGACCGCCGCCGACTACGACAAGTCGGTCCCCGCGGACGGTTCGCTCTCCTTCGGCTTCCTCGCCTCCTGGCAGAGCAGGAACGCCCCGGCGTACGGCTTCTCCGTCAACGGGCGGGAGTGCGTGAGGTCCTGACAGCGACCGCGGGGTCGCTCATGCACGTCTCCCGCGCGGGGGTGCAGTCGGAGCGCGCCCGGCTCCACCCACCCAGGGGCGCGGGGAACTGCGCGACCAACCCCCTCCGGCCCGCACCCGTCAAACCGACTCGCCCCTACGGCGCCGCCCACAGCCCCCGCACATGACCGATGTGCCGGGTCATGACCTCCCGCACCGCCGGCTCGTCGCGGGCGACCAGCGCGTCGAGGAGTTCGAGGTGCTCCTCCGCGGAGGCCAGCAGGCGGCCGGACTGCACCAGCGGGGTCAGTCCGTACAGCCGCGACCGCTTGCGGAGGTCGCCGACCACCTCCACCAGGTGGGCGTTGCCCGCGAGGGCGAGCAGTCCGAGGTGGAAGCGGGTGTCGGCCTCGACGTACGCGATGAGGTCACCGGACACCGCCGCCTGGACGATCTCCCGGGCCGCCGGACGCAACGCCTCCAGCGAGACCGTGTCGGCGGTCGAGGTCAGCTCCACGACGGTGGGGATCTCGATCAGCGCGCGGATGTGCGTGTACTCGTCGAGCTGCTTCTCGGAGACCGCGGTGACCCGGAACCCCTTGTTGGGGACGGTGTCGACCAAGCCCTCCTTGGCGAGGTCGAGCATGGCCTCGCGCACGGGTGTGGCCGACACACCGAAGCGGGCGGCGAGCGCGGGCGCCGAGTACACCTGTCCCGGCAGCAGTTCGCCCGCGATCAGCGCGGCCCGCAGGGCGTCGGCGACCCGCTCCCGGTAGCTGCTCTTCTTGCCGCCGAGGACGGGCAGAGCGGGGGTGTCGAGTCGCTGGGCGGCCATGAGGGGCATCTCCTAGTGGTGCAATGTCACGCGGCACCGGGCATTATCCTCGACGCGCTCAGAGGACGAATCCCGCCGGGAACGGATCGGTGGGGTCGAGCAGGTACTGGGCCGTGCCGGTGATCCACGCCCGCCCGGTGAAGCTGGGCAGCACGGCGGGGCGGCCCGCCACCTCGGTGGTGCCGAGGAGCCGGCCCGTGAACCGCGTCCCGATGAAGGACTCGTTCACGAACTCGGTGTGCAGCGGGAGTTCGCCGCGCGCGTGCAGCTGGGCCATGCGCGCGCTGGTGCCGGTGCCGCAGGGGGAGCGGTCGAACCAGCCCGGGTGGATGGCCATCGCGTGCCGGGAGTGCCGGGCGGTGGCCCCGGGCGCGATCAGATGGACGTGGTGGCAGCCGCGGATGGACGGGTCCTCCGGGTGGACGGGCTCCTCCTCGGCGTTGATCGCCGCCATGAGGGACAGCCCCGCCTGGAGGATGTCGTCCTTGCGCTCCCGGTCGAAGGGCAGCCCGAACTCCTCCAGCGGCAGGATGGCGTAGAAGTTGCCGCCGTACGCCAGGTCGTACGTCACCGTCCGCCCGTCGGCCAGGGCGATCTTGCGGTCCAGGGCGACGGAGAAGGACGGCACGTTCCGGAGCGTGACGTTCTTCGCCCGGCCGTCCTCCACCGCGACCTCGGCGACGACCAGGCCCGCCGGGGTGTCGAGCCGGATCGTGGTGACCGGCTCGACGACCTCGACCATCCCGGTCTCCACCAGCACGGTCGCCACTCCGATCGTGCCGTGCCCGCACATCGGCAGATAGCCCGAGACCTCGATGTAGACGACACCCCAGTCGCAGTCCGGGCGGGCCGGCGGCTGGAGGATCGCCCCGCTCATCGCCGAGTGCCCGCGCGGCTCGTTCATCAGGAGCTGCTTGACGTCGTCGCGGTGCTCACGGAACCACAGCCGCCGCTCGTTCATGGTCGCGCCGGGGATCGTGCCGATCCCGCCGGTGATCACGCGGGTGGGCATGCCCTCGGTGTGCGAGTCGACGGCGTGCAGGACGAGTTTGCTGCGCATGACGCTCCTGGTGGTCGGGGGGACGGTTCGGGGCTACGCGAGTCCGGCCGCGACCGCCTTCTCGGTGGCGGCCCGCACGACGGCCTCCTGCTCGGGCAGCAGCGGGACCCGCGGCGGACGGCACCTCCCGCCGTGACGGCCCACGATGTCCATCGACAACTTGATGGCCTGCACGAACTCGACCTTGGAGTCCCAGCGCAGCAGCGGGTGCAACTGCTCGTACAGCTTCTTCGCGGTGGCGAGGTCACCGCTCACCGCGGCCCGGTACAGCTCGACCGACGACCTGGGCAGCGCGTTCGGGTAGCCGGCCACCCAGCCCTTGGCCCCGGCGAGCGCCAGCTCCAGCAGGACGTCGTCGGCGCCGATCAACAGGTCCAGTTCCGGGGCGAGTTCGGCGAGCTGATAGGCGCGCCGGACGTCACCGGAGAACTCCTTGACCGCCTTGATGAATCCCTCCGCGTGCAGCTCGGCCAGCAGCTCGGGCACCAGGTCGACCTTGGTGTCGATGGGGTTGTTGTACGCCACGACCGGCAGGCCGGCCTTCGCGACCTCGGCGTAGTGCGCGAGCACCGACCGCTCGTCGGCCCGATAGGCGTTGGGCGGCAGCAGCATCACGGACGCACAGCCCGCGTCGCGCGCCTGCTCGGCCCAGCGCCGGGACTCCGCCGAGCCGTACGCGGCCACACCCGGCATCACCCGCTCACCGCCGATCGCCGCCACGGCCGTCTCCACGACCCTGGCCCGCTCCTCGGGCGTGAGCACCTGGTACTCCCCGAGCGAGCCGTTCGGTACGACACCGTCGCAGCCGTTCTCGACCAGCCAGGCGCAGTGCTCGGCGTACCTGCCGTGGTCCACGGACAGGTCGTCGTCCAGGGGGAGCGCGGTGGCGACGAGGACACCGCGCCAGGGGCGGAGCTCGGTGGTGGTCATGGCGTATCCCTCTCAGTGGGGTGTGACATGTTACTGATCCCGGTCCTTGCCGGGCCTCTTCTCCGGTTCACGGCCTTCCGGCTCCCCGGCCTCCCCGGCCCGCGCCAGCACGCCCAGCGGCACCGGCCGCGCGAACGGTCTGCGGCCCGCCGTCTCCGCGCACCCGGCGACCCCGGCCACCCCGGGCCCGCACACCCGGCCCTGGCACCAGCCCATCCCGGCCCGCGTGAGCAGCTTCACGGTCCGCAGATCACCGGCTCCCAGCTCCTGGACCGCCTCGCGCACGGCACCGGCCGACACCTCCTCGCAGCGGCACACCACGGTCTCGTCGGTGACCTGCTCGGTCCAGTGCGCGGGCGGCGTGTACACCGAGTCGACGGCGGCGAAGAAGGCCCGCAGCCGCTGCCGGGTCCGCGCGGCGGCCGCCCACTCGCCCGGGTCCGGCGTCCGCCCGGCCAGCCGTGCCGCGATCGACCGCCCGGCGATGTGCCCCTCGGCGAGCGACAGCGCCGAGCCACCGATGCCGGTGGTCTCGCCCGCCGCCCACACGCCCGGCACGTCGGTGCGCTGCTCGTCGTCGACGTGCACGTCCGTCCCGTCGACCCGGCAGCCCAGCGCGTCGGCGAGGTCGGTGTGCGGCAGCATGCCGTGGCCCACGGCGAGGGTGTCGCACCCGATGCGCCGCCGGGTGTCCGGGCGTACCCGTCCCTCCCGGTCGAGGGCCGCGACCGTCACCGCCTCCAGCCGGTCGGAGCCGTGCGCCTCCACCACGGTGTGGCGCGCGAGCGTACGCACCCGGTGCCGGAGCAGCCGGCCCGCGTACCCGGCGCCCTCGGCCAGCTTGTCCGGCCGGACCGCCAGTGCCCGGGACCGCCGTACGAACGACATCGGATCGGCCGAGTCCACCAGCGCCGCCACCGTCGCGCCCGCCGCCGCGAGCCCCGTGGCGACGGGCAGCAGCAGCGGTCCGGTGCCGGCGACGACAGCGGTACGGCCGGGCAGCACGAGCCCGCCCTTGAGCATGGCCTGCGCCCCGCCCGCGGTGACGACCCCGGGCAGCGTCCAGCCGGGGAAGGGCAGCACCTTCTCGTAGCCGCCGGTGGCCAGGAGGACCGCGTCGGCGGGCACCTCGGCCGGTTCGTCCTGCTCGGGGCCGGAGAGGGCGTGCACGGTGAGTCCGGCGCCGTCCCGGCGCTCGACGAACCAGACATGATGATCCGTCAAGTGCCGTGCTCTGCCCGCCCGTACGTGGGTGCGCAGACCGTCCCGGAGGCTCTCCCAGGTCCGCCACTGGTGGTGCAGTGCCCGGGGGTGGCGGGCGCCGAGCTCCGGCGCGGGCTGCCGGTAGAACTGTCCGCCCGCCTCCGGCGCCGAGTCGATCAGCGTGACGCGGACACCGCGGGCCGCCGCCGCGAGGGCGGCCGCGAGCCCGGCCGGGCCCGCGCCGATCACCGCCAGGGTCGGTTCACTCATCGTGGCCGGTCCCCTCCTGTGTGCGGATCGCGTCCCCCGGTCGCAGCCGGACCAGGCAAGCCCGTTGGTTCGGGCGGTCGTTGACGGTCACCAGGCAGTCGAAGCAGACGCCGATGCCGCAGAAGATCCCGCGCGGCCGGCCCTCGCCCCGGGTGGTGCGCCAGGAGGTGACCCCCGCCGTCCACAGCGCGGCGGCGACGGTCTGGCCCGGCAGGGCGCCGATCTCCCGCCCGTCGAGCGTGACGGTGAAGGCGGGACCGGGCTCGGCGCGCACCAGCTCCAGCGGGTTCACGAGGCCTCCCGGGAGACGGACGACGAGCCGGACAGCGAGGCGGGGGCGGGGAAACGGTCGGGCCGGAAGGGCGCGAGGTCCAGTGCGGGAGCCCGCCCGGCCAGCACCTGGGCGATCAACTGCCCGGTCCCGGTGGACAGTCCGATGCCCGCGCCCTCGTGCCCGCACGCGTGGAACAGCCCGGGCGCCCGCGGATCGGGGCCGATCGCGGGCAGGTGGTCGGGCATGTACGGGCGGAAGCCGAGGTAGGTCCGCATGGCGCGCACCCGCTCCAGGAACGGGAACAGCCGGGTCGCGCCCGCCGCCAGCGCCCGCAGCGCGGGCAGCGACAACGAGCGGTCGAAGCCCACCCGTTCACGGGTCGCGCCGATCAGGACCGGCCCCGCAGCCGTCCCCTCGACCACCGGCGAGGTCTGCAGGGCCGCCGAGTCGCTGGCCACGTCGGCCACGTAGTCGGCGGCGTACACCTTGTGGCGGATCAGAAGGGGGAGCGGCTCGGTGACGAGGACGAAGCCGCGCCGGGGGAGCACGGGCAGGTCCGCTCCCGCCAGCGCGGCCAGCTCACCGCCCCAGGTCCCGGCGGCGTTGACGACGTGCGGCGTGTGGATCTCGCCCCGGTCGGTGCGCACCCCGCGGACGGCACCGCCGGCCCCGCGCAGCACCTCGGTCACCGTCGCGCCGGTGAACAGACGGGCGCCCGAGGCCCGTACGAGATGGGCGGCGGCCAGGGTCGGCATGACCTGCGCGTCCTGGGGATACAGCACCCCGCCCGCGAGCCCGGGCGCCAAGTGGGGCTCCAGCTCCCGGAGTTCGGCCGCGTCCACCCGCACCGCCTCGACCCCGGCGGCGCGTTGCCCGGTCGCGAGCCCCTCCAGGGCTTCGAGGCCGTCGGGGCCGGCGGCGACGACCACGCCGCCCTTGGGCTCGTACTCGATCGCCCCGCCGAGCTCCTCGGCCAGCTCGGCCCACAACCGGCCGGACCACAGGGCGAGTTCCAGCTCGGGGCCCGGCTCCTTGTCGGAGACCAGGAGGTTGCCCTCACCGGCGCCGGTGGTGCCGCCGGCCACCGGGCCGCGGTCGACGACGATCACGTCGAGGCCCGCCCGGGCGGCGTACAGCGCACAGGCCGCGCCCACCATCCCGGCTCCGACTACCACGACGTCGCAGGTCAGTCGCTTGGTCACGTCAGTACTATGTCACATGCCGCTGCGGGCGGGAACACCCCGACGGCCACCGACGGCCACCGACGGCCGACCCGGCTGGACCCGGCGGCCGGGGTGTCGGGACGGGCGGGCGGTGTTCACCGGCCCGTCAGTCGAGCTCGCCCGGGTCGGCCGACGGGGTCCGGCCCGCCTGGACGTCCTTCAGCCGGGCCGTGCCCAGTTTCACCGCCTGCTCGGTGCTGTCGCCGTCCACTCCGTCGAGGCCGCCGTTGGTGAGGGTGATGGCGTCCGTGCCCACCCGTACGGCCGCGACGTCGAGGGTGAGCGTGGCGGGCTCACCGCCCGAGGTGCCCTGGACCGTGACCCGCAGCCCCTGACGGGCGTCGCCCTCCTTGGGCAGGGACCGCTCGGTCACCTGCACCGTGTGCTTGGCCCCGGAGTCGTCCGTCACCGTGAACTGGTCGCACTTGACCGGCAAGCTCTTCAGCCAGGAGAAGGAGCTGTCCAGCCCCGCCCTGTCGTAGGCGGCCACCTGGTACAGCAGCCGGGACGAGCCCTCCTCGAAGCCGGTGAGCGCGGACGTCCCGGACGGCTTGCCCAGGAGATCGTCGCCGTAGAGCCGGTCGAGAAGCTTCTGGCAGTCGGCGGCGTCCGCCTTGCCGGTGAGGAAGTCGGCGACGTCCACCTTGCCGACCAGCAGGCTGTCGCGCCAGGTGGCCGCGTTCTTGACCTGGTTCCAGTCGTCCTCCAGATCCGCCTCGGTCACCAGCGCGGCCCGTGCCCCGGCCGGGGTGAGCGCGGCCGGGGACGCCTGTGCGAGCGGCGAGGAGGAGATCTGCGTGGTGTCCGCGCGGTCCTGCCCGCTGTCGTCACCGGCCGAACACGCGGCGGTCGTCAACAGGACACCGGCGGCCAGGGCCGGAGCGAGGACGCGAAGGGGGCGGGACGGGCGCTGGATCATCACGGGCTCTCCTGGAGATGGGGGTCGCCTCCCATGCCACAGCCGCTTCTCCCGGACGACCAGCGCACCGGGCTGTTCGAGTGAGGGGGACGCGCGCGGCGGAGGCCGGGAAACCGGTGGCGCCCCCGACCCGGGCGCCTCTAAGGTGAGACCGCTTCGCACGGCCGCGCTCCGCTGCCGTGCCCCACGAGCGAGGAATGAGGGAGGTGTCGACCGATGGCTGTCCTTGCGATGAGCGCTGCCCGCATCCAGATCATCAAGTCCACCTCCGTGGCCGTCGGCTGACACCCATTCCTTGTGCCGGGGCCACCCTTGTGAAGGGTCTCCCTTGACTTCCAGCTCCACTTCTCAGGTTTTCTCCGCTCTCGCTCCCTACGGCTGGGACGAGGCATGGGCGGACGCGTTCGCCCCCTACGAGTCCGAGGGGCTCCTGCCCGGACGTGTGGTCCGGGTCGACCGCGGGCAGTGCGACGTCGTCACCGCCGACGGGCTGCTGCGGGCGGACACCGCCTTCGTCACCCCGAACGACCCGATGCGGGTGCTGTGCACCGGCGACTGGGCCGTCGTCGAGCCCGGCGGCAATCCGCGTTACGTACGCACGTACCTGCCACGCCGTACCGCCTTCGTCAGGTCCACCTCCTCCAAGCGGTCCGAGGGGCAGATCCTCGCGGCCAACGTCGACCACGCCGTCGTCGCCGTGTCGCTCGCCGTCGAACTCGACCTCGGCCGCATCGAACGCTTCCTCGCCCTGGCCTGGGAGTCCGGCGCCCAGCCCGTGGTCGTGCTCACCAAGGCCGACCTCGTGCCGGACGCCGTGACCCTCTCCCACCTCGTGCAGGACGTGGAGACGACGGCACCGGGGGTCCCGGTGCTGACCGTCAGCGCCCTGGACGGGGAAGGGCTCGACGTGCTCGTCGCCGTCGTCTCCGGCGGTACGACCGTGCTGCTCGGACAGTCCGGCGCGGGGAAGTCGACCCTGGCGAACGTCCTCATCGGCGAGGACGCGATGGCCGTGCGGGCCACCCGGGACGCGGACGGGAAGGGCCGCCACACGACCACCACCCGCAACCTTCTCGCCCTGCCCGGCGGGGGTGTGCTGATCGACACCCCCGGCCTCAGGGGCGTCGGCCTGTGGGACGCCGAGACCGGTGTCGGACAGGTCTTCTCCGAGATCGAGGAACTGGGCCGGCAGTGCCGCTTCCACGACTGCGCGCACGAGAGCGAGCCGGGGTGCGCGGTGCTGGCCGCGATCGACTCCGGTGAACTGCCCGAACGACGGCTGGAGAGCTACCGGAAGCTGATCCGGGAGAACCAGCGGATCGTGGCGAAGACCGACGCGAGGCTCCGTTCGGAGATTCGGAAGGAGTGGAAGAAGCGGGGGGCGCAGGGGAAGGCGGCGATGGAGGCGAAGCGGGGGCGCTGGGCGTAGGCGTTCGGCTGCGGCCGAGTGGGGGCTGGTCGCGCAGTTCCCCGCGCCCCCAAGCAGGTGGGCACAGCCAGGCGGTCCAGGACTGCACCCACCCAGGGGCGCGGGGAACTGCGCGACCAGCCACGACGGACCCGCACCCGGCCACGGACTCGCCGCGCTCCCTCCCCGCACCGCCCTGTCCGATTTCCGCCAGCGGCGCCCCCGCGCACGGCGCAGACTGGAACGCGTGATGGACGAGGACACCAGGTACGAAGCGGTCCGCAGCCGGGACGCCCGGTTCGACGGGGAGTTCTTCTTCGCCGTCGAGACGACCGGCATCTACTGCCGGCCGAGCTGTCCCGCGGTGACCCCGAAGCGCCACAACGTCCGCTTCTACGCGACGGCCGCCGCCGCGCAGGGCTCCGGATTCCGGGCCTGCCGGCGGTGCCGTCCGGACGCGGTGCCCGGCTCCGCGGACTGGAACGTCCGGGCGGACGTGGTGGGCCGGGCGATGCGGCTGATCGGCGACGGCGTCGTCGACCGGGAGGGCGTCGCCGGGCTCGCCGACCGCCTCGGCTACAGCGCGCGCCAGGTCCAGCGCCAGCTCACCGCCGAACTCGGCGCGGGGCCCGTCGCCCTGGCCCGCGCCCAGCGCGCCCACACCGCGCGCGTCCTGCTCCAGACCACCGGCCTGCCGGTCACGGAGATCGCCTTCGCGTCGGGCTTCGCCAGCGTCCGGCAGTTCAACGACACGATCCGCGAGATCTACGCCGCCACCCCCAGCGCCCTGCGGGCCGCCGCCCGGACCGCCCGCCGCGCGGCCACCCCCACCGCGGGCATCCCGCTACGGCTCGCCCACCGCGGCCCCTACCGCTCCGGCACCGTCTTCGACCTGCTGGAGAGCGAGGCCGTGCCCGGCGTCGAGGAGGTGACCGGACCACCCGGCCGCCGCACCTACCGCCGCACCCTCCGGCTTCCGCACGGCACCGGCATCGTCGCCGTCCACGAACGCCCCGGCACCACCAGGACCGCCACCGGCGCCCACCCCGGCGGCTGGCTCGACGCCCAACTGCACCTCACCGACCCGCGCGACCTGACCACCGCCGTCGGACGGCTGCGGCGGCTCTTCGACCTCGACGCCGATCCGTACGCCGTCGACGGGCGGCTCGGCGCGGACCCCCGGCTCGCCCCCCTGGTCGCCGCCCGCCCCGGCCTCCGGTCGCCCGGCGCCGCCGACCCCGAGGAGCTCGCCGTACGGGCACTGGTGGGCCGTACCGCATCCGAACGCCTCGTCCAGCGGTACGGCAAGACCCTGGACGCGCCCTGCGGCGGCCTCACCCACCTCTTCCCCGAACCCGCGGCCCTGTCCGAGGCGGCCGGCCCGCTGGGCACGCTCGCCACCGCCCTCGCCGATGGCGCCCTGCGGCTCGACCCGGGCGCGGACCGCGACGAGGCGCAGCGCGCGCTGCTCGCCCTGCCCGGCCTGGACGCCCGTACCGTCGCCGTCGTCCGCAGCCGTGCCCTCGGCGACCCCGACGTGGCCCCACCGGGCCTCGACACCCCCGACACCTGGCGCCCCTGGCGCTCCTATGCCTGGCAACACCTGCGTGCAGCAGGGGAGTTGGAGTAACCATGCCCATCCGCTGGACCCGTCTCGACAGCCCCGTCGGCAGTCTGCTCCTCACCGCCGACGACACCGGCGCACTGACCTCGCTGTCCGTCCCCGGACAGCGGAACGGCCGTACCGTCCAGGACGGCTGGTACCACGACCCCACCCCCTTCCGGGCCGCCCAGGAGCAGCTCGCCGCCTACTTCGCCGGTGAACTCAAGGAGTTCGAGCTGGAGTTGCGTCCGGAAGGCACCGAGTTCCGGACCCGCGTCTGGGACGCCCTCGACGACGTCCCGTACGGCGCGACGGTGACGTACGGCGAGATCGCCGCGCGTGTCGGGGCCTCCCGCGTCGCCGTACGGGCCGTGGGCGGCGCGGTCGGCGCCAACCCCCTGCTGATCCTCCGCCCGTGCCACCGGGTGATCGGTGCGAACGGCACGCTCACCGGGTACGCGGGCGGTCTGGAGCGCAAGACCGCCCTGCTCGCCCTCGAAGGCGCCCTCTAGGACTCCTCCAGTCCCCAGCTGTGGATGCGCCGCGGGTGGATGCGGATCAGCTCCTCGCTGAAGTGGGGGCCCAACTCGTGCGGGCCGGTGAGGAGTTCCGCCTCCCTGCGGATGTCGATGCCGCGCACCGTCCACGGCTTCAGGCTGACGATGTCGTCGACGACCAGCGCGACCTTCGGGTTCGTCCGCAGGTTGCGCCACTTCTTGGTGCGGCCCATCGCGTGGCCGCCGATCAGGATGGTGCCGTCGTCCTGCGGGAAGAAGCCGACCGGGTTCGCCTGCGGCTGTCCCTGCGGGTCGACGGTGGCCAGTCTGCCCAGCCGCTGGGACTTCAGGTACGCGCGTTCGGCCTCGCTGAATTCGGTCATGGCAGCCACCCAAACACGCGCGGGCGGCCCGCACATCGGACTCTCGTCCTAGGCATGCCCGGGTCCTGCGGTCCCGCGTCAGCCCCACAGCACCGCACCCAGCCACGCGCCCATGATCAGCAGGCAGGTGAACAGTTCCGCCAGCACGCTGGAGCCGCCCGAGCGCATCGCCGTGCGCAGCGCGGCCCTCGCCTCGCCGTGGCGGCCGAGGCGGAGCCGTTCGGAGACGTAGATGCCGGCCATGAACCCGGGGATCGCACCGAGCACGGGGATCAGGAAGAACCCGAGGAACGCGCCCGCCCCGGCGTACACACCCGTGCGCGGGCCCGCCCCGCTCGTCCGCAGTTGGCGCGGCGGCAGCGCCCAGCGCACCACCTGGGAGAGGAACAGGGCGACCGTGGCCCCCACGAGCACGCCCCACGCGACCGGCTGCGGGTCCTTGAGGGCCCACCACAGGACCGCGGCCCACACGAGCCACGACCCCGGCACACCGGGCACCAGAACCCCGACCAGGCCGAACAGCATGACCAGGCCGACCAGCAGGAGGTCCCACGCTCCCATTCGTCCAGGGTGCAGGAGGACGGCGGCGAACGCAGAGCAGGGAGGTTCGCGGGGCTGTTCCGGCGGGCACCCGGTGAGGGACCCGGGGCGGGCGGCACAGGGAACGACGTCGTCCGTCACAGCTCCACGACAGGTGGGCCGGGCACACTCGGGCCGAGCCGGCCGGCACGTGGCCCGAGCCGTCCCGGCATCGGGGTCCGGGTCGCTCCGGCGTCGCCGGGCGGTTCTCCCGTGGGGGGTGGAATCGTCCGGCGACCCGTCCGGTGATCCCTTGGGCAACAGGAGTTCGACAGCTCACTCGACACGCCGTTCGACGCGCGTGGCGGAGCTTGATTTTCGGGATGCCCCGTTTTCATACGGCCCCCGCGGTGGACAATTAGGGGCATGAATCAGCAGGGGGGAAGGCCCACCGGTCACGAGGACGACTGGTGGGGGCAGCTCTACGACTCCGCCGACGACACGGGCCCCGCACCGGCCCCGGACACCCTGGACGACCGCTTCGCCTCAGCGGCGGGAGCGGTACGGGACGGGACCGGGGTCCCGGCACCCCGGGTCGAGCGCGGATCCGGGGCGGCTCGGGAGCCTGCACCCGCGGAAGGGGACGGCGGCGACGAGCGGGCGGAACCCGAGGACCAGCGGCTCGGACGAGCCCCGCAGTGGCCCTTCGGGTCCGAGGCGGGGCGTGATGGACAACTCGGGCGAGAAGCGGGGGCTGGAGGTCGGCTGTTCGGGTCCGGGGCAGGGCCTGGTGTTGGAGAGCCTTGGCGTGCGGCGGGGCCTGGTGACGGGCAGCCTGGGCGGGAAGCGGGGGCTGGAGACGGTGGGCC
>NZ_LJBR01000021.1 GCF_001282115.1 Streptomyces sp. NRRL B-24085 | reverse complement strand
CCCCAGAACTCCTCCGCCCGTCTCCTCGAACTCGTCTCCCTCGCCGAGAGCGAGCCCGGACTCGACGCCCTGCGGCCCTACTTGGCCGACGCCGCGCCCGCCGTCCGGCGCGAGGCCGTGGCTGTGCTGACCGAGACCCTGCCCGAGGGCACCGGCCCCGCCCTCGCCGAGGCGCTCCGGGACCCCGCCCCCGAGGTCCGCGCCGCCGCGGCCGCCTCACTGCGCGAGCTGGTGGAGACGCTGCCCGCCGAGTCCGCCCTGCGCGACGGTCTCGCCGCCGCCCTGTCCGAAGCGGACCCCGTCGTCCGCGCCGCCGCCCTGGACGTCCTGCGCGCCCTGCGCCTCGGCGACACGGATCTCTTCGCCGGAGCCCTCACCGATGCGGACATCGCCGTCCGCGTCGAGGCGGTCCGCGCCCTCGTCTCGGTGGACGCCGCCGAGGAGCTCGCCGGCGCGGCCACCGCCGACCCCTCCCGCGAGGTCCGCGTGACGATCGCCAAAGCGCTGGCGACGGTGTCGGCGGAACGCCCGTCGGACGCCGTCCTCGACGCCCTGGCCCGTCTCACCGAGGACCCTGACCCTCTGGTGCAGGGAGCGGCCTACGGAGCTCTCGGCACCACCGGCTGCCCCGCACCGCTCGCCGCCCGCGCAGTCGCCGCCCTGTCGGCCGCCGCATGGCAGGTCCGGTCGGGTGCCGCGACGGCGCTGTCCGCCGCCGACCCTGACCTGGCCGTGCCCGCCCTCGCCAAGGCCCTCGCCGACCCGAACGCCGATGTCCGCAAGGCGGCCGTCCTCGCCCTGACCCGGCACTCGGGCGCAGACGGCGCCCGCGCGGCCCTGGCCACGGCCACGACGGACTCGGACGCGGACGTGAGGGCGTATGCGGCGCGGGCCCTGTGACCTGTCCTGACGCCTGTGCGGTCCCCGGGCCGCACCTTCCGAAGCCCGGGGGCCGCTATATCCAGTCGTCCTCGGGCTCCGGGTCGGCGTCCATCTCGGGCCAGTGGTCGGCGCCGGGGTCCGTGTCATCGGTGCGGTCAGGTGTCTGCGTGGCCGACCCGCCGTCCCCGAGACCGGCCAGCACTCCGATCACGCCCTCGCCGTAGGTCACCAGTTTCTTCTCGCCGACTCCGCTGACCCCGCCGAGCTGCTGCACCGAGGTCGGCCAGGCCGTCACGATCTCCCTGAGCGTGGCGTCGTGGAAGATGACGTACGCCGGGACGCCCTGTTCGCGGGCCTGCTCGGCGCGCCAGGCCCGCAGGGCCTCGAACGCCGGCACCAGCGTCTCTGGCAGCTCGGCCACCGCGGCCTTGGCCTTGCCCCGCCCGGACGAGGAGCCCGACTTGGCGGTCACCGGCTTCTTCGGTTCCTTGCGCAGCGGCACCTCCCGCTCCCGCCGCAGCACCGCCCCGCTGGCCTCGGTCAGCACCAGCGTGCCGTAGTCCCCCTCGACCGCGAGGAGTCCCTGGGCAAGCAACTGCCGTACGACACCTCGCCATTCGCCCTCGGAGAGCTCCTCGCCGATGCCGAACACGGAGAGCTGGTCGTGGTCGAACTGGATGACCTTGGCGGTGCGTCTGCCGAGCAGGATGTCCACGATCTGCACCGCCCCGAACTTCTGCCCCCGCTCCCGCTGGAGCCGCACGATCGTGGACAGCACCTTCTGGGCGGCCACCGTGCCGTCCCAGGTCTCGGGCGGTGTGAGGCAGGTGTCGCAGTTGCCGCAGCCCGTCGACCCCGGTTCCTGGCCGAAGTAGTTCAGGAGCTGGCCGCGCCGGCACTGCGCGGTCTCGCACAGCGCGAGCATGGAGTCCAGGTGGGCGGCGGCCCGGCGCCGGAACGCCTCGTCGCCCTCGCTCGACTGGATCATCTTGCGCTGCTGGATGACGTCGTTGAGGCCGTAGGCCATCCAGGCCGTGGACGCCAGTCCGTCGCGCCCGGCGCGGCCTGTCTCCTGGTAGTAGCCCTCGACCGACTTGGGCAGGTCGAGATGGGCCACGAAGCGGACGTCCGGCTTGTCGATGCCCATGCCGAAGGCGATGGTGGCCACCACGACGAGGCCGTCCTCGCGCAGGAAGCGGGACTGGTGGGCGGCGCGGGTGCCCGCGTCCAGGCCGGCGTGGTACGGGACGGCCTCGATGCCGTTGCGGGAGAGGAACTCGGCGGTGGCCTCCACCGACTTGCGGGAGAGGCAGTACACGATGCCCGCGTCGCCCTGGTGCTCCTCGCGCAGGAAGGCGAGGAGCTGCTTCTTGGGGTCGGCCTTGGGCACGATCCGGTACTGGATGTTGGGCCGGTCGAAGCTCGCCACGAAGTGCCGGGCCGTCGGCATGTCCAGCCGCTGGGTGATCTCCTCGTGGGTGGCGCGGGTGGCCGTCGCGGTGAGCGCGATCCGCGGGACGTCGGGCCAGCGTCGGCCGAGCACCGCCAGTGTCAGGTAGTCGGGGCGGAAGTCGTGGCCCCACTGGGAGACGCAGTGCGCCTCGTCGATGGCGAAGACGGAGATCTTGCCCCGGGACAGGAGGTCCTGCGTGGCGTCGAGGCGCAGCCGCTCCGGTGCGAGGTAGAGCAGGTCCAGCTCTCCGGCGAGGAACTCGGCCTCCACCACGCGGCGCTCGTCGAAGTCCTGCGTGGAGTTCATGAACCCGGCGCGCACGCCGAGCGCCCTGAGCGCGTCCACCTGGTCCTGCATGAGCGCGATGAGCGGTGAGACGACGACGCCCGTGCCGGGTCTGACCAGGGAGGGGATCTGGTAGCACAGCGACTTGCCGCCGCCGGTCGGCATGAGGACGACGGCGTCCCCGCCGGCCACCACATGCTCGATGATCTCTTCCTGCTCGCCGCGGAAGGCGTCGTATCCGAAGACCCGGTGCAGCGTGGCCAGTGCCTCGCTGTCGCTCGCGCCCGGTGTCCCGGTGATCCCTGGCATCTCGCTGATACCGCCCATCCCGCCCATAGTCCCGTCCCCCGTACGTCGTCCTTCGACCACTGCCTCCACGATAGGGGCCGGGACCGACAGCGTCGGAGTTATCCACAGGCCGGGCCGGTGACGTTGCGTGGTCATCCGATCGGCGGATGTCACATGGCGCACTCGTTCGACGCGGGGACATGCTGCTGGGGCGGGCTGGGGAGGCCCGCCCTCCCGACGGACGGCGCCTCACCCGCGCGCCCCTCCCGCCCCTGATACACACCCCTGAAGGCAGTGCTCACCGTCGCGGCGGCAGCGGCCTTCTCACTGACCGCCGCGCCCGCGCAGGCAGACGACCTGGACCCGTCCGTCTGGACGGAGCTGTCCCACACGTACGGGGCCACCGG
>NZ_LJBR01000209.1 GCF_001282115.1 Streptomyces sp. NRRL B-24085 | reverse complement strand
GGGCCTCACCGGTCCGCTCCCGGGTCGTTGCCCGCTGCCAGGGTGAAGGCGTCCGGGTCGGGTGGGGGCCACTCCTGGGCGAGGCCGGTCGTCGCCCACTTGCCGTCCTCGCCCGACACCAGCAACTCGGCCACGTCCAGCACGTGGTGGCCCGCCATCGACGGCAGGCAACTGCCCTTCGCCGGGCCGATCGCCGCGGCCCACTCGGCCGGGATCGCCGACGCGCCCCTCGTCGCTCCCGCCAGCGCCCCCGCCACCGCCGCCGTCGTGTCCGCGTCCCGGCCCATGTTCACGGCCGTCAGCACCGCCTCCCGGAAGTCGCCGTCCGCCGCCGCGTACGCGCCGAAGGCGAGGGCCACCGCCTCCGGGGCCAGGTCGGTCCAGGGATAGCCGCCGATGACGACGGAGGAGCGGACGGCGAGTTCGCCCCGGTGGGCCACCGCCACCGCCCTCCTCAAGGACCTCGCCGTCCAGCTGTCGTCCGGGATCACTGCGAGCGCGGAGGTGACGACGGCGATCGTGGGGGCGCCCGCCATCGCCGCCGCCACTCCCGCCGCGACCGCCTGGCCGCCGTAGATGCCCTCGCCGTCGTGGCTCACCGAGCCGTCGACGGCCACCAGGCGGGCGGCCTCCGCGGGACGGCCCGCCGCGAAGACCCCGAAGGGGGCCGCCCGCATGGCCAGGCCGTCGCTCCAGGCGTGGCGGTGCTGGGCGGAGATGGGGGCGGCCAGGCCCCGGCGGAGGTTCTCCAGGGTGCCGCGTTCGCTGAAACCGGCTCCGCGGAACGGGCCCTCGTCGCGATCCGCGATCCACTCGTGCCAGGCGGTCTCCACATGGGCGGGGGTGAGGGCCGAGCCGTGGCGGGCGAGGAGCAGGCCGGAGAAGATCGCGTACTCCGTGTCGTCCGTGCCGGCCGGTTCGTCCGTCACGTAGCCCTCGATACGGCCCCAGCGGGCGCGGATCTGCGAGGGCTTCATGTTCTCGGCGGGGGCCCCGAGGGCGTCCCCGACCGCCAGGCCCAGCAGGGCGCCGCGGGCCCGCTCGCGGAGTTCGGCGGTGTCCTGGGGTGGCGGGACCGAGGGAACGCGGGCGATCGATGTCATGCGCGGCCTCTCCACAACGGGGAGCAGGGGAGGTTCCCGCCAGGCGCGGAACCTTTTGCCGCATATGTCCCACCGTCGGCGGTTGACCTGAGCCTCCCTGCCTCCAACGTCACCCGGTCGACATCTGAGCAGCACCATGATCGTCTGCGCATTCGAAAGGTAAAACCGCAGGTTAGCCCAGCCTTTCCTTGCTGGCGGCCGGGAATGGAGCGACGTACTGTGGGCGTTGTTAAGAATTAGAACGTGTCCAAAGTTAGCTTTGGCTTAGCTTCCCTGGGGGAACCGGAATGGCCGTCATCGACATCGAAGCGCCCCTCCACGAGGCGCACCGCGACAACCACACCCACCGGGACGTCAACGGCGGCTGGCTCAGGCCCGCCGTCTTCGGCGCCATGGACGGGCTGGTCTCCAACCTCGCCCTGATGTCCGGGGTCGCGGGCGGCGCCGTCGGTCAGCACACCATCGTGCTGACCGGGCTGGCCGGGCTCGCCGCGGGTGCCTTCTCCATGGCCGCCGGTGAGTACACCTCCGTCGCCTCCCAGCGCGAGCTGGTCGAGGCCGAGCTGGACGTGGAGCGCCGGGAGCTGCGGAAGCACCCGCAGGACGAGGAGGCCGAGCTGGCCGCCCTGTACGAGGGCCGGGGCGTCGAACCCGAGCTGGCCAGGGAGGTCGCCCGGCAGTTGTCGAAGGATCCCGAGCAGGCCCTGGAGATCCACGCCCGGGAGGAGCTGGGGATCGACCCGGGCGACCTGCCCTCGCCGCTGGTCGCCGCCGTGTCCAGCTTCGGCTCCTTCGCCCTGGGCGCCCTGCTCCCCGTCCTGCCGTACCTGCTCGGCGCGACCGCGCTGTGGCCCGCCGTGCTGCTCGCCCTCGTCGGACTGTTCGCCTGCGGTGCCGTGGTGGCCAGGGTGACCGCGCGGACCTGGTGGTACAGCGGACTGCGGCAGCTCGCCCTGGGAGGCGCGGCGGCCGGTGTGACGTACGCCCTGGGCAGTTTGTTCGGAACGGCCGTAGGATAGTGCCACCGCTACTTATGCGTTGGGCCGCATAAGTAGCCGTTACTCGCTGGTTTCGGCGGCATCACCGTTGGGAATGAGCCGTAAGCACTGTGGGCAATGACGCTTGCGGCGCACTCGCGGGGTCGGCGACGACGCCTTCACCGCCCCTTGGGTCGACGGACCATGATCTGACCGATCGGTCCGGCTCGGCCCCCACATACTTCAGGCCACGTGTGCGGTACCCCCCTCGCACCGCGTGGCGTCCGCATGTTGGAACGGAGTATCCGGTTCCCGAGATCCGCTCCATCATGTAACCTGCACGAAATTTTGCACTCACGCAGAGGGCCAACGTCGTCCCTCGGCAATTTGAAATATGCCAATTGACGACGACGGGAGAGCCGATGCGTACGCCGCGCCAGCCGTCCCAGCACTCCACGAATGGCCAGAAGTGGTCCTTCATGGATGCTCGCCCTGCTGCGCAGGGTATGTACGACCCCCGCAACGAGAAGGACGCCTGTGGCGTCGGTTTCGTGGCCACCCTCACCGGCGAGGCGAGCCATGCGCTGGTCGAGCAGGCGCTCACGGTTCTGCGCAACCTGGAGCACCGCGGTGCCACCGGCTCCGAGCCCGACTCGGGTGACGGCGCGGGCATCCTGTCCCAGGTTCCGGACGCCTTCTTCCGTGAGGTCGCCGGCTTCGAGCTGCCCGCGGCCGGTGCGTACGCCGTCGGCATCGCCTTCCTGCCGGAGGACGGCACCGAGGACGCCGTCTCGAAGATCGAGACGATCGCCGGCGAAGAGGGCCTCACGGTTCTCGGGTGGCGTGAGGTTCCGGTCGCTCCCGAACTGCTCGGCGCGACCGCCCGCTCGACGATGCCGGTCTTCCGCCAGGTCTTCGTGACCGACGGTTCCGCCGCGCCTGCCACGGACATCGACCTCGACCGCAAGGCCTTCGTGCTGCGCAAGCGCGCCGAGCGCGAGGTCGACGTGTACTTCCCCTCGCTGTCCGCGCGGACCATCGTCTACAAGGGCATGCTGACCACCGGTCAGCTGGAGCCCTTCTTCCCGGACCTGTCCGACCGCCGCTTCGCCTCCGCGATCGCGCTCGTGCACTCCCGGTTCTCCACGAACACCTTCCCGTCGTGGCCGCTCGCGCACCCGTACCGCTTTGTCGCGCACAACGGTGAGATCAACACCGTCAAGGGCAACCGCAACTGGATGGCGGCCCGCGAGTCGCAGCTGGTCTCCGACCTGTTCGGCAACGACGCCCAGGCCATCGAGCGCGTCTTCCCGATCTGTACGCCGGACGCCTCCGACTCGGCGTCCTTCGACGAGGTCCTCGAACTCCTGCACCTGGGCGGCCGTTCGCTGCCGCACTCCGTGCTGATGATGATCCCGGAGGCGTGGGAGAACCACGACTCCATGGAGCCGGCCCGCCGCGCCTTCTACCAGTTCCACTCCAACCTGATGGAGCCCTGGGACGGTCCGGCCTGCGTCACCTTCACCGACGGCAAGCAGGTCGGCGCGGTCCTCGACCGCAACGGCCTCCGCCCCGGCCGCTACTGGGTCACCGACGACGGCCTCGTCGTCCTCGGCTCCGAGGTCGGCGTCCTCGACATCGACCCCGCCAAGGTGGTCCGCAAGGGCCGTCTCCAGCCCGGCCGGATGTTCCTCGTGGACACCGTCGAGCACCGCATCATCGAGGACGACGAGATCAAGGCCGGTCTCGCCGCCGAGCAGCCGTACGCGGAGTGGCTGGAGGCCGGCGAGATCGAGCTCGGCGACCTGCCCGAGCGCGAGCACATCGTGCACACCCACGCCTCGGTCACCCGCCGCCAGCAGACCTTCGGCTACACCGAGGAGGAGCTGCGCGTCCTGCTCGCGCCGATGGCCAAGGCCGGTGCCGAGCCGATCGGTTCGATGGGCACCGACTCGCCGATCGCCGCGCTGAGCGAGCGCCCGCGGCTGCTCTTCGACTACTTCACCCAGCTGTTCGCGCAGGTCACCAACCCGCCGCTGGACGCGATCCGCGAAGAGCTGGTGACCAGCCTGCGCTCCTCGCTGGGCCCGCAGGGCAACCTGCTCGACCCGAGCGCCGCCTCCTGCCGCTCCGTCGTGCTGCCCTTCCCGGTGATCGACAACGACGAGCTGGCCAAGCTCATCCACATCAACGCCGACGGCGACATGCCCGGCTTCAAGGCCGCGACCCTCTCCGGCCTGTACCGGGTCTCCGGCGGCGGCGACTCCCTCGCCGCCCGCATCGAGGAGATCTGCGCCGAGGCCGACGCCGCCATCGCCAACGGCGCCCGGCTGATCGTGCTCTCCGACCGCCACTCGGACGCCGAGCACGCGCCGATCCCGTCGCTGCTGCTCACCGCGGCCGTCCACCACCACCTCATCCGCACCAAGCAGCGCACCCAGGTGGGCCTGCTGGTCGAGGCCGGTGACGTCCGCGAGGTCCACCACGTCGCCCTGCTGATCGGCTTCGGCGCCGCGGCCGTGAACCCCTACCTCGCCATGGAGTCCGTCGAGGACCTCCTGCGCGCGGGCACCTTCCTGAACGGCCTGGAGCCCGAGCAGGCCATCCGCAACCTGATCTACGCCCTGGGCAAGGGCGTACTGAAGGTCATGTCGAAGATGGGCATCTCGACCGTCGCCTCCTACCGCGGCGCCCAGGTCTTCGAGGCCGTCGGTCTCGAAGAGGGCTTCGTCCAGAAGTACTTCAGCGGTACCGCCTCCAAGATCGGCGGCGTCGGCATCGACGTCATCGCCAAGGAGGTCGCCGCCCGGCACGCCAAGGCGTACCCGGCGAGCGGCATCGCGCCGGCGCACCGCGCGCTGGAGATAGGCGGCGAGTACCAGTGGCGCCGCGAGGGCGAGCCGCACCTGTTCGACCCGGAGACGGTCTTCCGCCTCCAGCACTCCACGCGCGCGGGCCGCTACGACATCTTCAAGAAGTACACGGACCGTGTGAACGAGCAGTCCGAGCGGCTCATGACGCTCCGCGGACTCTTCGGCTTCAAGTCCGACCGCCGGCCGATCCCCGTCGACGAGGTCGAGCCGGTCTCCGAGATCGTCAAGCGCTTCTCCACCGGCGCCATGTCGTACGGCTCCATCTCCAAGGAGGCGCACGAGACCCTCGCCATCGCCATGAACCAGCTGGGCGGCAAGTCCAACACCGGTGAGGGCGGTGAGGACCCGGAGCGCCTGTACGACCCGGCCCGCAGGTCGTCCATCAAGCAGGTCGCCTCCGGCCGCTTCGGTGTGACCTCCGAGTACCTGGTCAACGCGGACGACATCCAGATCAAGATGGCCCAGGGCGCCAAGCCCGGCGAGGGCGGCCAGCTGCCCGGCCACAAGGTCTACCCGTGGGTCGCCAGGACCCGGCACTCGACCCCGGGTGTCGGCCTGATCTCCCCGCCGCCGCACCACGACATCTACTCGATCGAGGACCTGGCCCAGCTGATCCACGACCTGAAGAACGCGAACCCGCAGGCGCGGATCCACGTGAAGCTGGTCTCCGAGGTCGGCGTCGGCACGGTCGCGGCGGGTGTGTCGAAGGCCCACGCGGACGTCGTGCTGATCTCCGGTCACGACGGTGGTACGGGTGCCTCCCCGCTGACCTCCCTCAAGCACGCCGGCGGTCCCTGGGAGCTCGGTCTCGCCGAGACCCAGCAGACCCTGCTGCTCAACGGCCTGCGCGACCGGATCGTCGTCCAGACCGACGGCCAGCTCAAGACCGGCCGGGACGTCGTCATCGCCGCGCTGCTCGGCGCCGAGGAGTTCGGTTTCGCGACCGCGCCGCTCGTCGTCTCCGGCTGCGTCATGATGCGCGTCTGCCACCTGGACACCTGCCCCGTCGGCATCGCCACCCAGAACCCGGTGCTCCGCGACCGGTTCACCGGCAAGGCCGAGTACGTCGTGAACTTCTTCAAGTTCATCGCCGAGGAGGTCCGCGAGATCCTCGCCGAGCTGGGCTTCCGCTCCATCGAGGAGGCCGTCGGCCACGCCGAGACCCTCGACGTGACCCGCGCGGTCAATCACTGGAAGGCACAGGGCCTGGACCTGGAGCCGCTGTTCCACGTGCCCGAGCTGCCCGAGGGCGCGGTGCGCCACCAGCTGATCGAGCAGGACCACGGCCTGGAGAAGGCGCTCGACAACGAGCTCATCAAGCTCGCCGCCGACGCCCTGGCCGCCGACTCGGCGACCGACGCCCAGCCGGTGCGCGCCCAGGTCGCGATCCGCAACATCAACCGCACGGTCGGCACCATGCTCGGCCACGAGGTGACCAAGAAGTTCGGTGGCGCGGGTCTGCCCGACGACACCATCGACATCACCTTCACGGGCTCGGCCGGCCAGTCCTTCGGCGCCTTCCTGCCGCGCGGTGTCACGCTGCGCCTGGAGGGCGACGCCAACGACTACGTCGGCAAGGGCCTCTCCGGCGGCCGCGTGATCGTCCGTCCCGACCGGGGCGCCGACCACCTCGCCGAGTACTCGACGATCGCAGGCAACACCATCGCCTACGGCGCGACCGGCGGCGAGCTGTTCCTGCGCGGCCGTACCGGTGAGCGGTTCTGTGTCCGCAACTCCGGTGCGCTGGTGGTCTCGGAGGGCGTGGGCGACCACGGCTGCGAGTACATGACCGGCGGTCACGCGGTGGTCCTCGGCGAGACGGGCCGCAACTTCGCGGCCGGCATGTCCGGCGGCATCGCCTACGTGATCGACCTGGACCGCGACAACGTCAACATCGGCAACGTGAACGCCGTGGAGGCGCTGGACGACGCCGACAAGCAGTGGCTGCACGACGTGGTGCGCCGCCACCAGGAGGAGACCGGCTCCACGGTCGCCGAGAAGCTGCTCGCCGAGTGGGACACCCCTGGAGGAGGGGTCGAGCGCTTCAGCAAGATCATCCCCAGCACGTACAAGGCAGTGCTCGCCGCCAAGGACGCCGCCGAGCAGGCGGGACTCTCCGAGTCCGAGATCACCGAGAAGATGATGGAGGCGGCGATCAATGGCTGACCCGAAGGGCTTCCTGAACCACGGCCGTGAGGTCGCCAAGTCCCGCCCCGTCGACGTCCGTCTGAAGGACTGGAACGAGGTCTACGTCCCCGGCTCCCTGCTGCCGATCATCAGCAAGCAGGCCAGCCGCTGCATGGACTGCGGCATCCCGTTCTGCCACAACGGCTGTCCGCTCGGGAACCTCATCCCCGAGTGGAACGACTACGCCTACCGCGAGGACTGGGCGGCGGCCTCGGAGCGCCTGCACGCGACGAACAACTTCCCCGAGTTCACGGGGCGGCTGTGCCCGGCTCCCTGCGAGTCGGCGTGTGTGCTCGGCATCAACCAGCCGCCGGTCACCATCAAGAACGTCGAGGTCTCGATCATCGACAAGGCGTGGGACACCGGTGACGTGGCGCCGCAGATCCCCGAGCGCCTGTCCGGCAAGACCGTCGCGGTCATCGGGTCGGGACCCGCCGGTCTCGCCGCCGCCCAGCAGCTGACCCGGGCCGGTCACACCGTCGCCGTCTACGAGCGCGCGGACCGCGTCGGAGGCCTCCTCCGGTACGGCATCCCCGAGTTCAAGATGGAGAAGCGGCACATCAACCGCCGTATCGAGCAGATGCGCGCGGAGGGCACCCGCTTCCGTACCGGCATCGAGATCGGCCGCGACCTCAAGGCGACCGACCTGAAGAAGCGGTACGACGCCGTCGTCATCGCCGCCGGCGCCACCACCGCGCGTGACCTCCCGGTCCCCGGCCGCGAGCTCAAGGGCATCCACCAGGCCATGGAGTACCTGCCGCTGGCGAACAAGGTCCAGGAGGGCGACTACGTCACCTCCCCGATCTCCGCCGAGGGCAAGCACGTCGTGGTCATCGGCGGCGGCGACACCGGCGCCGACTGCGTGGGCACCGCCCACCGCCAGGGCGCCGCCTCGGTGACGCAGCTGGAGATCATGCCCCGCCCGGGCGAGGAGCGTGCCCCGCACCAGCCGTGGCCGACCTTCCCGATGCTGTACAAGGTCACCTCCGCGCACGAGGAGGGCGGCGAGCGGGTCTACTCCGTGTCGACGACCCACTTCGAGGGCGACGAGGACGGCAACGTCCAGTGGCTGCACCTCAGCGAGGTCGAGTTCATCGACGGCAAGCTGACCCCGAAGCCGGGCACGGAGCGCAAGATCCCCGCCCAGCTCGTCACCCTCGCGATGGGCTTCACCGGCACCGACCGGGAGAACGGCCTGGTCGAGCAGTTCGGCCTGGAGCTCGACGAGCGCGGCAACATCGCCCGCGACGCCGACTTCCAGACCAACGTGCCGGGCGTCTTCGTCGCCGGTGACGCCGGCCGCGGCCAGTCGCTCATCGTGTGGGCGATCGCGGAGGGCCGTTCGGCCGCCCGCGGCTGCGACCGCTTCCTGACCGGTGCGAGCGAACTGCCCGCGCCCATCCGGCCGACCGACCGGTCCCTGATGGTCTGACGGCCACCGAGCGTCCCGTACAAAGGCGTACGGAACACTGACGGCGCCTGCCTCCACGTCCCCGACCGGACCGGAGGCAGGCGCCGTCGCATGCGCTCGTACGGCACCTCTCCTACGGCACCTCGAACGTCTCCCCGTACACCTGCCAGGTCAGCGGGGTCCGCAGCTCCAGGTTCCCCTCGTCGAGGAAGCGCCGTTGGGCGGTGTCCACGCGGGTGGTGTCGATGTCCGCGTCGCGGGTGCGCATGGCGTCCGCGCGGATGTCGAGGAAGGTGTCCAGGTAGTCCTTCTCCGAGCCGCCCTCTGTTGGGCTGTCGGCCTGGCGGAGGGCGCGTTCGCGGATGCCGTAGAAGCCGGTGGCGTCGGTGCCGGGGCCGTGGAAGACCATGGCGTCGTAGTAGGCGAACTGGCCGAGGGAGCCGAGTCCGTCGAGCTTGGCGAGACGGACCGCGGGATCGAAGTACACCCGGTCGCGGGCCGAGTCCTGCGCCTTCTGGAAGGCCGGGACCTCGGCCTCCGCCTTCCAGGCGGCCGGGAAACCCGGGTCCAGGCCCTCGTGGGAGTCCGTGCCGTCGACCGCGCGCAGCGCGGGCAGGTACCGCGCCAGACCGTTGCCGGGGTGGGCCTTCGTGTAGTCCTCGACGAGGGTGAGCAGGTCGTTGGTGCCGGTGCAGAAGCCGATGATGCCGGCGGTGTAGCCCTGGCCGTCGCCGATGTCCTCGATGTAGGCGTAGGCGCTGCGCCAGTCGAGGGTGGAGTTCTCGGCGCTCGCCACGAGCTGCTGGGCGAGTTCCTTCTTGCCGGGCGCGGCCAGCCCGGGCGGCAGGGCGGTGACGACCAGGTCGTCCTCCGCACTCCTGGCGCCCGCGGGCCGCTCGGCCCACGACTTGGCGCCCTGAGCGCTCCTGGCGTCCTCGGCCGTCTGCGACCGGTAGGCGGAGGAGAGGTCGGGCCCCGCTCCGTCGGCGCCGGAGTCCTCGGGCGTGAGGAGGTAGACCGACGCCGTGACGAGTGCGGGGACGGCCGCGAGGAGCAGCAGGCGGGCGCGTCTCACACTGCTCCCGTCAGTTCGGTGACCTTGGCCCAGGCGGACACCAGGAGCACCACCAGCAGTACGGCGCACGCGCCCGCCTGGACCAGGGTGCGACGGCCGTCCCGGGGAGCGTACGCGTAGGCGAGGGTGACGGCGGCTCCGGCGAGCAGCCCGCCGAGGTGGCCCTGCCAGGACGTCAGCCACGCGGAGAGCACCAGCCACAGCAGCAGGCCCGTCATGAAGCGGTTGACCTGGGCCATGTCGGCGCCGAGCCGGCGGGCCATCACCCAGTAGGCGGCGCCGAGTCCGAAGATCGCGCCGGACGCGCCGAGCGTGGGCTCGGCGGGCGCGAGCAGCAGGACGAGGACCGAGCCGCCGAGCGCCGACAGCAGGTAGAGGGCGAGGTAGCGGACCCGCCCGAGCTGGGTCTCCACCACGCGGCCGATGTTCCACAGCGACACCATGTTCATCACGATGTGCAGGATCCCGAACGTGCCCTCGGTGGGCGGCAGATGGAGGAACGCACCGGTCAGCAGCCGGTACCACTCGCCGTCGGCGACCCCCACGGCGTGGAAGGCGTCGGGGTGGGAGGCCTGCCACACGTAGTGGCCGCCGTCCGGGCCCACCAGACCGACGCCCAGCATCTCGAACCGGTCCACGATCGCCGGGCGCACGAGTTCACCGGCGTAGGCCAGGACGTTGAGGCCGATGAGGACGTACGTCACCAGGGGCACGGCCGTGATCCGCCCGCCGAACACGGTCCGGGCCTGCCGCACCGACCGCGCCCCCTCCCGTACGCACTCGGGGCACTGGTGGCCCACGGCCGCCTCCCGCATGCAGTCCGGGCAGATGTACCGCTCGCAGCGGGTGCAGCGGACGTGGGACTCCACCGTGCGATGGCGGTAGCAGGTGGTGACGGTGGATTCGGGCTCCACGGCCGGCTCCTCGAAGTGGCGGTGACGATGATCGAGCCGGTGGGGTCGGCAGCGAACAAAATAGCGAACGCGGGTGAGGGCGCGGAGCGGCGGGGCCCTGGTCGTGATCATCCGCCGGGCCGTGTCCGCCCCGTTGGCTGCGCCGTACCGCCGTGGCACTCTGACAGTGATCCGACGGGGAGGCGACGACATATGGACGGCGCACGATCGGTGAACCAGGCGGCCCGGTCCGAGGCCGGCAAGGGCGAGAAGCTCGCCGACTGGGCGGACGGGCGCCTCGGCCTGTACGCGCTGGCCAAGGCCAACATGCGCAAGGTCTTCCCGGACCACTGGTCGTTCATGCTGGGCGAGGTCTGCCTCTACAGCTTCCTCATCCTGATCCTCACGGGCGTCTACCTCACGCTGTTCTTCGAGCCCAGCGGCGTCGAGGTCGTGTACCACGGCTCCTACGAGCCCCTCAACGGCGTGGTGATGACCCGGGCCTACGAGTCCACGCTCGACATCAGCTTCGACGTGCGCGGCGGCCTGCTGATCCGGCAGATCCACCACTGGGCGGCACTCGTCTTCGTCACCGGCATGCTCGTGCACATGATGCGGGTGTTCTTCACCGGTGCCTTCCGCAAGCCGCGCGAGCTCAACTGGGTGTTCGGCTGGACCCTGCTGTTCCTCGGCATCATCACCGGCCTGACCGGCTACTCCCTCCCCGACGACCTGCTCTCCGGCACCGGCATCCGCTTCGCCGACGGGGCGATCCTGTCGATCCCGATCGTCGGGACGTACCTGTCGTTCTTCCTGTTCGGCGGGGAGTTCCCCGGCCACGACATCATCCCGAGGCTCTTCCCGATCCACGTCCTGGTGCTGCCCGGGATCATGCTCGGCCTGGTGGTCGCCCATCTGATCCTGGTCTTCTACCACAAGCACACCCAGTACCCGGGGCCCGGCCGCGACAACAGGTCCGTGGTCGGCATGCCGTTCCTGCCGGTCTACATGGCCAAGGCGGGCGGCTTCTTCTTCCTGACCTTCGGGGTGCTGGCCCTCATGGGCGGGCTCGCCCAGATCAACCCCGTGTGGGCGTTCGGGCCGTACAGCCCGCACCTGGTGACCACCGGCGCCCAGCCCGACTGGTACCTCGGCTTCTCCGAGGGGCTGATCCGGGTGATGCCGGGATGGGAGATCAACTTCTGGGGCCACACCCTGGAACCGGGCGTCTTCATCCCCTTCTCCCTCTTCCCGCTGATCCTGCTCGCGATCGGGGTGTACCCCTTCGTCGAGGCGTGGGTCACCGGGGACAGGCGCGAGCACCACATCCTGGACCGGCCGCGCAACGCCCCCGTCCGCACGGGCCTCGGGGTCGCCTGGCTGAGCCTGTACGTGGTGCTGCTGATCGGCGGCGGCAACGACATCGTGGCCACGCATCTGCACCTGTCCATCAACGCGATCACCTGGTTCGTGCGGGTCTCCGTGTTCGTGGTGCCGGTGCTCGCCTTCGTGGTCACCAAGCGCGTGTGTCTCGGGCTCCAGCGCCGGGACCGGGACAAGGTGCTGCACGGGCGGGAGACCGGCACCATCAGGCGGCTCCCGCACGGGGAGTTCGTCGAGGTCCACGAGCCCCTCTCGCAGGCACAGCTGCACACCCTCACCCAGCACGAGCAGGAACCGCCGTACGAGATCGGTCCGTTGGTCGACGCCAACGGGGTGCGGCGGCCGGTCAGGCGCTCCCAGCGGGTGCGGGCCGGGCTCGCGCGGGCCATGTTCGGGCCCGACACGCGGATCGCCAAGCCGACGGCGGAGGAGTTCCGGGAGATCACCAGCGGCGACCACCACTGAGGACGGTGGCACGGCACTCGTCGGGGCTGCCCCAGGCGGTGCGCAGGGCGCGGGCCCTGGTGAGCCACAGGGACAGGTCGTACTCCGCCGTGTACCCGATCGCGCCGTGGAGCTGGAGCGCGGTACGGGCCGTCCGGTACGCCGCCTCGCACGCCGTGACCTTGGCGGCGGCGACGTCCTCCGCGGTCATCGTCAGGGCGGCGCCGAGGAGCAGGGGACGCGCGAACTCCAACGCGATCCTCGCGTCCGCCAGTTGGTGCTTGACCGCTTGGAAGGAGCCGATGGGCACGCCGAACTGGGTGCGCCCCTTCACGTACGAGACGGTCCGGTCGAGGAGGGCGAGGCCCACGCCGAGGGCCTGGGCGGCGGTGGTGAGGCGGGCGATGAGGAGGGCGGCGGTGACGGGCGGGTGCGCGGTGAGCAGTTCGCCGCCCGGTGCCAGCGCGGTGAACCGGCGGGCGGGGTCGAGCGAGGGACGCACCGGGCCGTGGCCGGGGGCGAAGTACAGGCCCTCGGCGGTCAGGGAGAGACGGACGTCCGCTGCCTGGCCGTCCAGGGCGTACCCGCCGTCACGGGAAACGGTGGCCATCGTCTCTCCCGCGGCCAGCGCCGGGAGCAGTCGCTTCGCCGCGTCCGGTGCGGTGAGCAGTGCCGCCGCCGTCACGGTCTCCACCAAGGGACCCGGTACCGCGTGCCGCCCCAACTCAACGAACGCCAGGGTGAGTTCGAGAGGGCGCGGTCCCAGTCCGCCGTATGCCTCGGGCACTGCCAGGGCGAACACCCCCGCATCGGCGATACGGCCCCACAGCGCGCGTCCGCCGGTGTGGTCGCCCCGGCTCCAGTCCCGTACGACGGACGGGGTGCCGGCGGCCGAGAGCATCGCGTTCAGGGAGGCGGCGAAGTCGCGCTGCCCGGCGTCGGGGAGGAAGCGCATCAGCGGCGTCCCTTCGGCAGACCCAGCAGGCGTTCGGCGATGATGTCGCGCTGGATCTCGTTGGTGCCGGCGTAGATCGGGCCGGCGAGGGCGAAGACATAGCGCTCGGACCACTCCGGGTCCTCTTCCTCGCCGAGGAGATCCAGGGCCGTCTCGGTGAGCGCGATGTCGTACTCGGACCAGAAGACCTTGTTCAGACTGGACTCGGGGCCGAGCCGCTCGCCGTCCAGGACACGGGCGGCGGCCGCGTAGGTGAAGAGCTGGTAGGCGCGGGCTCCGATCAGGGCGTCCGCGACCCGGTCCCGGGTGGCCGGTGGGGCGTCGAGGGACGTCCAGAGCGCGAACAGCCGGTCGGCGCCCGCCAGGAAGCGGCCCGGTGAGCGCAGCATCAGACCGCGTTCGTTGCCCGCCGCCGACATCGCGATCCGCCAGCCCTGGCCGGGCTCGCCGATGACGTCCTCGTCCGGCACGAACACCTCGTCCAGGAAGAGCTCGGCGAAGGCCGGCTTGCCGTCGAGGCGGCGGATCGGGCGGACGGTGACACCGGGTGCCCGCAGGTCGAACATCAGGTAGGTCAGGCCCTGATGGGGGCTCGGGGCGTCCGGGTCGGTGCGGAAGAGCCCGAAGGCGCGGTCCGCGAAGACCGCCCGGGAGGACCAGGTCTTCTGCCCGCCGAGCAGCCAGCCGCCGTCCGTGCGCACCCCCTTGGAACGCAAGGAAGCCAGGTCCGAGCCCGCCTCCGGCTCCGACCAGGCCTGCGCCCAGACCACCTCGCCGGTGGCCATCGACGGCAGCACGCGCGCGCGTTGCTCCGCCGTGCCGTGGTCGAAGAGGGTCGGGGCGAGCAGGCTGACGCCGTTCTGGCCGACGCGGCCGGGCGCACCGGCCGCGTAGTACTCCTCCTCGAAGACCAGCCAGCGGACCAGCCCGGAGTCCCGGCCGCCGTACTCGACGGGCCAGTCGACCACCGACCAGCGGTCCGCGGCCAGTTCGGCCTCCCAGGCGCGGTGGGCCGCGAAGCCCTCCCGGGTCTCCAGGGACGGCAGGGGAGTGGCGGGCACATGTGCGCGCAGCCACGCCCGGGCCTGAGCACGGAAGGCATCGTCCTCCTGCGTGAACGCCAGATCCATGGACACCCGTCCTTCCCTAACAAGTGTTTGGTAGGTTAGCGTGGCGCCATGACAGGCGTCGAGAGTCCGGCGTACGAGCCGGGGCACGGGCTGCTGGCGGGACGCACCGCCGTCGTCACCGCAGCCGCCGGTGCGGGCATCGGCGGGGCGACCGCGCGCCGCTTCCTGGAGGAGGGCGCGCACGTCCTGATCAGCGACGCGCACGAGCGGCGCCTGAAGGAGTGCGCGGCGGCCCTGGCCCGCGAGTTCCGTGGCACGGTGACGTCCCTGGCGTGCGACGTCACCGACGAGACCCAGGTGGGAGCACTCTTCGACACGGCCGTCCGCAATCACGGGCGACTCGACATCGTCGTCAACAACGCGGGCCTGGGCGGCACTTCGGAGCTCGTCGACATGACCGACGACCAGTGGACCCGGGTCCTGGACGTCACGTTGAACGGCACCTTCCGCTGCACCCGCGCGGCCCTGCGGCGGATGCGGGACACCGGCGGGGTGATCGTCAACAACGCCTCCGTCGTCGGCTGGCGCGCCCAGGCCGGACAGGCCCACTACGCCGCCGCCAAGGCCGGGGTCATGGCGCTCACCCGGTGCGCGGCCCTGGAAGCGGCCCGGTACGGCGTCCGCGTCAACGCCGTGTCGCCCAGCCTCGCCATGCATCCGCACCTGGTGAAGGTCACCTCGGCCGAGCTGCTGGAGGAGCTCACCGCGCGCGAGGCCTTCGGGCGGTACGCCGAGCCCTGGGAGGTGGCCAACGTGATCGTGTTCCTGGCGTCCGGCTACTCCTCGTACATGACGGGCGAGGTCGTCGCCGTCAGCAGCCAACACGCCTAGGACAATGGACGATGTGCCGACCAAGAAGACGCCCCAGGTGAGCGCCGCCGCCCCCGCGCGCCGCCGTGAACTCCTCGACACCGCCGCCGAGGTCTTCGCCGAACAGGGCTACAACGCCACGACCGTACGCAAGATCGCGGACCACGCGGGCATGCTCGCGGGCAGCCTCTACTACCACTTCGACTCCAAGGAGTCGATGCTGGAGGAGATCCTGCGGACCTTCCTCGACGAGCTCTGGGAAGGCTACGACACCGTCCTGAGCGCCGAACTCGGCCCGCGCGAGACGCTGGAGGCCCTGGTCACCGAGTCGTTCCGGGAGATCGACCGGCACCGGGCCGCCGTCGCGATCTACCAGAAGGAGAGCAGGCACCTGGTGGCGCAGGAGCGGTTCGCGTTCCTCGCCGAGTCGCAGCGCAGGTTCGAGAAGGCCTGGCTGTCCACGCTGGAGCGCGGGGTCGCGGCCGAGGTGTTCCGGGCCGACCTCGACGTCCGGCTGACCTACCGGTTCGTGCGCGACACCGTGTGGGTCGCCGCGTCCTGGTACCGGCCCGGCGGACAGCACAGCCCGGAGGAGATCGCCCGGCAGTACCTGTCGATGGTGCTGGACGGGATCGCCGTACGCACGTAACCCACTGGGGAGTCGCCATGGCCGAGGCCTACATCGTCGAAGCGGTCCGTACGCCCGTAGGGCGACGCGGGGGAGGACTGAGCGGGGTCCACCCGGCCGATCTGGGCGCCCACGTGCTGAAGTCGCTGGTCGAGCGGGCCGGGGTCGATCCCGGCGCCGTGGAGGACGTCGTCTTCGGCTGCCTCGACGCGGTCGGGCCGCAGGCCGGGGACATCGCGCGGACCGCGTGGCTCGCGGCCGGGCTGCCCGAGGAGGTGCCCGGGGTGACCGTGGACCGGCAGTGCGGGTCCTCGCAGCAGGCCGTGCACTTCGCCGCGCAGGGCGTGCTGTCCGGGACGCAGGACCTCGTGGTCGCCGGCGGGGTGCAGAACATGTCGATGATCCCGATCGCCTTCGCGACCCGGCAGGCCGCCGAGCCGCTCGGGCTGACCCAGGGCCCCTTCGCGGGCAGCGAGGGGTGGCGGGCGCGGTACGGGGACCGGGCGGTGAACCAGTTCGTCGGCGCCGAGATGATCGCCGGGAAGTGGGGGATCAGCCGCCAGGACCAGGAGGAGTTCGCGCTGCGGTCCCACCGGCGGGCGCTGCGGGCCATCGACGAGGGGCGCTTCGAGCGCGAGACGGTGGCCTACGGTCCGGTCGCGGTCGACGAGGGCCCCCGCCGGGACACCTCGCTGGAGAAGATGGCCGGGCTGAAGCCGGTGATCGACGGCGGCACCATCACCGCGGCCTGCTCCTCGCAGGTCTCCGACGGGGCGGCGGCCATGCTGCTTGCCTCGGAGCGGGCGGTACGCGAACACGGCCTCACGCCCCGCGCGCGCGTGCACCACCTCTCCGTGCGCGGCGAGGATCCCATCCGCATGCTCACCGCCCCCATCCCGGCCACCGCGCACGCCCTGAAGAAGACCGGTCTCACCATCGACGACATCGACCTCGTCGAGATCAACGAGGCCTTCGCGCCGGTGGTGCTGGCCTGGCTGAAGGAGACGGGGGCCGACCCGGACAAGGTCAACGTCAACGGCGGCGCGATCGCCCTCGGCCATCCGCTGGGGGCGACGGGTGTGAAGCTGATGACGACCCTGCTGCACGAACTGGAGCGCACGGGGGGCCGGTTCGGCCTCCAGACGATGTGCGAGGGCGGGGGACAGGCGAACGTGACGGTCATCGAGAGGCTGTGAGGCGCTGGAGGACCTCCTCCGCCTCCTTCATGATCCGCTCCACCAGCTCCGCGCACGACGGCAGGTCGTCGATCACCCCGGCGACCTGCCCGGAGGCCATCACCCCCAGATCCGTGCGGCCGTCCACCATCGCCGACCTGAGGAGCACGGGGGTGTTGGCGGCGAGGAGGACCTGGCTCCAGGTGAGGTCCTTGCCGTGGCGCATCGCGCGGCCGTCGCGCAGGAGCCGGCGCCACGTCAGGCCGGAGAAGCGGCGGAAGGCGGCCGCGTGCCGGGCGGCCCGCAGCAGGGCGCGTGCCCGGCCCGCCCGTTCCAGGGAGTCCACCAGGTCCGTGCGGAGCATCCGGTGCGGCAGGCCGTCCACCGCCCTCGTCACCGTCACGTCCCGGACCGTCGCCGCCAGATAGCGTGCCTTCACCGCGTCCGGCACCGTCGAGTCCGAGGTGAGCAGGAACCGCGTGCCCATGGCGACGCCCGCCGCCCCGTACGCCAGCGCCGCGACCAGGCCCCGCCCGTCGAAGAAGCCGCCCGCCGCCACGACCGGGATGTCCACCGCGTCCACCACCTGCGGCAGCAGCACGGTCGTCGCCACCTCCCCGGTGTGCCCGCCGCCCTCCCCGCCCTGCACGATCACCGCGTCCGCGCCCCAGGCCGCGACCTTCTCCGCGTGCCGCCGCGCCCCGACGGACGGGACGACGACCACCCCCGCCTCCTTGAGCGTGCCGATCAGCTCGGCCGAGGGTGCCAGGGCGAAGGACGCCACCCGCACGCCCTCGTCGACGATCACCCGCACCCGGTCCCCGGCGTCCGCCGCGTCGGCCCGCAGATTGACCCCGAAGGGCGCGTCGGTACGGGACCGCACCTCCCGCACGGCGTCCCGGAGCTGGTCCAGGGTCATGGTCGCGGAGGCCAGGACGCCGAGCGCGCCCGCGTTCGCCGCGGCGGAGACCAGGCGGGGGCCCGCCACCCACCCCATCCCGGTCTGCACGATCGGATGGCGGACGCCGGTCAGCCGGGTGAGCGCGGTCTCCATCAGCCGGCCACCTCCCGGGCCCGGGTGTTGTGCGGATCGATCACCTCGCGGATCAACTCCAGTTCACGGGCGGTCGGTTCGCGCGTGTAGGGCACCTCGTCGGGGACCGCCAGATCGAAACCGGTGGCCTCCCGCACCTGTGCCACGGTGACGCCCGGATGCAGCGAGGCCAGCCGCATCGAGTGGTCCGGGCCGGCGAAGTCGAGGACAGCCAGGTCGGTGACGACCCGGGGGATGCGGTGGAAGCGTGCCCCGGCGGCACGGTCGTACCCCACCCCGCACACCATGTCGACCTTCTCCACGAACACCCGGCGGGAGTGCCTGGGGATCCAGTAACTGGTGGGGTTGTTCAAGGTGTTGACCGGTGCGCCCCGCACCCCGAGCAGCTGGCGTGCCGGTCTCGCCCAGTCGCCGATGCAGGAGATGTTCTGGTTGCCGTACCGGTCGATCTGGCTCGCACCCATCATCACGTGCCGCCGCCCGCCGGTGACCAGGGCGAGATGCTGCCGGTAGGGCAGCCAGCCCTCGGGCGTGCCGTCCGGGCGGACCAGCAGGGCCTCGCCGTCGGTGAGCAGCAGGTCGGGGGAGAAGGTGAGGCGGGCGAGCCGGGCGCCGACCGAGGGGACCAGCCCCATCGGGCTCGCCAGGATCTCACCCGCGTCCCGCCAGGCCTCGGCGCAGGCGATCACGCAGTACTCACTCCGGGTCGCGGTCATGGAGTCCTCCCCCGAGGTACCGTGCGGCGAACTCCGGCCAGGGCGTGGTCGCGTACTCCCGCTGCACGGTCTCGTCCCGGTCGTAGTCGGGGGCGCAGGAGGTGAAGTGCGCGCCGCCCGGAGCCTCGACCACGCCGGTGACCGTGTGCCGCTTGACCAGCAGCGACTGCGGCGGTGCCGCCTTGGTCAACTCGGCGGTGTCCACGATCCGTTCGCAGGAGAGGTACGCGGTGTCGGCCGCCTCGCAGAACAGGTCGTCGAAGTAGGGGTCGGGGCCGAGGCACTGGCCGTTGCCCAGCTTGTCGGCGCGGTTCACGTGCACCAGGGCGGCGTCCATGCGGAGCGCGGGCACGGCCACGAACGTCTCCTGGTCGGCGTAGGGCGAGGTCACCGTCCGCAGGTCCGGGTTGACCCGCATGACGTCCGAGCCGATCGCCGTCCGCACCGGCAGGAACGGCAGCCGGTTCGCGGCCGCGTGCAGGCCCCACATGAACATCGCCTCGTCGATCTCCGTGAGCTCGAACGCACCGGCCTCGCGGGCCGCCCGGTAGTGGGGTTCGAGGGGGATCGAGTCGAGGGTGACGAAGGCGGTGACGAGCTTGCGGACGCGCCCCGCGGCGGCGAGCATGCCGACGTCCGGGCCGCCGTACGAGACGACCGTCAGGTCGGTGACGTCCGAGCGCAGCAGCGCGCGCACCAGCGCCATCGGCTTGCGGCGCGAACCCCAGCCGCCGATGCCGAGGGTCATGCCGCTGCGCAGCTCGGAGACGACCTCGTCGGCCGTCATGGTCTTGTCGCTCACTCCGCCTCCCTGCCGAACCTGTCACGGACCCGGTCGGCGACCCCGCTGACGCTCGCCTCGTAGGTGAAGCCCTGCTCGTGGCGGTAGCTGCGGCGGACGTCGACCGGATCGATGCCGTTGATGGCGGCCTTGGCCAGACGCAGCAGCTCGCCGTCCTTCGCGGCGATCTCGCGGGCCGACTCCAGGGCGGTGGCGGCCAGTTCGTCCCGCGGGACGACCCTCCACACCGAGCCGTGCCGGTGCAGTTCGGCGGCGGTGACGGTGCGGGAGGTGAAGTACAGGGCGCGCATGAGGTGCTGGGGCACCAGCCGGGCCAGGTGGGTGGCCGCGCCGAGGGCCCCGCGGTCCAGTTCGGGCAGGCCGAAGACGGCGTCCTCGCTCGCCACGACCACGTCCGCGTTGCCCGCCAGGCCGACGCCCCCGCCCAGGCAGAAGCCCTGCACGGCCGCCACCACGGGCACCTCGCAGTCGTAGACCGCCGAGAAGGCCTCGAAGCAGCCGCGGTTGGCGCCCACGAGGGCGGCCGGGCCGCGCTTCTGGATCTCCTTGATGTCCACGCCCGCGTTGAAGCCGCGCCCCTCGGCCGTCAGCACCACACATCTGACCTGCGGATCGCGGCCCGCCGCGCGCACGGCGTCGGCCAGGGCGAACCAGCCGTCCACCGGGAGGGCGTTCACCGGCGGGAAGTCGACCCCGACCAGGACGATCCCCTTTTCCGGGGACGAGGTGGAGACACCCATGGCCGCATCAGCTACCTTTCCACCAAACGTTTGTTAGGTGAAGGGTAGCGGTGAATGGAGCTGAACGGGAGGGTCGTGGTCGTCACCGGCGGGACGCGCGGGGTCGGAGCCGGGATCGCCCGCTCCTTCGCGCAGGCGGGGGCGGACGTCGTCGTCTGCGCGCGCAGACCGCCCGAAGTGCCCTCGCCGGCAGGGCGGTTCGTGGAGCTGGACGTCCGGGACGGCGACGCGGTAC
>NZ_LJBR01000208.1 GCF_001282115.1 Streptomyces sp. NRRL B-24085 | reverse complement strand
ACGCGATCGGCGCCCTCGCCGTGATCCTCATGGTCACCATCCAGTACCAGATCAACGAGATCATCACCGGTCTGGTCGGCGTGATCCTGATCGGCTGGTCCTTCTGGTCCTCCGTGCGCCGCAACAAGGCACTGGCGGCGAGGGAGGGCGCGACGGAGACGGACACGGTCCCGGTGCCGTAGGCCCGGCCGTCCGCACCCGCCGGGCGCATCTGCCATGCCCACGGCGAACCGGGGCATCCGACGGGGTATGAAGGCGATCCCGACACGGCGCCTCACGCGCCTGATGCTGGTCCTGGTGTCCCTGCCCCTCGCCGGGGCGTGCAGCGACGATCACGACGGGGCCTCCGGCGGCCCGGGGACGGCGGGAGCGCTCCGGGTCGCGGGCTCCGGCGAACACGTGGTGATCGCCACCGACAACGGCCTGCGGCTGCGCCCGGCGGACGGCCGCGGCGTCACCGTCGACGACCGCGTCGACGCGCACTGGTCCCACCACGGCAAGGTGTGGACGCTCGACCTGTCGTGCCGGAACACGAGTGACGGCAGCTGTCCCCGGCTGCCGTACGTGGAGATCCCCGACGGCGTCCGCGTCACGGCCACCGCCCGCAACGCCGGCGTCGACGTGGCGGGCGTCGCCGCCGCCCTGGACGTCACCACCGTCAACGGCGACGTGACGGTGACCCGCTCCGGCCGTGAGGACGCCGACGTACGGCTGTCCACCCGCAACGGCTCCGTGCGCGCGGCGAGCGTCGAGGCGCGGCGGGTGCACGCGGCGACCACGAACGGCGACGTGGTCGTGGGATGTGCCGCGGTCCCGTCCGGCGTCAGCGCCACGACCGTCAACGGCTCGGTCGACGTCACCGTGCCCCACGACAGCCCGCCGTACCGGGTCACCGCGGCCACCGACAACGGCCGCGCCACCGTCTCCGTCCCCGTACGCGAGGCCGACCGCACCCACACCATGACGCTGACCACGGTGAACGGCGACGTCGACGCCCGCCGGGACTGACTCCCACCGGGCGCGACGGCCGCTGAAGGTGCAAGATGACAGGACTGGTTTGAGCTCGATTCGCCAGGGCATTCGGCGGTTCAGGTGCTTGGGATCACAGGCCCACCGCGGAAGCGGCCGAACGCGGCTCTCCTGGTGCGTGCCGCCGAGGCCTCTCCCGCAACAGTCCGAGTGACGTGGCGGACGCGACCGCCCGTACTCCCACTGCGCACATGGAGGAGCGAATCATGCTCATGGCCCACCCCGCCCTTCTCACCGACCTGCTCGAGCGCTACGAGGCGCTGCACGTCCTGCACGCGGAGGAGGGCAGCGAAGGGGCGCGTCAGCGCCTCGAGGACGTGTCCTACACGCTGTGCATCGCCACGGGCACCCGCGACATCGAGTCGGCCCTCGCCGCGGCCCGCCGTCAGCTGTCCGGCTCCCACGCCCGTCCCACCAAGGACGACTCGCTGGTGGCGGGCGCGTGACGTGAGTGGTGCGAGCCGATCGGGTACTCGGGTGCTCCGCCGAACACCGGCCGGAGGCTGCCCGCTGTGCCAGGGGCTGCCCCCAGCCGTGAACCCGAGAACCTAAGGAGCCCCCGATCATGACGGATGTGTCCGGTACCGGCCCCGCTCCGGCGGACGACCGCAAGGTGCTCACCAACCGCCAGGGCCACCCGGTCCACGACAACCAGAACCAGCGCACCGTCGGCGCCCGCGGGCCCGCCACCCTGGAGAACTACCAGTTCCTGGAGAAGATCAGCCACTTCGACCGGGAACGCATCCCCGAGCGCGTGGTGCACGCGCGCGGCGTGACCGCCTACGGGTACTTCGAGGCCTACGGCGCCTGGGGCGACGAGCCGATCAGCAGGTACACCCGGGCCAGGCTGTTCCAGGAGCGCGGCAAGCGCACCGACCTGGCGGTCCGCTTCTCCACCGTGATCGGCGGGCGCGACTCCTCCGAGGCCGCCCGCGACCCCCGTGGTTTCGCCGTGAAGTTCTACACCGAGGACGGCAACTGGGACCTGGTGGGCAACAACCTGGGCGTCTTCTTCATCCGGGACGCGATCAAGTTCCCGGACGTCATCCACGCCCTCAAGCCCGACCCGGTCACCTTCGAGCAGCAGCCGCGCCGCATCTTCGACTTCATGTCGCAGACGCCGGAGTCGATGCACATGCTGGTCAACCTGTTCAGTCCGCGCGGCATCCCCGCGGACTACCGCCACATGCAGGGCTTCGGCGTCAACACCTACAAGTGGGTCAACGCCGAGGGCGAGACCAAGCTGGTCAAGTACCACTGGATGCCCAAGCAGGGCGTCCGCTCGATGACCGAGGAGGACGCCGCCAACGTGCAGGCCGACTCGCTCGGCCACGCCACCAAGGACCTGTACGAGGCGGTCGCCCGCGGTGACTATCCGGAGTGGGAGCTCCTGGTCCAGATGATGGACGACCACGAGCACCCCGAGCTGGACTTCGACCCGCTGGACGACACCAAGACCTGGCCCGAGCAGGAGTTCCCGCCGAAGCCGGTGGGCCGGATGGTGCTGGACCGGATGCCGGAGAACTTCTTCGCGGAGAACGAGCAGATCTCCTTCGGCACCGGGGTCCTCGTCGACGGACTGGACTTCTCCGACGACAAGATGCTGGTCGGCCGGACCTTCTCGTACAGCGACACCCAGCGCTACCGGGTCGGCCCGAACTACCTCCAGCTCCCGGTGAACCAGGCCAAGAACGCCGAGGTGCGCACCAACCAGCGCGACGGGCAGATGACGTACCACGTGGACGGCGGCGGCGAGAACCCGATCGTCAACTACGAGCCGTCCATCACCGGCGGTCTGCGCGAGGCGGAGTACCCGACGCACGACGAACAGGGCCCGGAGATCCACGGCCGGCTCACCCGCAAGCGCATCCCCCGCACCAACGACTACCTCCAGGCGGGCCAGCGGTACCTCCTCCTGGAGGACTGGGAGCGCGACGACCTCGTCAAGAACCTCACCGGCATGCTCGCCCAGTGCGACCGGCCCGTGCAGGAACGCATGGTGTGGCACTTCCTGCTGGTCGAGAACGACCTCGGTCTGAGGGTCGGCGACGGCCTCGGCATCAGCCCCGAGGACGTGGCCGGTCTCGAACCCCTGGCGAGCCAGGACCTCACCGACGAGGACCGCAAGCGGCTGTCGAACCTCGGCAAGAACCCGCCGCGTGACGTCGAGGGTCTGACCATGACCCACTGCGTGCCGGACGAGCGGCACGTCGTGACCCGCTGAACAACCCGAGGGACCAGGACGGCACCGGCGGCGAGAGCACCGGCATGAGATCGTTGGGCCACCGATCCGTGAGAGGCGGCCCGAACGATGACAGAGGTGGAGCCGTACGGCTCCGGCACCGCGGCGCGGACGCTGGCCCGCCTGGCGCTGCTCTGCCTGGCGGGAGTGGTCGCGGCCGTGCTGGCCGCGGGGCAGTGGCTGCTCCTGCTGCTGGGCCTCGCGGGCCTCGCCCTGGCGGGCGCGGGCATCTGGTGGGCGCTGGCCCACCGGGGCCTGGCCCGTCTGTGCGGCGCCCTGCTGGCGGTGGCCTCGCCCGTCGCCGTCCTGGTCCTGTTCGCGGTGTCCGGCCTGTGGCCGTTCGCCGCGTCGGCGCTCGGGCTGTGGGTGGCGGCACTGGCCTGCGCCCGCAGCGCGCTGCGCAGGCTGCGCGCACCGCGTGGCACGCACTCCCGTCCGGTCCGGCCGCCCCGCCGACCGGTCCTGATCATGAACCCGCGGTCGGGCGGCGGCAAGGTCGGCGAGCACGCACTGGTCGAGCGGGCCGAGGCATTGGGTGCCCGGGTCGTCCTCCTCGACGTGGACGGCGACCCCGACCCGGCCGAGCTGGCCCGCCAGGCCCTCGCCGAGGGCGCGGACCTGCTCGGCGTGGCCGGCGGGGACGGCACGCAGGCCCTGGTGGCCGGGGTGGCCGCGGAACACGACGTGCCGTTCGTGGTGCTCGCCGCCGGGACCCGCAATCACTTCGCGATGGACCTGGGCCTGGACCGCGACGATCCGGCCGGCGGTCTGGAAGCCCTCACGCACGGTGTGGAGATCCGGGTCGACCTGGGCGACGTGGCGGGCCGGCCCTTCGTGAACACGGTCTCGTTCGGCACCTACGCGGAGATCGTGCAGAGCCCCGAGTACCGCGACGCCAAGGCGTCCACCACCCTCGACCTGCTGCCGGACCTGCTGGTCGGCGGGGCCGGAGCCCACCTGACCGCCACGGCGGACGGCCGGCTGCTCGACGCCCCGCACGCACTGCTGGTGAGCAACAACCCCTACGCGCAGGCCGGCCCGATGGGCGTCGGCCGACGGTCCCGCCTCGACGGGGGCCGGCTCGGTGTGATCAGCGTGCGCATCGAGGGCGCGGCCCAGGCCGCCGAACTGGCCCTGCTGGGGGAGCGGGCCCGTGGGATCACCTCGTCGACCTCGCGCCGGGTGACCGTCGAGGCCGACACGGAGACGATCCCGGTGGCCGTCGACGGGGAAGCACTGCTGCTGCCCCAGCCGGTCGTGTGCACCGTACGCCCCAAGGCCCTGCGGGTACGGGTACCGAGAGACCGTCCCGGTGCGCCGTACACTGCCCCGTCCGTCGACTGGCGCCGTGTCGTGCGCCTCGCCCTCGACCGGACTCCCTTCCCGGCCGTCAAGAACCAGGAGCAGAGCGATGCTTGACCGACCGCAGCGCGAACGGCGGACCTCCGGAGAGCTGTTGAGGGATCTCGCCGCCCTCGACCAGGCGCTGTACGAGGCCGTCACGGTCACCCGGACACCGGCCCTGGACCAGGCGCTGCGGCGGCTGTCGGCAGCGGCGGACCACTCCAAGATCTCGTTCACGATCGCCGGACTGCTCGCCCTGTGGCCCGGCCGGCCGCGGCGCGCCGCCGCCCTCGGCGTCGCGGCCATCGGTGTCGCCTCGGCGAGCGCGAACATGCTCGGCAAGCGTCTGGTGCGCCGGCCGCGTCCGCACCGCGCCGTGGACTCGCCGTTCCCGGGACGGCATGTGCCGATGCCCGAGTCCGCGTCCTTCCCCTCCGGGCACACGGCGTCCGCGGTCGCCTTCGCGGCGGCGGTCGGACCCGCGCTCCCCGTCGCCACGGTGCCGCTCGGCCTGCTGGCCTGCGCGGTGGGCTACTCGCGGATCCACACCGGCGTGCACTACCCGGGCGACGTGGTCGCCGGTGCCGTCCTGGGTACCGGCGCGGCGGCCGCGGTCCTCGCGGCCGCCGGACTGCAGGGAAACGGTCTGCGTCCCGCACGGTGGTCCCGCTGAACGGGCGCCCCGGGACGGCTGGTCAGTCCGACTGCCGGGAGCCGTCCTCAGCGGGCCCGGAGGCCTCGTCCGCGTCGGGCGTGGTGTAGAAGACCGAGGTCCCCTGCTTGGTGCGCTGGGCCTGGTTGCGCGCCACGAGTCCCTCGAGCGTGGTGCGTACGACGGTCGGCTTGATCGTGCGGTCCGGGTGCAGGCGGCCGAGTTCGGTGGATACCTCGGCCGCCGAGCGGGGCTCCTTCTGCCCCGCCAGATGCTCGCGGACCAGTTCGACGAGGGTGGGTCCGGAGCGTGTGGGCGACGCCTTCGCGGCCGTCTTCTTCGCGGTCCGCTCCCGGGCCGCTGCCGCGGCCTTGCGGGTGCCCGACCGCTTGTCCCGGCCGGTGCTCTTCTTGCGGGGAGCGGGCACCGCCGCGTCGGCCGGTGCGGGCGAGGAGACGGCCGGCGGCGGGGTGCCGAGCACCTGCTGGATGTTCAGCAGGACGGCGTGATCGTGCCGCAGAGCGGCCAACTGCCCCTGGAGCGCCTCGATCTCACCGCTGAGGCGCTCCTGTTCCTTGAGGTTGCGTTCGAGGTCACCGGCCACCTGGGTGCTGTACTGCGAGGTCAACTCGGTGGTGTCGGGAGCGGATTCGGACATGGGCTCGCACCTCTTCCTGGGCGGGGCGTGCCGTGTCGCCTGCTTCCGGATGTGCGGTGGCAGCTTCTGCCGCACGCCTATGTCGTAGTGATACTACGCAGGACACCTGTCTTGTTCTGCCCTTGTGCCGCACACGCGGACCTGCCCGTCCGGCCGTTGCGTGGGCGCGGGTCCGCGCCGCGGACCGCTCCGGCCGGCATCGCCGACCTGAACGGGCAGGTTTTCCCGGTAGCTTGGCCGTCATGGTGGTGGGCACGGAGGAGACCCGGCTGATCGTGCTGCGCGGCAATTCCGCCTCGGGGAAGTCGAGCGTCGCGGCGGGTCTGCGGGACCGCTTCGGCCGCGGCCTGGCCCTGGTCGGCCAGGACAACCTGCGCCGGACCGTGCTCCGGGAGCGCGACCGGCCGGGTGCGGCGAACATCGGCCTGATCGAACTGACCGCCCGCTACGCGCTGGACGCCGGGTTCCACGTGGTGGTGGAGGGCATCCTGTACGCCGACCGGTACGGCGAGATGCTGACCCGGCTCCGGGCCGACCACCGCGGCCCGACCCACTGCTACTACCTGCACGTGCCGTTCGAGCAGACCCTCGCCCGGCACGCCGGCAAGCCGATCGCCCACGAGGTGAGCGAGCCGCAACTGCGCGACTGGTACCGGGAGTTGGATCTGCTGCCGGACGGCAGCGAGACCGTCATCGGTCCCGACAGCACCCTTGCCGGGACGGTCGACCGCGTCCTGCGCGAAACCGGCCTGGCCGAACTCCCCCCACTTGATCGCTGAAGGTCCGCCACCCGTCGACTCCGCGGCCGGTGGACCGCGTTGATCGGGGTACACGGGTCGGCATGACACACACCGACGACCCCACGGTGGGCAGGGCGGCAAGGCAGCTGCGCCGCATACGGTCCTTCTACGCGGCCGGCGTCGTCCTGTGGACGGCGTCGTCGGCCTGGACAATGTGGGACTCTCCCGGCAGCCGGCCCATGTGGACGTCCGTGCTGCTCCTGGCCGTCTTCACGGGACTGCTGGCCATGGCCTCCCGGTGGCTGCGGCGCCTGGAGCCCACCGGTGCGGCCCGGCCCGCCCACCATGCCGCCTTCTCCGGAAGGGCGCCGCGCCACGCGGTGTCCAAGTCCTGATCACCCCGTTCGTTTGCCGCACGTGCAAGGGGAGACCCGGCTGCCCATGAGCGCGCGACGACGACATCCACGTACACGGGAGAACCGGGTCCTGCGGCTGCTCGCCCGTCTGGAGCGGGAGCAGCGGCAGGACCCGGTGATCGACTCACTGCGGGCGGGGATCCAGTCCCTGCCACTGGGCCGCGGCCGGGACGTGCTGCACGGCAAGTGGCTGGGGCATCCCGTGCACCCGCTGCTGGTGCAGGTGCCGATCGGCAGCTGGCTGTCCGCCGCGGTCCTGGACCTGCGCAAGGGCCGCCCCCGCGACGCCGGTCTGCTGGTGGGCCTCGGCCTCGCCGCGGCCGTCCCCGCCGCGCTGACGGGCGCCGTGGACTGGGCGGAACTGCAACGCCCCCAGATGCGGGTCGGACTGGTGCACGCGGTGTCCAACACGGCGGCCGTCGGCCTGTACACGGCCTCCCTCGCCTGCCGGCTCACCGGCCGTGCGCGGGCGGGCCGGACCCTCGGCTTCCTGGGGCTCGCGGCGGTGGGAACGGGCGGCATGCTGGGCGGCCACCTGGCCTACCGGCAGGCCGCCGGCGTCAACCACGCCGAGGCCGTACCGCATGTGGTCTCCGACCGCTGGCACCGGATCGGAGCCCTGGACGACTTCCCGGCCGGGGCCCCGGTGCGGCGCGCCGTGGACGACGTGCCGGTCGTCGTGGTGCGCGAGGGCGACGGGGCGATCCACGCGCTGGCCGACCGGTGCAGCCACCTGGCCGGGCCGCTGTCCGAGGGGACGGTGGAGGACGGATGCGTGCGGTGCCCCTGGCACGGCAGTGTCTTCCGGCTCTCGGACGGCCTGAACGTCCGCGGCCCTGCCACCGCCCCCCAGCCGGCCTTCGACACCCGGGTCACCGACGGACAGGTCGAGGTGCGACTGGTCCGGCACGACGGGGAAGACGGACAAAAGGAACGAGCCGGGGCCCGCCGGGACCCGGACAGGTACCAGAACGCAGCAGGACGGGGATACACCCATGGCCACACCCACTGACCACCGCATCGGACGCCGGGCGCAGGCGTTCCTGCGCCGCACCGGCCGCGACTACGCGGGCAACGGCGACCGGCCGCTGCGCGGCTACCTCACGGCCATGGCGGCGTTCGGCGCGTACACGGCGAGCTGGGCCACGGCCGTACGGCTGCGCGGGCGCCCCCTGCCCGACCGGCCCGAGCCGTGGGACGTGCTCCTGACCTCCGTGGCCACGTTCCGGCTCAGCCGGCTGCTCAGCAAGGCGTCGGTCACCAGCCCGCTGCGCGCCCCCTTCACGACGTACGTCGGTCCGCAGGGCCCCGCCGAACTGCACGAGGAGGCGCGGGACGAGGGCGGCAAGGAGACCGTGGGCGAGCTGGTGACCTGCCCGTTCTGCATGAGCGTCTGGGTGGCGTCGACCCTGACCGCCGGCCGGCTCCTGTGGCCCCGCGCGACCCGCACCGCGATGGGCGCGCTGACGGCGCTGGCCGGGGCGGACGCACTGCAGCTCGCCTACAGCGCGCTGGTCGACAAGACCACCGACCACTGACCGGTGAACCCGCTCATCTGTGAACCACCTTCTTCAAACGCGCAAAACCGTGCTTATCCGTCGATCTCGTGGGCACTTGGGGGACATCCCCGACAGGGGCGGCACCGACGGCAACACCTCGAGGAGCGACTGTGGCCATGCGTATCGGAGTGGAGGAGGAGTTCCACATCCTGGAACTGGAGAGCGGGATGCTCGTGCCGCGCGCCGACGCGGTCCTGCGCCGGCTTCCCGGGCGCACCTTCACCACGGAACTGCACCAGTCCACCGTGGAATCGAACAGCGGGGTGCACGCCTCCCTGACCGGCCTGTACACCGACCTCGTCAGAACCAGACAGCGGCTCGACGCGGCCGCCTCCTCCCTGGGGCTGGCGGTCGCGGCCGCGGGCACGGCACCCCTCGCCCCGGCCGCCTCCGGACACCCCACCGGCGGCGCACGCTATCGCCACATGGTCGAGGAGTACCGCCAGGTGGCCGACGAGCAGCTCATCTGCGGCGCCCAGGTCCACGTGGACATACCGGACCGCGACACGGCCGTGGAGGTCATGTGCGCGGTCTCGCCGTGGCTGCCCGTACTGCTGGCGCTGTCCGCCAGCTCGCCGTTCTGGCAGGGGGCCGACACCGGCTACGCGAGCTGGCGCACCCTGCTCTGGCAGCGCTGGCCGACCGCGGGCCCCGTCGGCTGCTTCACCGACGCGGCCGCCTACGACGCCGCGGTGGACGACCTGGTCCGGGCCGGGGTCATCAGCGACCCGGGCATGATCTACTACGACGTCCGCCCCTCCGCGCACCTGCCGACGCTGGAACTCCGCATCTGCGACGCCTGCCCGCGCGCGGAGACCGTCGTGCTCGTCGCCGGCCTCTTCCGGGCCCTGGTGACCGACGCCCTCGAACTGCACGCCACCGGTGCGGCGATGTGCGACGGCCGCCACGAGTGGCTGCGCGGCGCCTCCTGGCGGGCCGCCCGCTCCGGTCTGGAGGGCTCCCTGGTCGATCCCCGGACCCACCGGGAAGCTCCCGCCGCCGACGTCGTCCACGGACTGCTCGCCCGGCTGCGGCCCGCACTCGAGGCCCACGGCGACTGGGAGACCGTCAGGGACCTGGCCGAGGCGGCCCTGGCGGACGGCAGCGCCGCCGAGCGCATCCGCCGCAAGGCACGCGAAGAGGACCTGCTGGCCTGCACCGACCTGCTGATCGCGGAGACCCGAGGCGAGCGCCGGCCCCGCAGGCCGGCCCCCGTCGCCCGCACGGAGGTCCCGCGCTTCGCCGCGGGCGCGGCCGGTTCCGGAGCGCCGGAGGTCCTGGGGAGCTGACCCCGTTCCGCGGCGCGCGCTGCCGCCGCCTTTCATCCGACAACCGCAAGGAGTGATTCCGTCATGTCCAGCAATTCCGCCCGGGTCGCGACCGGCAGGCGCGACCCGGGTCACCCCTCCCGGCTCCCGGCCGACGGCACTCGGGAAGGGGGCGGCGCGTCATGTGCGGTCTGAGCGGCGAGATCCGCTTCGACGGCAACCGGCCCGACCTCGCGGCCGTCGAGCGCATGACCGACCGGCTCGCCGCCCGCGGACCCGACGGCCAGGGCACCTGGAGCCGGGGCGCGGTGGCGCTGGGACACCGGCGCCTGAAGATCATCGACCTGTCGGACCTCGGCGCCCAGCCGATGACCGACGCCGACGACGAGATCACCGGCGTCTTCAACGGCTGCGTCTACAACTACCAGGAGCTGCGCGAGGAGCTCGGACGCCTCGGGCACCGCTTCCGGTCCACGTCCGACACCGAGGTCGTGCTCCGCGCCTACCGGCAGTGGGGGACCGCCTGCGTGGAGCGGTTCCACGGCATGTTCGCCTTCGCCCTGGTGGAGCACCGCACCGGCCGTGTCGTGCTGGGCCGCGACCGGCTGGGGATCAAGCCGCTGTACCTGGCGCCGGCGCCGGGCCGGCTGCGGTTCGCCTCCTCGCTGCCCGCCCTGCTGGCCGCCGGGGACGTGGACACCTCCCTCGACCCGGTGGCCGTCCACCAGTACCTGAGCTGGCACGCCACCGTCGCCCCGCCGCACACCGTCCTCAACGGCGTGCGCAAACTGCCGCCGGCCACCGTACGGGTCGTCGAACCGGACGGCAGCCACCGCGACCACCGCTACTGGCAGCCGTCCTACACCCGGCGGGCCGAGTTCGCGGAGATGGGCCCCGACGAGTGGCGGGACGCGGTGCTGGAGGCCCTGCGCACGGCCGTACGCCGCCGGATGGTCTCCGACGTCCCCGTCGGCGTCCTGCTCTCCGGCGGGCTCGACTCCAGCCTGATCGTCGCGCTGCTCGCCGAGGAGGGCCAGCGCGGCCTGAAGACGTTCAGCGTGGGCTTCGAGGCCGAGGGCGGCGAACAGGGCGACGAGTTCCGCTACTCGGACCTGGTCGCCCGGGAGTTCGGCACGGACCACCGCCGGATGATGGTGCCCTCGCAGCGCGTCTCGACCGCCCTGGACGACGCCGTCGCCGCGATGAGCGAACCGATGATCAGCCACGACGTGGTCGCCTTCCACCTGCTGTCCGAGCAGGTCGCCAAGGAGGTGAAGGTCGTGCAGAGCGGGCAGGGCGCCGACGAGGTGTTCGCCGGCTACCACTGGTACCCCGAGCTCGCGGCGGTCGCCCGCGAGGACGAGCCCCGGCAGTACGCCGAGACGTACTTCGACCGCCCCCACGCCGATCTGGCGGGCATCCTCCAGCCGCACATGCTGCCCCGGGACGACGTGTCGGGCCGCTTCGTCAGGGAGCACATGGCACGTCCCGGCGCCGAGACCGCCCTGGACGCGGCCCTGCGCCTGGACACGCACGTCATGCTCGTCGACGACCCGGTGAAGCGGGTCGACAACATGACCATGGCCTGGGGACTGGAGGCCCGCGTGCCCTTCCTCGACCACGAACTGGTGGAGCTGGCCGCGGCCTGTCCGCCGGAGCTCAAGCTCGCCGACGACGGCAAGGGCGTGCTGAAGGAGGTCGGCCGCAAGCTGCTGCCGCGCGAGGTCGTCGACCGGCCCAAGGGCTACTTCCCGGTCCCCGCCATCCGGCACATGGCCGGTCCCGTCCTGGACCGGGTGCGCGAGGCGCTCGCGGCGCCCGAGGCGAAGAAACGGGGCATCTTCCAGGAGTCGTACGTGGCCGAACTCCTGGCGGCGCCCGACGAGCACCGGACCAAACGCGGCGCCAACGCCCTGTGGCAGGTCGCCCTCCTGGAGATATGGCTGCAGACGCACGGAATCACGTGATCGGCGAGCACGGCACCCGGGTCGCGCACACGGCGCCCGCACCGGGGCGGGGGGCGGCCCGCGCCGCGGCCCCCGCCCCGATGCCGCTGCCCGAGGCGGAGGGCCCACGGGACGCCGTGACCCGGCTGCACGCGCACGGCTGCTGGTACCCCTCCGCCGACCCCGACGGCACCCGGGCGGCCTTCATCTGCGACCGGGGCGGCGTCCCGCAGCTCTGGGCCGGACCCGTGGACGGGGAGCACGTCCGGCTGCTCGACGCCTCCCCGGACCCCGTGAAGGAGGTGTCCTGGTCACCCGACGGCCGCTGGATCGCGTACACCACCGCACCGGGCGGCGGTGAGCACACCCGGGTGCTGTGCGTACGGCCCGACGGCACCGGCCGCCGCCTGCTGGCCGGTGCCGACCCGGACACGTCCGCCTACCTCGGCTGCTGGGCCCACGACGGCTCGGCCGTCGCCGTCACCCTCGCCGCCCCGGCCGCCCCGGCCGTGGGAGACGGCCACTGGACGGCCCGGGACGGCCGGGCCACCCTCCTCGGCACCACCGAGTACGCCGTGGGGCCGGACGGGACACCGGCGACCCGGGCGGGCGGCGGCCTGTCCGCCTACCTGATCGACCCCGACGGCCTGGCCTCGCCGGTGCTGCTCGCCGCGGAACCGGACGCCCCCACCCTCCGGGTGTGCGACCTCAGTCACGACGGCCGGCTCGCCCTGCTGCGCCGGGGGCCCCGCGGCCGGCGGGAGGCGTTCGTCCGGCGCCTCTCGGACGCCACGACCACCTTCGCCCTGCCGGTCGCCGACGGTGACCACTGGATCGGCCGGTTCTCGCCCGACGGGCGGACCCTGTGGCTGCGCAGCGACGCCGGCCGGGAGTACGCGGCCCTGTTCGCCGTCGCTCTCGACGCCGACGGCACCGCGCGCGGCCTGACCGTCGCGGCCGAACGCGACGACAGCGACCTCGAACTGCTGGCGATGGCGCACGACGGTCGCACGGCCGTCCTGGCGTGGAACACGCGCGGCGCCAGCGAACTCGACGTCGTCGAGACCTCCCCGGCGCCCGGCGCCGCCGACGTCGTCGGCCCCGCACGTCCGGTGCCGCTGCCCCACGAGGTCGTCACGCGGGTCGCGGCCGCCGGGGCGGGACGGCTGCTGCTGGCCCTGTCCGGCTCGCAACGCCGCCCCGGCGTGTGGTGGGCCCACGAAGGCGTGTCCCTGCTGCGCACCCCCTGGTCCTCCCGGGACGAGGACGCCGTACCACCGGGCCGCCCGCCCGTGCGCCCCGTCCTCACCCGCCTGACCGCCCGGGACGGCCTGCCCCTCAGCGGCTGGTACTACCGCGCCCCGGGCCGCGCCCCGCACGAGCCGGCGCCCTGTGTGATCCACCTGCACGGTGGCCCCGAGGACCAGGAACGCCCGGTGTTCGACCCGCTCTACCACGAGCTGCTAGGGCGCGGACTGGACGTCTTCGCCCCCGACGTCCGCGGCTCCGGCGGACACGGCCGCACCTTCGTCGACGCCGACCTGGGCACGGGCCGCTTCGCCGCCCTGGACGACGTCGCGGACTGCGCGGCGCACGCGGTCACGGCGGGTCCCGCGGACCCGACCCGGCTCGCGGTGATGGGGCACTCGTACGGCGGCTACCTGACCTTCGCCTCCCTCGTGTGGCACCCGGACCTCTTCCGCACCGGTGTCGCGGTCTGCGGCATGTCCGACCTCCTGACCTTCTTCGCCGGGACCGAGCCGTGGATCGCGGAGTCGGCGGCGCACAAGTACGGCCACCCGGAGCGCGACCGCGACCTGCTGCGCGCCCTGTCGCCGATGAGCCGGATCGACGCGCTGCGGGCCCCGCTGCTCGCCGTGCACGGAGAGCACGACACCAACGTGCCGCCGGGGGAGTCGGAACAGTTCGTGCGGGCCGCACGGGAACGCGGGGTCCCAGCGGAACTCCTCGTCCTGCGCGACGAGGGGCACTGGTTCCTGCGCGCCGACAACCGGCGCCTGTTCCGCCGGGCCGCCGCCGACTGGATGGAGCGGCACCTGCACCCCTCCTGACCAGGGCTGACCGTCTCAGGCGTTTCGGCAGGCGTCTGCGGTCTACACGGAGTGCAGACCGCAGACGACCGTACGGCTTCGAGATCTGAAACGGGGCGGAACGGACTTGGGAGGAACCATGGACCACTCGCGGGCACCCGTGCTGGAGGCGCTGGAGGAGTTCCGGCGCCGCGGAGACATGGTCTTCGGACCGCCCGGCCACAAGCAGGGCCGGGGTGTCGACCCGCGGGTGGCCGAGATCGTGGGACTCGACGTGTTCCGCTCGGACGTTCTCTCCCTCAACGGACTGGACGACCGCCGTCAGTCCCAGGGCGTGCTCAGCGACGCACAGGAACTGATGGCGGACGCCGTCGGCGCCGAGCACGCGTTCTTCTCCACCTGCGGCAGCTCCCTGTCGGTCAAGACGGCCATGCTCGCCGTGGCCGGCCCGGGGGAGAAGCTGTTGCTCTCGCGCAACGCGCACAAGTCCGTGATCTCGGGCGTCGTCGTCAACGGCGTCGAACCGATCTGGGTCCACCCCAAGTTCGACCGCGAACGGCATCTCGCGCATCCGCCGGAGCCCGACGACGTGCGCCGCAGCCTCCAGGAGCACCCGGACGCCAAGGGCATGCTGCTGATCACCCCCACCGACTGGGGAACCTGCGCCGACATCCGGGGCGTGGCGCGAGTCTGCCACGAGTTCGGCGTGCCGCTCATCGTCGACGAGGCGTGGGGCGCCCATCTGCCCTTCCACCCCGGGCTGCCGGCCTGGGGCATGGACGCCGAGGCCGACCTCGTGGTCACCAGCGTCCACAAGATGGGCGGGGCGATCGAGCAGAGCTCCGTCTTCCACCTCCAGTACGACCGGGTCTCGCCGGAGGCGCTCAAGCAGCGGGAGGACCTGCTCGGCACCACCAGCGCCTCGTCCCTGGTCTACATGACCCTGGACGGCTGGCGCCGCCAGATGGTCGAGCAGGGCCACGACCTCCTGGACGCCGCGCTGCACCGGGCGGAAAGGATCCGCCTGGCGGCCGGGAACATGCCCGGACTGAGGCCGATGGGGCAGGAGATCGTGGACGAAGGGCTCGCCGCGGCCTTCGACCCGCTGAAGATCGTGATCGACGTGCGCGAACTCGGGATCAGCGGCATGCAGGCCGCCGAGTGGATGCGCGCCGAGCTCCACGTGGACGTCGGCGGCTCGGACACCTGCCGGATCAGCGCGTCGATCACGCACGCCGACGACGACGAGACCGAGAAGACGCTGCTGGACGCCCTGCGCGCGCTCACCGAGGGCGCCGACTCCATCGAGCGCAGGCCGCCGGTACGCCTGCCCGAGCCCTCGGCCCTGGAACTGGAGCAGGCCATGCTGCCCCGTGACGCCTTCTTCGCCGAGGTCGAGCACGTTCCCGCCGAACGGGCCGCGGGCCGCATCGCCGCGGAGATGATCAGCCCGTACCCTCCCGGTGTGCCGGCGATCGCTCCGGGCGAGGTCATCACCGACGAGGTCCTCGACTACCTGCGCAGCGGAGTCGAGCACGGCGTCCTGATCCCGGACGCCGCCGACCCCTCGGTCAAGACGCTGCGGGTGGTGGCGCGGCGCTGAGGAGTCCCTTGCCGGTGATCGCGGCCAGGGACAGCGTCCGGTATCCCATGGACTCGAACATCACGGTGATGCGGTCGCCCTCCTCGCTCATCACCGTGCCCTCCCCCCACTCCGTGTGCCGCACGCGCGTACCCGCCGGATAGGACACCGCAGCCGTGTGCGCGGGGGGCTCCCCGCCCGTGTCCCCGACCCCCTCGACGACGCTGTCCCCGGCCGAGGGGGTCGCGCACGTGTCGCAGGCCCCGCACGGGGCGTCGTACGGCTCCCCGAAGTAGCCCAGCAGGAAGCGGCGACGGCAGCCCGTGGTCTCGGCATAGCCCAGCATCATGGCCAGCCTCGACTCCTCCAGTCTTCTGTTCGACAGGGCCTCCTCCGTCGCCCGGGCGGTGGCCTCCCCGGCCGTCGTCCCGGCCACCGGGCCCACCCGCCCGTCGTCCTCCACGCGCACCGCCCCCGCCTGTTCCAGGAGGTTGACGGCCGCCGTCACGCGCCTGCGCGAGAGCCCCGTCTCCTTCGCGAGGTCGTCCCGCGCGAGGGGGGCGTCGCTCGCGTGGACGCGCTCCGCGACCGCGCCGAGGGTGTCCTCGTCCGGCGCCCGCGTGGCGAAGAGCCGCTGGAGGCCGCTGTCCTGCGGCCGGTAGTGCAGGACGGCGACCGCGGGCCCGCCGTCGCGGCCCGCGCGGCCGATCTCCTGGTAGTAGGCGTCGAGCGAGCCGGGCACGGACGCGTGCAGCACGAACCGCACGTCCTCCTTGTCGATGCCCATGCCGAAGGCGGAGGTGGCCACCACGACGTCGGTGTCGCCGGCCAGGAAGGCGTCGTGCGCCCGCGAACGCTCACCGGCCGTCAGTCCGGCGTGGTAGGCGGTGGCGGACAGGCCCAGCGCGGCCAGGTCGGCCGCGTACTCCTCGGCGTCCCGTCGGGTCGCGGCGTAGACGATGCCCGGCTTGGGCTCCGCCGCGGCGCGCTCCACCACCACCCGGCGCTTGTCGGCGTCGTCCTGGAAGCGGCGCACCTCCAACGCGATGTTCGGCCGGTCGAAACCGGCTACGACCAGTTCCGGATCCGCCATGCCGAGACGCTCGACGATCTCCTCGCGCACCGGCGGTGCCGCGGTGGCCGTCAGGGCGAGGACAGGGGGCCTTCCCACCCGCTGGGCCGCCTGGGCCAGACGCAGGTAGTCGGGCCGGAAGTCATGGCCCCAGGCGGCGACGCACTGCGCCTCGTCGACGACGAACAGCGAGGGCGCGGCCTGCGCCAGCCGCTCGACCACCTCGTCCTTGGCGAGCTGCTCGGGGGACAGGAACAGGAACTCCGCGTCCCCGTGCCGGACCGCGTCCCAGGCGGCCTCCGTCTCCCCGGCCGCCTGGGCGGAGTTGACCGCGACGGCCTCCGGGGCGCCGGCGTGACCGAGCAGGCCGGCGATCTGGTCCCGCTGGAGGGCGATGAGCGGGGAGACCACCACCGTGGGCCCCGGCAGCAGCAGCCCCGGCACCTGGTACACCGCCGACTTCCCGGCCCCCGTGGGCATGACGGCCAGGGTGTCGCGGCCCCGCATGACCGCTTCCATCGCGGCGAGCTGGCCCGGCCGCAGCTCGCTCCAGCCGAACACCTCGTCGGCGGCCCGTGCCAGGCGCTCGGCGGCGCCGGGACTCTTCCGTTCGGACATGCCGGCGCCCGTCACGGCCGCGGGTTGGTGCGCCGCCACTGCGGACGCGCGTCGCTCCCACGACGTCCCGCCACCGAGGCACAGCGCGGGCACAGGCGCCGCACCCGGTCGGCGGCGCCCCCGGACTCGGGGAACGTGTCCGTCCAGGTGACGTGCGGGAACCGGATCAGCCGGGACCGGCTGAGGGACAGCCCGCAGACCGTCTGGTTGGTGCCCGGCACCCAGGCGTGGACCTCCCCGGCGGGCAGCCGGCGGCGGCCCTCCTCCTCGTCGGTCCACTGGCCGGACGCGGCGACGGTGTACTCCTTGACTCGCGGCATGACCTCTCCCCGCTCGTTCGGAGCAACCGCGTTCCCCGTATGCGCGGACACAAGCCCCGGCGCGGACCCCGCCTCAGGCCACGCGGATGCCCACGATGCAGGTGTCGTCGTCCGTGTCGGACCTGCTGTGCGTGAGCAGCCGGTCCAACTGCTGGTCGAGCGTCGGCGGGACCGCGCGCGCGACCGTCAGGAACTGCGCCAGGGACTCCTCCACGGACCGGTCCCGGCGTTCGATCAGCCCGTCCGTGTACATCAGCAGCGTGTCGTCGACGGCGAGCTGGACCTCGTGCTCCTCGTACGTGGCCTCCGGTACGGCGCCCAGCAGCAGCCCCGTGACCAGGGGCAGCGGTGCCGCCTCCGAGCCGCGCACCAGGACCGGCGGCAGATGCCCGGCCCGCGCCCAGCGCAGTGTGTTGTTCTCGGGGTCGTACAGTCCGCACACGGCGGTGGCGGTGACGGCGCCGGTCAGATGGTGCGCCACCATGTTGAGCCAGGACAGCAGCTGGCCCGGCCCGGCGCCGGTCACGGCGAGCCCGCGCAGCGCGTTGCGCAGTACGACCATGCTGGTGGCCGCCTCTATGCCGTGGCCCGCGACGTCGCCCACGCACAGCAGTACCAGCCGGGACGGCAGCACGACCGCGTCGTACCAGTCGCCGCCGACCAGGTGCTGGGTCTCGGCGGGCCGGTAGCGCACCGCCACGTCCAGCCCCGGAACCTCCAGCGGTGCCTGGGTCGGGGGCATGATGGCGTGCTGCAACTGGAGGGTCAGCCGGTTGCGTTCGCTGGCCTGCTGCTCGGAGTGGGCGAGCTGGTCCCGGGTGGCGGCGAGGGCGACCTCGGTCCAGTGGTGCGCGGAGATGTCCTGGTAGGCGCCGCGAAGCAGGTAGAGCTGGCCGGCGGAGTCGAGGACCGGCTCCGCCACGACCCGGATGTGGCGGGTGACCCCGTCGGGGCGTTGCAGACGGAACGCGGTGGACGCCGGGCGGCGCTGGTGGATCACGGTGCGCAGGAACCGGCCGATGGCGACGGCGTCGTCGGGGTGGGCGTGGGCGGGCAGGGCCTCCAGCGGCACGGGGGAGTCGGAGACGGGCCTGCCGTAGAGGTGGTAGAGCTGGCCGTTCCAGGTGATCTCGCCGGTCAGCAGGTTCTCCTCGAAACCGCCGATGCGGCCGAGACGCTGCGCGTGCTGGAGCAGGCTCGCCAGCCGGGCGGTCTCGTCCTCGATGCGCCAGATCAGCAGGACGCTGTCGCCGTGCCGGCTGACGTTGATGTCGGCGACCGCGGCGAGCTGGACGTCGTCGACCAGGGCGGTGAGCCGCATGCGATGGGCGCGGAAGGGCTCGCCGGTGGCGTAGACGCGCTCGATCCGGTCGAACAGCTCGCTGTGGCCCGCGGCCATCGGGTACGCCTCCAGCAGCAGCGCGCCGTTCACGGCGCCCCGCGGCCGCCCCGCGGGATCGAGGAAGCGGCTGTTGACGTGGTGGATGCGGAAGTCCACCAGGTGCCCGTCGGGGCCCAGGTGGGGCACCAGCACGAGCGCGGGGTCGTGCAGCCCGTCGGCCAGGTCCATCAGCTCGGAGACGTCCGGCAGGACGCGCGGGCCGGTGACGCCGTCGGGGTGCCGGAGCGTGTACGTCTCCAAGGTGTGCGCGCACAGCTCGGCCAGGGCCTCGATCTGCCGGACGATGGCCGGCGGAGGTGACTCCAGCGGTGCAGGCCAGGCGATCTCCAGTACGCCGTGGATGCGCCCGCCGGTGCCGGCCGGTACGGCGATCCGGCCGCCGTCGGGGTGGTGGTGCTGGCCGATGGACGGCAGGCCGGTCTCGGACAGGCTGCGGATCCATTCCCCGTCGCGTTCGGTGAGCCCGCGGCGCGCCACGGTCGTCACGCCCGGCGGCACATGGCGCCAGCGCCCGGCCTCGGCCGAGGAGAACCCGGCGCTGCCCGCCAGGGCGAGGGATCCGTCGGACCCCAGGGCCCAGATGGCCACCGCCTCCGCGCCCAGCGGCGTGAGCGCGTGCTCCAGCAGCGAGTCGGCGACCGCCTGGGTGTCGTCGGCGGCCAGCGCACCGCTCTCCGCGGCACGCAGGCGTACCGCGGAGGAGTGCCCGTCGGGCGGATCGGTGGCGGCGGTGGCGGCCAGGAAGGCACTGGTCACCTCCGAGAGCCGGTCGCGCGAGGCCTGGTTGATCACCTCGACGGCGAACTCCAGCGGTGTCACACCCGCCTGTGCCGTCAGCTCGGCGAGCTGACGCGAGGCCTGCGCCGGCCCGCAGCCCAGCCGCTCGACCAGGATGCCCTTCGCCAGTTCGATCAGGGCGCGCCCGTCCGCCTCGGCCTGAGCGGCCCGCACCTCCCTGCGCAGCCGCTCCACGGTCGCCGCCAGCCTGCCGACGGGGGAGGCCTGCCCGTCACCGTCACCGCCCTCGACGGCGGGCTCGTGGCCCACGGGGGCGGTCTGGGACTCGGACGGCTGGCGGAGATCACTCACGGGGGGCCTGTTCCTCGGCTGGGGACGTCACGCGGTCGGCTGGGGGGCGCTGCGCGTGCTCACTCCGGCAGCCACCGCCGGACGCGGGCGATCAGGTCGCCGGTGTCGACGGGCTTGGTGACGTAGTCGTTGGCACCCGACGCGAGGCTCTTCTCCTGGTCGCCCGGCATGGCCTTCGCGGTGACCGCGATGATCGGCAGCTGCGCGTACTGCGGCATCGAGCGGATCTCCGCGGTGGCGGCGTACCCGTCCATCTCCGGCATCATCACGTCCATCAGGACCACCGAGATGTCCGGGTGGGCGAGCAGCATCTCGATGCCCTTGCGGCCGTTGTCCGCGTGCAGGACATGGAAGCCGTGCAGCTCCAGCACCCCGCTGAGCGCGAAGAGGTTGCGCGCGTCGTCGTCGACCACGAGGACCGTCCGGCCGACGAAGGAGTCGTCCACCACCTGCGTCATCGGCCGCTGCGGCTCCTCGGGACGCACCAGCGACAGCACGTCGCCCGGCTGCTCGGCCGACAGGTGCAGGGTGATGCGCTCGCGCAGGTCGTCCAGGCTGGACAGGAAGTCCAGCGGCCGGTCGCCCGCCAGGGCCCGCAGCCCCTGCTCCTGGCCGAGGTCCACGCGATGCCCGGTGTGGATCAGCACCGGCACGCTGGCCAGCGCCGAGTCACCGCCCATGGCCTCCAGGAAGTCGGCACCCTCGTCGTGCGGCATGCCGAGTTCGAGGACGACGCAGTGGCAGGGGTCGGCCGCCAGCATGCTCGCGGCCTCCTGCGCCCCGACGGCCGTGATGATGTCGATCGCCCCGTGCGGGTCGTCGGAGTCGGCGAGGTCCGCGACGGCCCGCTCGGCGACCAGCGTGAGCAGGCCGCGCGGGCGTTCCTCGATGACCAGCAGCCGGCGCCTGCGCTGCCCCGGCGCGGGCGCGGCAGGGGGAAGCATCCGGGGCTCGTCGGCCTCCAGGGCGTCGGCGGTGTCCTGCGGCTGCTCCGCCGGACGCCCGCCGCTCTCCATCAGTTCCTCGAAGTCGGCGCGTGCCACGGGCAGGTACAGCGTGAACGTGCTGCCCTGGCCGGGAGTGCTGTCCACCGTGACCGCGCCGCCCAGCAGATGGGCGATCTCCCGGGTGATGGACAGACCGAGACCGGTGCCGCCGTACTTGCGGCTGGTCGTCCCGTCGGCCTGCTGGAACGCCCCGAAGATGGTCTCCAGTTGCTGCTGCGGGATGCCGATGCCGGTGTCCTTGACCCGGAAGGCCACGACGGGACCGCCGCGGTGCACGCCCGGCGGCACCTCCCGGTCGGCGGCGGGCTCGATCCGCAGCTCCACACCGCCCTGCTCGGTGAACTTCACCGCGTTCGACAGCAGGTTGCGCAGGATCTGCCGCAGCCGGGAGTCGTCGGTGAGCAGGTCGGCCGGGGTACCGGGCGCGGTGGCGACCGTGAACTCCAGGCTCTTCTGCGTGGTCATCGGCCGGAACGTGGCCTCGACGTACTCCAGGAGCTGGCGCAGCGGGACCCGCTCGGGCGCCACGTCCATCTTGCCCGCCTCGACCTTGGACAGGTCCAGGATGTCGTTGATGAGCTGGAGCAGGTCCGAGCCCGCCGAGTGGATGATGCCCGCGTACTCGACCTGCTTGGGGGTGAGGTTGCGGGAGGGGTTCTGGGCCAGCAACTGGGCCAGGATCAGCAGGCTGTTGAGCGGTGTCCGCAGCTCGTGGCTCATGTTGGCCAGGAACTCCGACTTGTACTTGGAGGCCAGCGACAACTGCTGCGCGCGGGTCTCCAGTTCCTGCCGGGCCTGCTCGATCTGAAGGTTCTTCGCCTCGATGTCGCGGTTCTGCGAGGCCAGCAGGGAGGCCTTCTCCTCCAGTTCGGCGTTGGAGCGCTGGAGTTCGTCCTGCTGGACCTGCAACTCCTCGGAGCGGGCCTGGAGTTCGGCGGTCAGCCGCTGGGACTCGTCCAGCAGCTCGTCGGTGCGGACGTTGGCCACGATGGTGTTGAGGTTGACGCCGATGGTCGGCATGAGCTGCGCCAGGAAGTCCTGGTGGATCTGCCGGAAGCGGCTCACGGACGCCAGCTCGATCACCCCGAGCACCTGCTCCTCGACCACGATCGGCAGCACCACCAGGGCGGTGGGCGACACCTGCCCGAGACCGGAGGAGATGGTGACGTACCCCTCGGGCAGCTCCTCGACCGTGACGGTACGGCGGTTGCGCGCGGCCTGTCCGACCAGCGAGCGTCCGACCGGGATGCGGGTGGGCCGCTCGTCGTCGTCGGGATAGCCGTACGAGCCCACCAGCCGCAGTTCGTGCCCGTGCGCGGTGTCCTCGGCCAGGTAGAAGGCGCCGTACTGGGCGGAGACCAGGGGGGTGAGCTCGTCCATGATGAGCTCGGCGACCACGGGCAGGTCCCGGTGGCCCTGCATCAGGCCGGAGATCCGGGCCAGGTTGGTCTTGAGCCAGTCCTGCTCCTGGTTGGCCCGCGTGGTCTCGCGCAGGGACTCCACCATGGAGTTGATGTTGTCCTTGAGCTCGGCGACCTCACCGGAGGCCTCCACGTTGATCGACCGGGTCAGGTCGCCCTCGGCCACCGCGCTCGCGACCTCGGCGATCGCGCGGACCTGCCGGGTGAGGTTCCCCGCCAGCTCGTTGACGTTCTCGGTGAGCCGCTTCCAGGTGCCCTCGACGCCCTCGACCTCGGCCTGACCGCCGAGCCGTCCCTCGCTGCCGACCTCGCGGGCCACGCGGGTGACCTCGGCGGCGAAGGACGAGAGCTGGTCGACCATCGTGTTGATGGTCGTCTTCAGCTCCAGGATCTCGCCCCGGGCGTCGACGTCGATCTTCTTCGACAGGTCGCCGTTGGCCACCGCGGTCGTCACCAGGGCGATGTTGCGCACCTGCCCGGTGAGGTTGTTGGCCATGGAGTTGACGTTGTCGGTGAGGTCCTTCCAGGTGCCGGCCACGTTGGGCACGTGGGCCTGGCCGCCGAGACGTCCCTCGGTGCCGACCTCGCGGGCCACGCGCGTGACCTCGTCGGCGAACGCGGACAGCGTGTCGACCATGGTGTTGATGACGTCCGCCAGCGCGGCGACCTCGCCCTTGGCCTCCACGGTGATCTTCTGCGAGAGGTCGCCGCGCGCCACGGCGGTCGCGACCTGGGCGATCGAGCGGACCTGCCCGGTCAGGTTGGAGGCCATCACGTTGACGTTGTCGGTGAGGTCCTTCCAGGTCCCCGACACGCCCCGGACGATCGCCTGTCCGCCGAGGTTGCCCTCGGTGCCGACCTCGCGGGCCACGCGGGTGACCTCGTCGGCGAAGGCGGAGAGCTGGTCGACCATCGTGTTGATGGTGTTCTTGAGTTCGAGGATCTCGCCGCGGGCGTCGACGGTGATCTTCTGGGAGAGGTCGCCCTGCGCGACCGCGGTGGCCACCTGGGCGACGTTGCGGACCTGCGCGGTGAGGTTGCCGCCCATGAAGTTCACGGAGTCGGTGAGGTCGCGCCAGGTGCCCTTGACACCCTTGACGTCGGCCTGTCCGCCCAGCCGGCCTTCGGTGCCGACCTCGCGGGCGACGCGGGTGACCTCGTCGGCGAAGGCGGAGAGCTGGTCGACCATCGTGTTGATGGTGTTCTTGAGTTCGAGGATCTCGCCGCGGGCGTCGACGGTGATCTTCTGGGACAGGTCGCCCTGCGCCACCGCCGTCGTCACCTGGGCGACGTTGCGGACCTGGGACGTGAGATTTCCCGCCATGAAGTTGACCGAATCGGTGAGGTCCCGCCAGACCCCGCCCACCCCGGGCACCTGCGCCTGTCCGCCGAGGCGTCCCTCGCTGCCGACCTCGCGGGCGACACGGGTGACCTCGTCGGCGAAGGCGGAGAGCTGGTCGACCATCGTGTTGACGGTCTCCTTGAGCTGAAGGATCTCACCGCGCGCGGGCACGTCGATCTTCTGCGAGAGATCGCCCTTGGCCACCGCCGTCGCCACCTGGGCGATGTCACGGACCTGGGTGGTGAGGTTTCCCGCCATCGCGTTCACCGAGTCGGTCAGGTCCGCCCAGGTGCCCGAGACCCCCGGCACCTCCGCCTGGCCGCCCAGCGTGCCCTCGGTGCCCACCTCGCGGGCCACCCGGGTGACCTCGGACGTGAACACGGAGAGCTGGTCGACCATGCCGTTGAAGACCGTGGCGATGTCGCCCAGCAGTCCCTGTCCGTCGGACGGCAGCCGCGTGCCGAAGTCGCCGTCGCGCACGGCCGTCAGCCCCGCCAGCAACTGGCGCAGCTCCTGTTCACCCGGGGCCTGTTCGCGGGCCTCCGTCGACGTGCTGGTCATGCGCACCCTCGTTCCGCTCCCCTAGAGCCCCCGCACCGGGGACTCGGAACCCTGGCGGGCTCGTCAAGGGCCCGCTCACCAGCGACAATCCCGCACCCCACGGAGTTGCCCGATGAGAAATCCGTCGAAGGTTAACCCAGGTGCGGAGCAGCGACAAAAGGCTGCGGGAAGGGTTGTGACACGCCGGAAAAAGAGATCGTGAAAGAAGTGTGAGGGCGACGACCCGGGGTACTCGTCAGGATTTTCCAGGGTCCGGCCGCGTCGGCGCCAGGGCGTCCTCCAGGGTGGGGTGGAAGGGGATGACGGTGTCGAGACCCACGAGCTGCAAGGTGCGCATCACGGCTCCCCGCACCACCACGAGGCGCAGCCATCCTCCCGCGTTCCCGGCGGCCTGGAAGGCGGCGATCAGGGCGTTGACCCCGCTGGAGTCCATGAACGTGACCCGGCTCAGATCGATGACGACCCGCTGGCCCACGGCGGAGTCCGCCGGAACCAGGGCCCGCGTCAGGCCGCCCACGCTCTGGTGGTCGATCTCTCCCTCGAGGCCGAGGACGGTGATGCCGTCGGCGTCGGTCCGGACCACGGTCAGTGTGCCGTGACCCGCTGCTTCCCGGTTCTCTGCCACTCGCGTCCTCTGCGCACTGGATAGGGGGCTGTCACGTCCTTGGTGCCACCGCTGCCCAGGATGGCCCGGAACGAAGCATGAGAGGGCCCTCCATTTCGAGGACGGCACGAGAACAGACGGCACAGGCGTAAGACGGGAAACACGGGGTAACCGCGCGCTCATGAACGGGGTACTGGAGATGGTCGGCAGGGTGCGGGTCCTGCCTGAGGAGTGTTCGCGGATGCCGGAAGCCGCACCTGCCGAGGTGACCGTGGCCCTGGACGGAGCGGACGGCTGCATCGCCGACGCGCGGGCCGAGACGTCGAAGTTCCTGACGCGGGTGCAGGGGGAGTACGGGCTGCCGGTGGCCGCCCGCACCATGGATCTGGGGCAGTTGGTGGTCAGCGAGCTGGTCACCAACGCGCTGAAATACGCGCCCGGCCCGGTGCTGCTGCACCTGCGCATCGCCGACGGCATGCTGGAGATCGAGGTCTGGGACACCGACCCGACCCTTCCGCTGGCGCGCGCCGCCGACGCGGGGCGGGTGGGCCAGCACGGCCTGGAGATCGTGATGGCGGTCGTCCAGGCGATAGAGGTGCGACAGGAGCCGGTGGGCAAGTGCGTCACGGCCCGCCTGACACTGTTCGACGACTAACCGCGTGAGGTCGTCCCTCTCCGCACGGCCGACGAGCCGGTGACGGGACGACCTGCGCGCGCCCGCGGCCTCGACGAGAGCCGACGGGCCATTTCGGCGATCCTGGACCGAGGGCGGCGGTGACGAGGCCGACCGCCTCCCCGGGAAGCCTCCCGTTCCTGGGCCGCGACCTGACCGAGCCGCCATCGCCGCTTTGAACCTTCCGGGCCTGGGCACTCCTGAGCGGTCGAGCCGCGACCGCGGCACCGGCAGGCTTGCGGGGGACCGGGGGCCGAACGCTGCATCCGGCCGAGGGCCCCCGACCGAAGCTCTCCGTACACACCGTCCTGGAGGTATCCGTGGCTCGTCGCCATCGTCTGATCCGAGTCGCTCCGAGTGCCGTGTGGGACGTCCTCGCCGACGGTCACCGGTACGCCGAATGGGTCGTGGGGACCGCGCAGTCCGAGCCCGTACGAGGGCAGTGGCCGTGCAAGGACGCGGCGATCCGTTTCGAGGTCCGCCTCGGTCCGGTCCGGCTGACCAACGAGACGGTCGTACGCCGCTGCGAGGAGGGCGCCGTCCTGGAGCTGGAAGCCCACGCCGGTGTGCTGGGCACGGCCCGCATCGCGATCGAACTGCGGCCGTGGGGCGAACACTGCCTGGTCATCGTGGACGAACACCCGCTGCAAGGAGCCGGTGGCACCCTGCACAACGTCGGCTTCGACGCGCTGATCCAGCTCCGTCACCGCACCATGCTCGCCCGGCTGGCCAGACTGTGCGAGAACCCGGCCGGCGATGACACCCCGCACCCCGCACCGGCCCGGACGGCGGCACCGGGCGCGCAGGGAGTCGGTCATGCCTGACGCCGTGGTGATCGGCGCCGGCCCCAACGGTCTGGTCGCCGCCAACCTGCTGGCGGACGCCGGCTGGAGCGTCGAGGTGCTGGAGGAGCAGCCGGAACCGGGCGGCGCGGTGCGCCACGACCACGGGGTGGACCCCGCCTTCGTCAACGACCTCTTCAGCTCCTTCTACCCGCTCGCGGCCGCCTCCCCGGTCCTGGCCGGACTGCGCCTTGAGGACCACGGACTGCGCTGGAGCAACGCGCCGAGCGTCCTCGCACACCCCCTCAGCGACGGCAGCTGCGCCCTCCTGGACCGGGACGTCGACACCACCGCCGCCTCCCTCGACACCTTCGCGCCGGGCGACGGGGACGCGTGGCGGCGGCTGCACGACGTATGGCTGCGGCTGCGCCCCGACGTCCTGGACGCCCTGTTCACCCCCTTCCCGCCGGTCCGCGCGACGGCCCGCCTGGCGTGGCGGCTGCGGGCCGCGGGCGGTCTGCGGATGGCCCGGACCCTGGTCCTCCCGGTACGGCGGATGGGGGAGGAGGAGTTCCGCGGACAGGGCGGCCGGCTGCTGCTGGCCGGGAACGCCCTGCACGCCGACCTCGCCCCCGAATCGGCGGGCAGCGGCGGCTTCGGCTGGCTGATGGCCATGCTGGGACAGACCTACGGCTTCCCCGTGCCCGTCGGCGGCTCCGGTGCCCTCACCGAGGCCCTGGCCCGTCGCCTGCGGGCCCGGGGCGGGCGGCTGCACTGCGGACAGCGGGTCGACGAGATCGTCGTCCGCGGGGGCCGGGCCGTCGGGGTGCGGACGGCGGCCGGTGACGCGGTACGGGCCCGCCGCGCGGTGCTGGCGGACGTGTCCGTGCCCGCCCTGTACGGGAGCCTCCTGGACCCCGAGCACCTGCCCGCCCAGCTCCTGGAGGACGTGCGCCGGTTCCAGTGGGACTTCGCCACCTTCAAGGTGGACTGGGCGCTCGACGGCCCGGTGCCCTGGCGGGCCGAGCAGGCGTCCCGGGCCGGCACCGTCCACCTCGCCGACGGAGTCGACGAGCTCACCCGCTTCGCCGCCCAGCTCGCCATGCGGCAGGTCCCGGACCGCCCCTTCCTGCTGTTCGGCCAGATGACCACCTCCGACGCCACCCGCTCCCCGCAGGGCACCGAGTCGGCCTGGGCCTACACCCACGTCCCGCACGAGATCGCCGCCGACGCCGCGGACGAGGGCATCACCGGCCGCTGGGACACCAAGGACCAGGAACTCATGGCCGACCGGGTCGAACGCCAGGTGGAACGGTTCGCGCCCGGCTTCCGCGCCCTGATCCGCGCCCGCCGTGTCCTCGCGCCCCCGACTCTCCAGGCCATGGACGCCAACCTGGCCGGCGGCGCCATCAACGGCGGCACCACCGCCCTCCACCAGCAGCTCGTCTTCCGCCCTGTCCCCGGCACCGGACGCCCCGAGACCCCGGTCCCCGGCCTGTTCCTGGCCTCCTCCGGCGCCCACCCGGGCGGCGGCGTGCACGGAGCGCCGGGCGCCAACGCGGCACGGGCCGCCCTGCACCGCCACCGGCCGCCCGGCCTCGCCCGCGCCCAACGAATCCTGACCCGCCGCGACCGCACCGGAAGCAGGCGCTGACCCGAGGCACCGCCCGCCGGGGCGGCCGTATCCGTGGAGGAGACCCGTGAACGCACACGAGGAGGCCCCCAGCGGCCCCGACCGTGACCATCGGCGCCCCGCAGGCGTCGACGACACGACCGTCGAGGCTCTCGGGGCGCTGTCCAAGGCACTGGAGACGACCGAGCGGGCCCGCGGCCGGCTGTACGACTTCCACCAGCTCACCGGGACGGCCGATCTGGAACTCGACCGTGCCGTACGACTGCTGGAGGAGGCGGGACACCCCGAATGGGCCGCGAAGGTCCGCTCGGAGATCCTCGGCCGCAACGTCATCCCCGGACACTGGACGTTCCAGATCGTCGAGGCCTACAACGCCACCTACTACCGGCCCTTCCAGCAGCTGGAGCTGAGCGCGGTGCAGGAACTCGCGCAGGGCCGTGACCACTTGTACGAGGCGGAGATGAAGGAGGAGCGCCGCACTGCCGGTCACCCCGACCACACCGCCCGCCCGCCCGTCCGGGACAGCTGAGAGACCCTGCGGGGCGCGCGTTGCGCCACGGCGTTCCACGGAAGGAGGGTCCGCCATGCCCGACAGTCCGCTCGCCGGCCGGACGGTGGCCGTCACCGGAGCCGCCCGAGGTCTGGGCGCGGCCCTGGCCCGCGAGATCGCCCGGCGCGGCGCCCGGGTGGCGCTGCTGGGCCACGAGAAGGCCCTCCTGGAAGCCGTGGCCGAGTCCCTGCCGGGGCCCGCCCTCGCGATGGAGGCCGATGTGACCGACCCGGACGCGCTGGCCGCCGCGGCCCGCGCGGTGCGGGTCCGCCTCGGACCGCCCTCGGCCGTGGTGGCGAACGCGGGCATCGCCGAGGGCGGCCCGTTCCTGACCTCGCCGCCGGACGCCTGGAGCCGTGTCGTCGACGTCAACCTCACCGGCAGCGCCCACACGGCCCGGGCGTTCCTGCCCGACCTCTTCGACACGGGCGGCTACTTCCTGCAGATCGCCTCGCTCGCGTCGATCGGCGCGGCCCCGCTGATGAGCGCCTACTGCGCCTCCAAGGCGGGGGCCGAGGCCTTCGCGCACTCCCTGCGGGCGGAGGTGGCGCACCGGGGGGTGGGCGTGGGCGTCGCCTACATCAACTGGACGGACACCGACATGATCCGGGACGCCGACCGGCACGCCGTCCTGCGGGAACTGCGGGCCGGCATGCCCCTGCCGGCCCGCCGTGTGTACACCGTGGAGACGGTCGCCGCCCGCCTGGTCAAGGGCCTGGAGCGACGCCGTACGGCCGTGTACGCGCCGGCCTGGCTGCGCCTGACCCAACCGGTGCGCGCGGCTCTGCCGCCCCTCGTGCTGCGCGTGTCACGCCGCTCGCTGCCCCGCCTGGAGGCCGAAGGGTCCCTCGCGTACACCGGCCCGCTCGGCGCCGGCGGTCTCGCCGACCGCGGATCGCGCCGCGCGGACTGACCCGGCGAGACGCCGGGGTGTGGGCGGTTTCGCCCGGACGACGTCCGGCCGTCCGGGTTGGTTCGCGGCCGGACGGCCGGTGTCCGGGCGAAACCGCCCTATGCCGCACCGTGTGCCGGTGCGGGCAGCGGTCCCGGTCAGGAACGCCGTGCGCGGCGGGTGCCGTAGAGGGCGGCCGCCCCGAGGGCGATCACCGCGGCCGCGCCACCCGCTATCGCGCCGACCGGTGCGCTGGAACCGGTCTCGGCCAGCGGCGGGGTGCTGTCGCTCGGCGAGGGCGCCGGCGAGGTGGGCGGCGTCGACTCCAGCGGAGGGACGTCCGGGGTGGTCGGCGGAGTGGTGGAGGTGGCGGGCGGGGCCGTCGGGGT
>NZ_LJBR01000207.1 GCF_001282115.1 Streptomyces sp. NRRL B-24085 | reverse complement strand
CGGCGGTCGCGGACAAGGCGGGCTGGGGTCCGTTCGACCGGTCCTGGACGCCTCCGCCGGGGCACATATGCCGGAGGAGTCCAGGACCGGCGATCACGTGCACGTTCAGCGGTCCTCGGCGTCCGACCGTTGAGGGTGGTCAGGCGCCTAATCGGCGAGGGTGGGCAGAGCCATGGCGGGTACACGCCACGGGACCTTGTCGATGTCCGCGTCCAGCTCGCGGCGCAGCAGCGGGAGACCACACATGAAGGTGCGCCGATCAGCCTCCTCCACGGCGCAGGGCACGCCGGCCGAAGTCGTGGCCGGCCGATACCGGTTGGAAGCCAGGCTCGGCTCCGGTGGCGCCGCCGACGTGTACCAGGGAATCGATCTCCGCCTGAAGCGTCCGGTGGCCGTCAAGGTCTTCCGGCCCGACGGCGAGCCGGCGCTGCAACAGCGCTTCGCGGACGAGGCCGTGCTGCTGGCGCGGCTGCGGCACCCGGGGCTGGTCACCCTCTACGACGCGGGGCGGCACCAGGACCGCCCCTTCCTCGTGATGGAGCTGGTGAAGGGTCCCACCCTGGCTCAGCGCATCGCGGCAGGTGTCATGGAGCCTTCGCATGTGGCCCGGGTCGGCACCGGGCTCGCACGAGCTCTCACTCATGTGCACGCGGCGGGCATCGTACACCGCGACGTCAAGCCGTCGAACGTCCTGCTGGACACCGCGGACGTCCCACATCTCGCCGACTTCGGCATCTCACGGATGATCGGCGCCACTCGGCACACGGCTTCCGGGGCGCTTCTCGGCACCGCCGCCTACCTGGCGCCGGAGCAGGTGCTGGGCAAGGCCGTGGGACCGTCCGCCGACATCTACGCGCTCGGCCTGGTCCTGCTGGAGTGCTTGAAGGGTGAACTCGAGTACGGCGGCACGCCGCTTGAAGCCGCTGTGGCTCGCCTGCACCGGCCGCCCGTGGTTCCGGTCTCGGTGCCTCCGCGGCTGGCCGAGTTCCTGCTTGCGATGACGGCGCTTGAGGACCAGGAACGGCCTGACGCGGAGCAGTGCGCCGAGACTCTCTCCGCGCTGTCCGCTGAGGCCGTCGTGCCGACCCCGGTGAACGCTGCCGACAGCGGCAGGGGCACCGTCGCCGGAGCAGGGGCGCGAAGTGAGGAGGGTCCCGCACCGACTGCCGCCGGGCCCGGCATCCGGCACCAGGCGCCCAAGCCGCTCCGCACCCGTCGCCCCCTGCTGGTCACCGGTGCGGCCGTGCTCACAGCACTGCTCGGCGCCACCCTGGTCGTCTCGGCGGACGGTGAGGGAAACAGCAACGGCCGATCCGCCGCAGGCTCGCCCGGATCCACGCCCCTGCAGCAGCCCTCCCCCACCGCCTCCCCAGAAAGCCCGCAGACGCCGGCAGGGCAGGCGACCGCATCGGCCGCGCCCGCATCGAAGACTCATGGCCCCGCGACTGCGGCTGCTGCCGACCCGCAGGCCCGTACGCCGTCACCCGATCCGACGAGCAGCCCCGATCGGGGAACGCCAACGAAGCACAACGACGGGCAGGACAGCCACCCCCGCGCGGGCGCCGCTCAAGCCAACGCCAAGAATCCGCCCGAGAAGGCAGCGAAACCGAAAGGCCCAGCCTCGGAGAAGGGACCCCGCTGATGTGGGGCGCCCCCCAGCCTGAGGGAGAAGCTCCGCTGCCGGCGGTCGATCGCACGGCATGGCTGGGATTGGACCCGGATGGGCGCCGCACGGAGTATCGCCGGCAGCCGCCGCCCTGAAGGGGAGGGCATCTTCGTCTGTCGGGGTGAGGAGGACGCGGACACGATCAGTGGTCGGCGCAGCACGGTGTCGGGTCCGGCACCTCGAAGGGGACGAGGGTGCCGCCGACGGCCGGCATGGCGGCCAGCACCAGTGCCCCGTCCTGCCACTGGGGCCGCACGTGGTCCCTCGTGACCAGCGGGGTCCGCGGGTCGGGCCGACCGGGCGTGCCCAGGACCGTCACCCGGTCGATCGCGGAGCGGGCGAGCAGATCCGCGATCGTCATGGTGCCGGTGAGGGCGGCGACGCCGGGATAGATCACGGCACGGCCGACCGCGTCCGGCAGGCTGTCGGCCACCTCGTGTCCTCGGGCCGTCAGCCGCTCCCGGGCGGTGCGCGGGAGCGGCGACGGCAGGGCGAGGGACACGACCACCCGCGGCCGGTCCCCCTGCACGAGGTGCGTACAGCCGAACACGCCCTCGGGCAGGGCGAGTTCGGCCGCCAGCGCGTGGAGCAGGTGATCGGCCGCGCGCAGGTCCCGGACTCCCGCGTCCACGGTGAGGGCGTACGGTGTCACGAGGGCAGGACCCACACCGGGTTGGAGTAGAACCACAGGTCGCGCCACGGGTCGGCGTCACCGACGACGTCGATGGCCGGGCCCGCCGGATCGACCGCCGCGCCCATCGGCCCGACCCCGGACCGGTTGCCGTCGGTACCGCGCAGACGGACGTACAACGGCCGGTCCACGCGCCCGAGTTCGTACGTCAGGCGGACCGTGCCGGCCGTCTTGCCGATCTCGTACGACTTCACGACCCTGGCCGTCGGAGCGGTGAACGTGTCCCGGTCCGAGACCGGACCGGTCACATCGCCCCGGATGACGTCCACGCGGGCCAACTGCGGTGTGAAACCGGCCCAGTTGGGGCCACCGGCGAGAGCCACGTCGACGCCGAGCGTGACGGTCGCCCCCTTCTTGACGCGCAGCGCGCCGCCGAGCGTGGCCCAGCGGCCACCGCCCGAGACCCGTACGTCGAGGCCGCTGATCAGTTGACCGTGGTCGACCCACACGCGGCCGGCGCGGATGCCGTCCATGACGGCGGCGTACGAGAAGCCGTCCGCGCCGACGTGTGTACGGCTGTACTGGCCGGGCCAGTAGTCGCCCTGGGTGATGTCGATCCGGCCGCCGTAGACCGGGTCCTGGTAGCGGCCGTCGGTGTCGAAGTCGCCGGGGCCCCGCACCGCGGTGTCCGCGTACACCTGGTGGGAGTCGGAGTTGGCGGTGATCCACCAGGGCTTGCCCTCGGCGAGGAGGCTGTCCCACAGGCCGCCGACCGTGGCGGTCATCCAGTCGAAGCCGCCCCAGGTGCGGTAGCTCTCCGGCGGGTAGCCGACGAAGGAGTTGGCACTGGGGCTGTTGTCGTAGATGCCGCGGGCGCGGGCCATGCCGAGCGGGGCGGGCAGGCCGGCGGCCTGGTGGCCCGGCGCTCCCTCGAAGCCGACCGCGATCTGGTGACCCGGGTCGGTCGCGTCACGCCAGGCGCGGATCTCGTGCGGGGAGTCGACACCGCGCCGCGCCGGGTGGTTGGCGAGCATCAGCGCGTCCTTGACCTTGCGGCGGCGGACCTGCTCGCCGAGGAAGGCGAGCCCGGCGACGGCGAGGGCCTCGTTTGCGGGCGTCGAGTCGGAGGCGCCCTTCACGCTGCCGTCGTAGTCGGTCTCGAACTGCTTGAGGACCGACACCTCGTGCTTGCCGGGGTGCACGAAGACGGTGCCGTGCTCGGCGCCCGGGATGTTCCACTCCAGCCCCTGGAAGACCAGGGTGTCCTCGTACGCGTCCCGGGCCGCGCGGATGTCCGGGTTGACCTTGTCCACACCGATCCTGGCGTGCGTGGCGCTGCCGTGGTCGGTGATGACCAGCCAGTCCATGCCGTGCCGGGCACCCTGTCTGACCTGGTCGACGACGCGGTACTTTCCGTCGCTGCTGTACTGCGTGTGGATGTGGTGGTCACCGGCCAGCCAGAGAAAGCCGCGCGTGCGGCGGCCGTTGGTGGCTGCCTGGGCGGGAGTGGCCGCGACCGGGCCGAGGACGCTCCCGGCGGTCAGGCCCGCGCCGAGAAGTCCGGCGCGCCTCAACAGCGAGCGCCGCGACTGCTGTTCGGGGGTGAGGGCCTCGTCGGGGACGGATGCGTCGAAGGCGGCGGGCAGAGCGGCGGTGGGGGTGTGCCCGTGGTCGTGGTCGTGGTCATGGCCGTGCTCGTGGCCGTGTCTGTGGTGGTGATGCCCGTGCCCCATGAACGCCTCCCGGGTGCCGCTGCCTTCTGCGGCACCTCTGCGCCGCCTGTGGAGGATCGAGGCGTGACATGAACTCCGGACGACGTCGAAGTGATCGGTGGTCATCGGCGGGTCGACAGAGCCGCCGCCGGAAGCCGACGTCGCTCGGCGGCTCCTCTCGATGTACTCCAAACCCGCGGCGCGCTCATGCTGCCGCCGTCTGCTGTCCGGAGGGCTGGCAGGAGCTACAACCGTCGGTCCCACCGGGGCTCCCCGGGGCCGGATCGCCGTGGTGGGCTTGCTTCGCGTCGGACGGCCCACCACCAACTTCCCGTCACATGACAGCCGTTGTCCTGGCTGGACGTCTCGTGTTCCACTAATCTCCGTCCACCACATCGATCACCCGCTCGCGGGCGGGCGTCCACGGGGGAGATGCGTGTATGAGGACCTGGGATTCGAGAAACTCCTCGACGCGGACGGTTTCTTCGCGCACTTGTTAGGGCGGTCGCCGTCGGGTGCCGACCGCAAGTTGTTGTACGGCCCCGACCTGCCCGTGGTGCTGCTCACCGGCGGCCCGGGAATGGGCAAGGGGCGGCTGCTGCGGGCGGTGCACGACCGTTTCGCCCGCCAGGTGCCGGTGATCCGCCTGGACTGCGCCTCACCTGTCTACGCGGACCGGGCCGGGTCGGAACCCGGTGCCCGCTCGGCGGCGACCGAGGCCCTGGTCGAGGCCGCCCTGCTGCTGCACACCTGGCGGGGAACGGGCGGCGCGTTCACCTTCCCACGACTCTTCGCGGGCCTGGCGGTGATCGGGACCGGCGTCGCGGACGGCACCGGAGCGGCGATCCGGACAGAGGTCGAGCGGTACGAGGAGCTGATCCAGCAGCCGCGCCTGCTCGGTCTGGGAACGCGCGACTTCTGGCGGGGCGCGCTCCTCGGGGCCGTACGGAAAATGCTGGAGGTCCTGGCCGGACAGACGCTCGGCCCGTACGGGGCGGCCGCGCTCACCGCGCTGCTCGACGCCCTCTTCGATCGCGCGACACCCCGGGTCGAGGCGGAACTGACCCGGATCTACGGCGAGTATCCCGGCGCGGCCGGCCAGCCCAAGCACGGGCTGCGCAGGCTCGCCGAGGACTTCCAGGCCGGCCGCGAGCGACGGGAGGACCAGGAGCGACGGGAGGACCGCGAGCGGCGCGAGGACGCGGAGCGCTTCCTGTTCCGGGCGCTGCGCGAGGATCTGGAGGCTGCGTACGGCGGTCTGGGGGGCTGGCTGGGCCGGGTCGGCCGCCCGGGACTGCTCCTGGACCACGCCGACCAACCACTCGGTGAACTGCTGCTGCGCGCCGTTCTCACCGACCGCCGGGCCGGGCAGCGCGACCGGGTGGTGATCGTGGGTACGGCGCGCCGGGCGGACGGCGGTGACTTCCTGCACGGGGGTCTGCCACCGAGGGAGATGGCGGTGTTCCGGCCCGCCGACGGGGTGCCAGCCACCTGGTCCCGCCGCAGGGACCGTGAGGGGGACCTGGGTCCGTTGTCCGCCGGGGTGCTCATGCTGCGGATGCCGTTCCTCACCGGCGACCAGCTCCGCAAGGCGACCGAGCGGATCCAGTTGGGCGCGGAGCGGGAGGGCGGTACGCATCGCCGCCGCATCACCGCCGCCGTGGCCCAGTTGAGCGGCGGACGGCCGCACACGGTGATCCGGCTGGCCACCGCCGCCGCCGACCACCGGATGGAGACGGATGCCAACGACCGGGCCATCCTGGACGCCAGGCTGCACTCTCCGGACGGCGGTCCCGAGCGGCGGGTGACGGACGTACTCCTCCAGGAGCTGGTCCTCGACCAACTGCCGGTGCGGCTTCCGGGCGAGCACCATGACCAGTGGCTCGATCTCCTCACCCATCTGTCGGTGGCGCACGACCAGGAGTGCGCGGACGTCCTGCTGCGCCACCACCAGGCAGGCCGCGTTCTGTGTCTGACGGCACATGAGGTGGCGCGGCTGCTCAACGACACCGGGTGGCCCCACTGCAAGCGGCACTTCATCGGGGACTTCGGGCTGCGCCAGCTGCTGGTGCACCGGCTGTACGGGCTGGAGCGCGACGGTGCCGCCTGGTACGCCGACCACCACCTGCTGCGCGACCACTACGCCGTGAGCGAGCCGGGCGGCAGCGCGTTCCGTTCGGTGACGACCCACCAGATGAACCACCACCTCGTGTCCGGCGGCGTCGACGACGCGGTCCGACACCTGGTCAGAGCTCTCCCCGGCCGTCCCCGTCAGTGGTGCGAGGAACTGCTGGAGATCGCCCAGGCACCCTATCCGGGCGGGGCGGACGAGCGCCGCAAGCGCGCCCAGGGTGAGGTACCCCTCGACGGACCGCCGCTGCGCCGCACCGTCGACCAACTGCTGCACGCCGTGTGGCTGTGCGAGGAGCGCACCAGGCCGACCGGGCGCGAAATGGCCAACACCCTGGCGCAGTTGCTGCGGCAACTGTCGGCCATGGACTTCGACGGCGCCGGAGAACTCGGCCCGACAGCGACCGCATGGAGCCAACTGGCCGTGAACGAGCAGCCGTTGCTGCGCTGCGACTGCACCGATCAGCTCGGCCGAAGGAGGTAACGGGGATGCCCGGCTGGATACCCAGGTGGAACAGGCTGCCCAGGTGGGGAAAGATCCTCTACGCGGTGGCGGGCGTGGCGCTGTTCGTGGCCGCCGGCGTGTACGGCGTTCCCGCCCTCCAGAAGCCCGACACCTGCCGCGACGGCATCGAGAAGGTCGACGGCGAGTGCATCGGCGTCGACGGCGCGGGCTACGACTTCGGCACACCGGAGATCACTGCCGTGGCCGAGGCCATATCGGTGGAGAACAAGAGGATCGCGAACCAGCCCCACGTCACCGTGGCGATGATGCTGCCCCTCCAGTCGGACATGGCGGCGCTGCGCCGGCAGATGCGCAGCGACCTCCAGGGGGCGTATCTGGGCCAGCGACAGGCCAACTCGGGCGAGGGCCAAGTGCCGAAGATCCGCCTGGTGCTGGCCAACCCCGGGCTGAACTACGGCCATCAGGACAAGGTCGTGGGCACACTGCTCGACATGGCCGAATCCGACGAGGACAAGCTGAGGGCCGTCACGGGCTTCAACCTGACCCTCGACGCCACCGAGGAGGCCGTACGGCGTCTGACGGCGAACGGCGTCCCGGTCCTCGCCTCCCGGATCAGCGGAGACGGGATCGCGAACGTCGACGGGCAGAAGCAGCGATTCCCCGGTCTGGCCCGGATCATCCCCACCAACGGCAACGCGGCTCAGGCCCTGGCCAACTTCAACGGCGAGCGGGGCAAGCGGAACGCCAGGACGGTGCTGGTCCACGACACCCGCCCGGACGCCTACGACGAGTCGCTGGCGAGCGCGTTCCGGGGGATCAAGGAGACCGGCCCGGCCGGCCCCGCCGACATGCCCTACGAGTCTCCCGGGATCAGCGAGGCCGGCTCGACCGGCAGCCAGTTCGAGCAGATAGCCAACAACATCTGCGGTTCCGCGGCCGACACCGTCTACTTCGCGGGGCGCACACTGCACCTGCGGATCTTCGCACTCACCCTCGCCAAACAGACCTGCGCCGACCGGCACTTCACCCTGGTCAGCGGATCGGACGCCGCTTCGCTGCGCCAGGCCATGTCCGAGAAGGACTGGGCGCAACTGCGCGGCGAGGACGGCGGGGCCAAGGTGACGGTCCAGTACGCCGCCCCCGCGCACCCGGCCGCCTGGGACACCGAGCTGGCCGCCTGGACCAAGCGGTGGAAAGCGACCCACCACCGCGAGCCCACCGCCAGCGAACTCCCCCAGTACCTCACGGAGCCCAAAGCAGCCCTGAACACCCTCAACGACCTGATCACGAGCACGAGCAGGGCGGGCACTGACCTCGGTTCCACTCCGAACCTGGAGGACTCCCGCACCATGCTCGTCTACGACGGGCTCGTCACCATCGGCACGGCCCTGCACGAGGTACAGGGCAACGACGCCGAACAGACGCCCAGCCTCGCGGACGTCCGCCAGGAGTGGTCGAAGCTCCAGTCGGTCCACCGGGTGCGGGGCACGAGTGGCCTGATCTGCCTGACCAGCGGCGGGAATCCGTACGACAAGCCGGTCGCGGTGGTCGAACTGAACCCGGGGCAGGGCGTGCGCGGAACCCTGAAGTTCATCGGTCTGGGCTGGCCCGCCGGCAAGGAACAGCCGAAGAACTGCGTGATCCCGAGCGGCACTTCCTGACCTGCGCCGGGCAACCCCGATCCGCCGACGGCGGCCCTCCTCTTCGGTGCGAGGGCTGGAGACGGCCGCCGTCTGCCTGGAAGGCGAACGCGGCTCAACCGAGTCCGCGATGGGCGGCCCACAGCGTCCCGGCACGGTCGGCGGCGTCGGCGACCAGAGCCGCCAGCGCCGGTTCGTCGGGGACCGGGAACGAGACATACGCGCCCCGCCCCCCGCCAACCGGCCGTCCGTAGGCTTTCACTGCGAGGTGACCGTCCGGGAGAAGCCGGATGTTGAGTGTGGTCAGTTGGAACTCCTCGCCACGTCGCGTATCCGTCCAGCGGAGCGCCTGCGGGATCGTGACGTTGATCGCCAGAGCGCTCACTTCCAGGTCACTGCTCATGGGCGGATGATCTCATGCACGTAGCACGGACTGCGGGCCACGAAAGAGCGATGGTCCCCGCGTCAGCCTGAGGGCGGTGCGGGATCACAGTCCGGCCGCCTGGACCAGCGACGCCCGCTCGCCGTCGTCCAGGTGAAGGCCGGCCAGCAGTTCGTCATCGGCCAGCAGTCGTCGCACCCACACCGCGTTGGCCATGAACGCAGCTCGGCACAGGGCCCGTTCCGGGTGGTCCTCCTCAAGGCCACCGACCGCCAGGTCCCACGCGTTGTCAGGGTCGGTCGGTGCGGACAGCGCGGCGGCCACGAGCACGATCCCGACCAACTCGTTCCGGCGTGGGGTCGAGGGATCGACTGTCAGTCGAAGCAGGTACGGAACGACAGCGTGCATCGTGAAACTGATGGACATCGGCCCTGACATCACCAGCCAGTCCAATGCCCGCTCCGCCATCTCAGCCGCGTCGGGATCGAGGAGCCCGCGCAGGACGACAGAGACGTCGACCGGGCAGCCGGGAATGGCCGACCACTCGACGTGCTCGCACCCTTCCAGTGCCGGATGCGCAGAGTCCCGTTGCAGCAAGTGCGGGTGGGCCGCCGCCAGAGCTGCTGTCGCGGTCACCGCAGCGGCCTGGTGATCCACTTTGCACATCAGCGTGCCCTCCCTCCACTGATTACGTCGATTCCCGGACGATCAGCTCGTTCGGCATGATCACCGGGTGCAGGGCGCCGCCCTCGATGAGCTTCAGCAGCAGGCGCACCGTGGCCGTGGCCTGATCGGCCATCGAGCTGCGTACGGAGGTCAGCGCGGGCGTCGTGTAGGAGGCGGCCTCTATGTCGTCGAAGCCGACGAGGGCCACGTCGTCGGGGACCCGGCGGCCCGCCTGGTGCAGTGCCCGCAAGGCCCCGATGGCCATGAGGTCGTTGGCCGCGAACACCGCGTCCAGCGCCGGGTCGTCCTCGAGGAGCTGGCGCATGGCCTCCGCACCGGAGGACCTGGTGAAGTCGCCCAGCGCGACGATGGAACGGCGACCGGTGTCGCGGAGGGTCGCCCGATATCCCTCCAGCCGCTCACGGGCTTCGAACAGGTCGAGAGGTCCCGTGATGGTGGCGATGCGGCGCCTGCCCTGGTCCAGGAGGTGCTGGACGGCGAGCCTCGCGCCGCCTGCGTTGTCCAGGGCCACGTACGGGACGCCCGCTGCCGAGGTGCGGTTGAAGGAGGCCACGGGCAGGCCCATGCGGGCGAGCGCGGCCGGCAGGGGGTCCGCGCCGTGCAGGGCCACGAGCATGACGCCCTCCACGTGGCCGCCGGCGACGTAGCGCTCGACCCGCGCCCGGCTCTCGTCGGACTCCGCCAGGAGGAGGGTCACGCGTTTGCCGACGGCTTCGAGTTCCCTGCTGACGGTGCGCACCACGGTGGAGAACAGCGGGTCGTCGGACACCACGCCCTTGGGCGGGTCGGACACCACCACGGCGACGGCGTCCGTACGACGGGTGACCAGATTGCGGGCAGCGGCGTTCGGTACATAGCCGAGTTCACGCACCGCCTGCATGACCACGTCCCGGATCTCCGGCGCGACGGTGGTCTCACCGTTGACCACCCGCGAGACGCTCGACTTGGACACGCCGGCTCGGGCGGCGACCACCGCAAGCGTAGGTCGTTTCATTGCCTTCCGATCGCCCGAGCCCGGCCAACCCTGTGCGCCAGGGAGCGTTTTCCCATCAGGATGTCCGCTTCCCGATGACGTGTCAACGCCCGGTCAGGACGCACCCTCCGGCACATATCGCCCTGGCACACACGGCATCCCGTTCCGCCGCCGGATGCCACAAGTGCCCCGCGCAACAGCCGTGAGATCGTTCCCTCGGTGTCCCCAGCCGCCTCCACGGCCCAACTCTCCCTTGTGCACGAAGCCTTGACACTCCTTGCGCACCGGCCCATTCTCAGCGCTCAGGGAACGCTCCCTCACTCTCACCCCCACTGAGGAGTCGCCCGTGCGTCCTCCGCTCCGTCGCCTCGGCCTGTTGGTCGCCGTGGTGGCCACCCTTCTGACGTTCACGTCCCTGCCCGCTCCCGAAGCACGCGCCGCCGAGGCCCTGTTGTCGCAAGGCAAGCCCGTCGTCGCGTCCAGCACCGAACAGCCCTTCAACGCCCAGGGCGCGGTCGACGGCGATCCCACGACGCGCTGGTCCAGCGGTTTCACCGACCCGCAGTGGATCAGGGTCGACCTCGGCGCCCAGGTCTCGATCAGCAAGGTGACCCTCCAGTGGGAGGCCGCCTACGGCAAGGCCTTCCGGATACAGGTCTCGAACGACGCGGAGGCCTGGTCCACCGTCTACGAGACGGCAGCGGGCACCGGCGGCACCCAGAGCCTGCCCGTCACGGCCACCGGCCGCTACGTGCGCATGTACGGCACCCAGCGGGCCACCCAATATGGCTACTCGCTATGGGAGTTGCAGGTCTTCGGGACCGGCGGCTCCGACAGCGGCGGTGACACGCTGCTCTCCTACGGCAGAACGGGTGCGGCCTCGTCCGCGCAGAGCGACGGGAACTGCTGGGAGTGCACCCCCGCCCGGGCGTTCGACCGCGATCCGGCCTCCCGTTGGGCGACCAGCCCCACCACCGGCTGGACGGACCCGGGCTGGATCTCCGTCGACCTCGGCGCGACCGCGCAGATCCACAAGGTCATCCTGCAATGGGACCCCGCCTACGCCAAGTCCTTCCAGATCCAGGTCTCCCCGAACGGCTCCGACTGGACGCCGATCTACTCGACGACGACCGGCACAGGCTTCAAACAGACCCTGACCGTCTCCGGCACGGGCCGGTACGTGCGGATGTACGGCACCGAACGTGCCACCGCCTACGGCTACTCCCTGTGGGAGTTCCAGGTGTACGGCACCGGAGGCGCTCCCCTGCCCGCACCGCCGCTGCCCCCGGACCCGGCTCAGCCGCCGCGGCTGGTCTGGGGCGACGACTTCGAGGGGCCCTCCGGCGCGAAGCCCGACCAGTCGAAGTGGCGGGCCGACCCCGGCACCGGGCAGAACGGCGAGCTCCAGTACTACACCGACCAGCAGAACGCCGCGCTGGACGGCAGCGGGCACCTCGTCATGGAAGCCCGCAAGGAGGCGAGCCCCGGCAGGTCCTGCCCGCCCGACCCACTGACCGGCAGCACCACCTGCCAGTACACCTCGGCCCGCATGAACACGGGCGCCACCTTCCAGTTCACCTACGGGCGGGTCGAGGCCCGTATCAAGGTGCCCAAGGGCAACGGACTGTGGCCCGCGTTCTGGATGATGGGCGCCGACTTCCTGACCGGGCGACCGTGGCCGTACAACGGCGAGGTCGACATCATGGAGGTCCTCGGCAAGGACGTGAAGACGGCCTACTCCACCGTGCACGCTCCCGCCTACAACGGCGGCAACGGGATCGGATCGCCCTACCAACTCCCCCAGGCCGCCGACTTCTCTGACGACTTCCACACCTGGGCCGCCGACTGGAACAGCAAGGGCATCGTCTTCAGCGTAGACGGGCGCACCGTCCTCACCCTCGACAAGGAGCAGGTGGAGCGCACACGCGGTCCCTGGATCTTCGACCACCCGCACTACATGATCCTCAACCTCGCGGTCGGCGGTGACTGGCCCGGCCCGCCCGACGGATCGACCCCGTTCCCCTCCCGCATGCTCGTCGACTACGTGCACGTCTACCAGTAGTCAGGCCCGAGCCCTCCGTGTCCGCGCCCGGCCCGACCCACTCCAACGAGGAAGTGACATGCACAGATACTCCTTTCATCTCAGTCCCGTGTTAGCGGGAGCGCTGGCGATGGTGGTGGCAGCCGCCCTCAGCATCACGCTCGGCGCTCCGTCGGCGAACGCCGCTGCCGTCACCGTCCAGGCCGAGTCCTACGCGGCCCAGTCCGGGGTCGGCCTGGAGACGACGGCGGACACCGACGGCGGCCAGAACGCCGCCTTCCTCGCCGACGGCGACTGGATGCGTTTCGACCAGGTCGACCTCGGGGCCGCCGGCCGTCTGACGGTCTCGGCCCGCATCGCTTCAGCCACCGGGTCGGGCTCGATCGAACTGCGTACCGGTTCCCTGACCGGCCCCCTGCTCGCCGTGCTCCAGACCAGCCCCACCGGCGGCTGGCAGAGTTGGGTGACCCGCAGCGCCGACGTCACCACCCATCCGACGGGTCCGCAGACCGTGTTCGCGGTGCTGCGCAGCTCCACGCCCGGCGACTTCGTCAACATCAACTGGTTCTCCTTCGTCAGCGGCGGCGACGGCCCCGCACCGGGCTGGGTCGACGTCGACCAGGCGAAATGGGAAGCCCAGCTCACGCAGTTCCGGGCGATGACCCCGGCGGCGGTGCCCGGCAACGCGGTGCGCGTCCCCGAGTTCAACGCCACCTGCACCTACAGCCACTCCAAGCCGGACGACCCGATCGTCGCTCCCGGCCTGCCCGGTGCCTCCCACATGCACAGCTTCTTCGGCAACAGGAGCACCGACGCGTCCACGACGGCCCAGAGCCTGCTGGCCAACACGGCGACGAGCTGCACACCGGCGAAGGACCTCTCCGCCTACTGGGTCCCCACCCTGTATGAGCGGGGCAAGGCGGTGGAGCCCGACGGTGTCATCGTCTACTACGGCTCCCGGCTGCCCGACCCCACGGCGACCGTGCCCTTCCCCCAGGGCTTCCGCATGATCGCGGGCAACGCCAAGTCCCAGGTGGCCACCCCGGCGGGCTCCCCCAACCAGTTCTTCTGCGCCGGACCCGGCGGGGAGACCGGACGCAGTGCCGACGGAAACTGGCCGCTCTGTGCTCCGACGGCCAAGCTCGTCCACCAACTGGTCTTCCCGGACTGCTGGGACGGCAAGCACCTGGACAGCCCCGACCACAAGTCGCACGTCGCCTTCACCTACGACGGCAGGTGCAGCGGTGCCTACCCGGTCGCCATCCCCTCGGTCTCCTTCGTCATCAGCTACCCGACCAGCGGGAGCGGCGACGGCTTCACGCTGTCGTCCGGCATGGCGTCCTCCATCCACGGCGACTTCTTCAACGCCTGGGACAACGCCGCCCTGGGGCAGCGGGTGAAGGACTGCATCGTGCAGAGCGCCAAGTGCAACTCCGCCGGAACGTTCTGACACGGCGGTCGGTGGGCGGTCTGCTCCTCGCACTGGCGGTCGCCGGCTGCACCACGCAGCCGGCGGCCGACCCGACGAGGCCGGCATCCTTCAACGACACCGACACCGCCTGGATCCAGTTGATGATCCCCATGGACGAACGAGCCCGTCTGCTCACCGACCTGGCGCCCGCACGTGCCGGGCGTCCGGCTCTGGCCGACTGGGCGGCGGAATCGGGAAGGAGACTCGAAGACGAACTAGGCAAGCTCCGCGAGCTGCTGAAACTGTCAGGAATTCCTGACACCCGTCCCCACGAGGGCCACAACATGCCCGGCATGGTCACCCTGGACACCATCGGACGGGCGAAGGCCACCAGGGGCGGGGACTTCGACCAGCTCCTGACCCGTGGCCTGCGCGCACATCTCGTCCAGGTACGGGCCCTGTGCACGAGCGAACGGACCTCGGGCAGTTCACCACGGGCGCGAGACCTGGCGGCCGAGATCGAGAAGAGCGCCGCCGAACAGATCACCCGCCTCGCCGGGGCTGGTTGACGACTGTCTTCCGTGCCGGTGCGAGGGCAGGTCTCGGTCCTCGCACCGGCCGGTCCCGGGAGCGCGTAGTCGCGACGAGGATGTGCCGGCGTGGGCGTGGGCCGCGGCACCGCCTCAAACAGGGCCGTCCGGACGGCGTATGCCTTCAACCCGCTCGTGGTGAGCCCTATTTGTACAGCGCGACAGCGCCTCCCCACAGGGCGCCCGGGTTCAGGCGGTCGGGGAACCGGTCCAGCATGGCGTTGAAGAAGTCGAGCGGTTCCTCGTGCTTGGCCAGCAGTTCGTCGACGGCGTCGAGGTAGAGCCGGGTCTCGGCGATGGCGCGCTCGGCGTCGTCGTCGAGTTCCTTGTTCTTGTGTCCGGTCACGATGTGCCGCGGTCGCAGGTCCTCGACGACGGAGATGGCCCTGCGCCAGGCGTCGCGGCCGCCGTTCGCGGACTCGGCGAGGTACTGGTGCACGCCGTTGTAGATGACGTCGCCGGCTACGACCAGCTCGAGGTCGGGTACGTGCAGGACGCTGGTCTCGTCCGTGTCGCTGTGGCCGACCTCCACGATGCGCAGGTCGTGCCCCTCCAGGGTGAACCGGTTACCGGGCACGGGTGCGGCCGTGACGGAGGTCTCCGGGATCTGTCCGGGGAACAGCGCGTCCCAGAAGTGCGGGCGGAGGGAGACGTTGCGGTGCATCTCCCGGATGGTGCCCTCGGAAGCGACGACCTGCGCGCCGAAGCGCTCGGCCAGGACGTCTGCGGTGAACCAGTGGTCACCGTGACCATGGGTCGCAAAGATGTGGGTCAGGTTCTTGCCGGTCGCCTCGACCCAGTCACCCACCTCCAGCGCCTGGGCGGAGGTCAGCGGCGGGTCCACCAGGACGGCATCCCGTTCGCCGTGGATGAGGGTGACGGAGAGTGGCGAGAACATGCGCCGGTCCCCGTTGGGAACCAGATCCGTCACGTTCTGCGGGATCGGGTCTGCGACGAAGACGTCATAGGCGAGGGGACCACTGGTGGGCATGGTGCTTTCCTAACTGAGAAGGTTGATACCGTCGGCGGCGTCGGACGACCGGTCGGCAGCGGCCAGGGCGGCGTAATAGGCCGGCCCCCGAATGATCGAAACAGCGTCCTGGTCGACGAACTCACCGTCCGCGTCCCGGAATTCGAGATGCACCGGGCGTTCCCCGTCGGCCGCGTAGACGACTCCCTGCCCCGTCTCCTGCGGGAGGTGGCGGTCTCCCCATGCGCTGAGGGCGGCCAGGACCGGCAGCACGTCGCGTCCGGCCTGCGTGAGGGCGTACGCCTCTCGGCTGCGCTCCCCCTCTTCCTGGTACGTCACGCGCTCCATGAGCCCGGCGCACACGAGGTCGCTCAGGCGCTGGCCCAGGGTCGCGTTGGGGATGCCGATGCGCTGGAACTCAGCGAAACGGGTGCGGCCGAGGAAGGCCTCGCGGAGCAGCAGAAGATTCCACTTCTGTCCCAGCACGCCGAGGGTTCGGGCGATCGAACAGTACCGGTTCGCGGGCAGTGACATCGCTTCCATGGCACCCAGCGTAACGCAGACTCTGAAAAATGAACCCAGGTACTGGCAATAATTTTTGAATCCAGGTCCGGGCGGCCCGGTAGAAAGATCCATAACGCGCGCTTCCCGAGGAGGGCGGAGGCCGTGCCAGAGAGCACGAAGAGGAGGGGTGAAGGTGGAGGACTCGCAGGTCACCTTCCGCTGGGAATTAAGGGGAACCGGGTTCCGGCACCGGAGTGACCCGCCCCTGTCGAGTACTGATCCGAGGACGTGCCGCTGACCGCCTTCGTCGGAGACCAGCGCTACATGTACACCGACGAGTTCGAGCAACCTCCTTGGGCAGCCGCCCTCATGGATGCCGGCTTCGTCGTCTTGAGCGCAGCACAGCTCCTGGCCACAGGCGTGCCGCGCCTCGTCAGGGCGGTCGGCCGCACAACTTCCGCTGCGGACCGGAATCTGACGGAAATTCACCATGGCAGGTACATGACGGGCGGGGAGGGCAGGGCATACCATCGCAACGCCCCGGAGGGGCGGTCGACGGTGCGTCCGGCCCCCACCGGACAACCCGTACCGCTCCTTCGCGCACCCGGCCCCGCCGGGGCCGGACTCCCCCACGGATGAAGGAGCAGCAATGCCCCTCGGCACCTGGCTCAAGGCCGGCACTTCCGCCACAGCCCTCGTCCTCGCCACGGCGGGCGCCGCGACGGCCGCCCCCGCCCCCGCTCCCACGGGTGAGGCGTCCGCCGCGCTGGCGGCAGCGGTGACCCTTCGCTACGACGACAGCCGCGCCGCAGGCTGGGAGGCCGCGATCGCGGCCGGAGTCGCCTCCTGGAACGCGAACGTGAGCAACGTCCATCTGGTCGAAGCGGAGCCCGGCTCCACGGCCGAGATCGTGATCGTCGCCACGACGGGCTGGCCGCAGGCCACGCTCGGCCCCGTTCGGCCGGGCCGTCAGGTCCGCGTCGAGCTCGGCAGTCAGGCCGTGGAGCAGGGCTACAACAAGACCCGTATCGCCGCGCACGAGCTGGGCCACAGCCTCGGACTGCCGGACACCAAGCCCGGCCCCTGCTCGCAACTGATGTCGGGATCCAGCGCCGGCACGGCCTGCACCAACGCCACACCGAACGTCACCGAGCGCTCCCGCGTCCAGTCCGCTTACGCGAGCGCGTTCGCCGCGCTCGCGCCCGCTGACGGCCGGATGCTCATCGACGCGCCCTGACCACACGGCCGTAACGCGGAGGTGCGTCCCGGTATCTCGTCGAGATCCCGGGACGCAGTGATCAGCCCGTGGCCGGCGGAGGTGCCGACAGGAAAGGAACCTCCACTCCCCCACAGGGGTCCCCACCGGACGGCATGGGTGCTGCTCCCCTTCTCGACGGGGGGCTGGATGCCCGAAGGTCTCGTAGCCTCAGGCTTGGCATCGTTGGCCACCGCACGCTCACTCACTCACGCATCCGCGAACCACGGCCGGCCCTGGGCCCAATGGGTCGCCCATCCCGCGAACCCTGGCGTGCCTGGCATCAGAGAGGTGTCCGGCCGGGTGCCGAAGGGTATCGCGGCGTTCTCGTCGATCAGCCACACGTGACCGCGCTGCGGGCCGGTGACGATCAGATGCCAGTACATGCCGCAGCCGTCGGTGCCCAGCAGCAGCGAGCCGTGGTCGAACACGGAATCCATCCGGGCCTCGAACTCCTGCTCCGACAAAGCCTCCTGGGTGGCCTCCTCTTCCTCCCACAGCCATGCCGACGTGAGCGGAAACGGCTCGGCGAGCAGGCGCTCGGGCCGGTCCGGGCCCCAGTCCGAAGGCGTCAGCGCGAGTGGCAGCAGACCGTAGTAGGGCGGTCCTGCGCGCAGTCCGTCACAGATCTCCGCCACAAATGTGCGATAGGGCTCCGGAAGCACGATGCCGTGCTCTGCCTCGAACGACCGCACCGCCTCCCAACCGGCCGGTGGAACCGCCTCGGACCGGGAAGCGAAGATGTCGCGGAGGGCGGCCAACTCGGCCGGGTCGCAAGTTTCCGTGTTCATGCCGGTCATCATGCAAGATCCGAGAACGGAAGGATCAACGGCCGGCCCCCTGCCAAGCCATCACCAGCCGGCGTCGCCGCACTCCTCACACGCGCGAGCCATGCCCCTACGCCGTCCGCAGCTACCGCCTGTCGTAGTGCCGGCCCCTGTGTCGGCAGTCAGCCGTGCACCGCTTCCGGCCGTCTTCGCGGAGCCAGCACGGCCGGACTGCGTTCAGTGGCGATCTCCATCTGGAGTCCTAGGGCGCAGCGTGGCCCGTTTCCCAGGCCCAGGCCGCGATTCCCACACGGTTGCGGGCACCGAGCTTGCGCTGGACGGCCGCAACGTGGTTCTTCACCGTGCCCGGCGCGATGAAGAGCTCGGAGGCGATCTCGGCGTTGGTCCGGCCCTGGGCCACCAGCCGGGTGATCTCCAGTTCGCGGTCGGTGAGCCGGTCGGGGACATCGCGGCGAGGGTTCGGCGTCGGCGCTGCGAGGTCGCGCAGCAGACGCACGGTGAGCTGCGGGCTGATGAGCGTGTCACCAGCCATGGCGGCGCGCACAGCCTCGGTGAGCAGGGCGGGACCCGAGCGCTTGAGCAGAAACCCGCAGGCACCGTTGCGCAGCGCGGTGTGGACGTACTCGTCGAGGTCGAAGGTCGTGACCACGATGACACGGATCGGTTCGCCGTCCTGGGGTGCGGCCAGGATCCGGGTGACCTCCAGACCGTCGAGCCGTGGCATCCGGATGTCGGCGAGTACGACGTCAGGCCGCAGGGCGCGGGCCTGCTCGACGGCCGACACGCCGTCGCCCGCTTCGGCGATGACGGTCATGTCGGGTTGCGCGTCGAGGATGATCCGAAAGGCGCCGCGGATGTTCTCCTGGTCGTCGGCGATCAGCAGCCGGATCGGCCCGGTTGTCCCGCTCACCTGGGCCCCTCCCCTTCTCCGTCAGGGTTCAGCGGCAGGACGGCGGTGACACGCCACCCCGGCGGATCGTGGGGTCCTGCGGACAGCGATCCGCCGATCGCCTCGACCCGCTGGGTCAGTGCGCGCAGGCCCCGGCCCCCGCCGCCCCCTATGGCCGGGGGGGCGGTCGCGGAGCGGGCGTCATTGGTCACGGTGACCACCAGTGCCCCTGCCTCATGGCGAAGAGCCACATTGACCAGGCGTGGGGCCGGGGCGTGACGTCGTACGTTCGTGAGCGATTCCACGACGACGCGGTAGGCCGTCGTGGTCACGTCCCGCCGTGTGGTGTCCAGCAGCTCAGGGTCGATGTGGAGGTCCATCCGCGCGGTGCTGGAGGCGGAGAAACGCGTGACCAGTTCGGGCAGTTGCTCCAGATCAGGAAGCGGCGCGCGCATGTCCGGCTCCCGGTCCCTGTCGCCGCCCGCGTAGGCGCCCCCGACTCTCCCGTCGGCATCGTCGTCGTGAAGCATTCGTACCGTCCGGTCCAGCGAGGCCAGGGCCTGCAACCCTGCCTGTTCGATACGGTGAAACGTGTCCGCCTGTGTGACCCGTGATGTCTCCCCCGGGGCCTGCTCCGCCAGGAACTGTCCCGCTTGGGCCAGCGCCAGCATCTCGCTCACGTCGTGCGCCACGAAGTCGTGCAGATCGCGGGCGAGTTGCAGGCGCTGCGCACGGCGGCCCTCGGCCACGGACCGTATCCGCCCGTTGTCGAGCGACCGCAGGTAGAGCCCGACCGCGACGGCGAGCAGGGCGAGCAGCGTCCAGAAGGCACCCCCTCCGAGGGCGACGAGGCTGGGAGGCCCCGACCAGAACCGCGTCAGTGTCACCGGCACGGCCGTCGCGGCCACCGCCGCCGAGGCTGCCTGCCGGCCGGACCTCGCCGCTCGTACCGTCAGGACGGTCAGTACAAGCAGCGCCGCGGACTCGGCGAGTATCCAGCCGCCCCCGGATCCCGCGTCCCGTCGCCGTTCCCCGAACAGCAGGACGGCGGCGGTGGCGGCAAGTGAAACGACGCCGGCCGCACAGGCGAGGACAGTGAGCCTCCGGCGCGCACGACTCCACAGAAGCAGCACACCGACCGCGCTCGCCGACGCGAACGCAGCGGGCAGCGTGACCAAAGGGCCGAACTCCGGCGCCGCTCCGACTCCGACGAGGGCCACCGCGCACACGACGGCCACACCCATGCCCTCCCGCCCCGCGCGCGAGCGCCCAGCTCTCCTGCGCATGTCCCCACTCTACGGA
>NZ_LJBR01000206.1 GCF_001282115.1 Streptomyces sp. NRRL B-24085 | reverse complement strand
ACGGCCTGGGCCTGTGGGTGGGCAGCGCAAGGGTCGGACTGGAGGAGGGCGAGGCACTCGGGGAGGGCGTCGGGTCGGCGGAGACCCGGGGCGCCCGCGTGGGCGTCGGGTCGGCGCGGTCGGCCTTCTCACCGCCCGAGGAGCACGCGGCCGTCAGTAAGAGCGCCAGGCCGAGGAGGAGTCGGCGGAGCGTGGTCATACGGTCTCCGGGGTCCGGGAGCCGAGCAGGAAACGGCGGCCGGGCAGCACGCACACCACGTAGCAGGCGAGGGCGGCCGCGCCGGTCACGAACAGGGCCGGGGTGCCCTCGCCCAGCAGCCGCTTGGTGCCGAGCAGCACCAGGGTCATCGCCACGCCGCCGAGGAAGGGCCAGGCGCAGGCCCGGGCCATGGGGGCGAGGCCGATCCCGGCGCGGGTGAGGGCGTGGAGGAAGACGGGGACGACGAGCCCTGCGCCCACCAGGACATGGCCCTGGGCGACACCGACGATGCCGCCGAGCCGGGCGCCGACGATCAGGACCGGGACGAGGGCGGCCACCCACAGGCCCTGCACGAGGATGAGCGAACGGCGCCGGCCGACCGCCACCAGACAGTCGTAGGCGAGTTCGCAGACGATGCGGATCAGGCCCAGGGCCATCAGCCACGGCAGCGCCTCGGCGGCGGGCAGCCACTTGCCGCCGTAGACGAGGTGGATGACCGGGGCCGCGAGCCCGCCCAGCAGGACGCACAGCGGCACCGTGCCGGTGACCAGGACGCCCAGGGCCCGGCTGAAGCCCTGGGCCAGCGCCTTCGGCGAGTCGGCCAGCCGGGAGAAACCGGCGAAGGAGACCCGCCGGGCCGCCTCGGAGATGACGCGGACCGGCCAGCCGGACATGTTGAACGCCAGGACGTAGAAGCCGAGCGAGATCTGGCCGAGGGAGGAGCCCACGACCATGCTGTCCACGTTGACCACGGCCAGGGCGAGGAGGCTCGCGCCGGCCAGCGGCAGCCCGAACTTCAGCAGGGCGCGGGCCTGTTGGCGGTCCCAGCCGAACCGCAGGGTCCCGGGGACGGCGATCGCACAGCCGACGAGTGCGGCGACGTTGCCCGCGACCGCGCCGCAGGCGAAGCTCATCGCGCCCCAGCCGGCGAAGGCCAGCACCAGGGTCACGGCCGTGCTGAGGACGAAGTTGAGCGCGTCGATGACCATCCGCCTGCCCTGCGCGAACTCCCGGGTCAGGATGCCGGCGGGCACGTGCGCCACCGCGTCGATCACCAGGCACAGGCACATCACCCGGAGCACGTCCGAGGCGCCGGGCGAGCCGAGCAGCCGGGCCACCGTGGGCGCCGAGGCGAACAGCGCCACGTACAGCAGGCCGCTGGACAGCACACTCAGGGTGAGCACGGTCGGTGCGAAGCGGCGCGGGTCGCCCTCCCAGCGGATGATGGCGAGGCCCACCCCCAGTTCGTTCGCGGACAGCAGGACCAGGAGCACGGTCTGGGCGATGCCGTAGACGCCCCACTCCGCCGGGCCCAGGGCGAACCGCGCCAGCAGGATGCCGGTGGCGAAGTTGCCGAGGCGCATCACCAGGGTGTTGATCAGGCTCCAGCGGGCCGCGGAACGGACCTTCGTGCCGAGGGAGGCAGGGGCGGGAGGCGACGGGCTGTCGCCCGGCTCAGCTCTCTCGCTGTCCGGTGTGCGAACGCTGTCCATGTGTCGACTCCTCGTCGAGCGCGTCGGCGGCGGGCGCCACGGTCATGACGGACCGCCGGTCCCGCGGCCCTTCGGCGTGCCGCCGCTCGGCCGACCGCGACCAACTGGGCGGTGTCCGCAGGGCCATCGTCTGCTCGGCGACCGACTCGGCCGCCTCACCGGCCGGCCGCACGGGCTCCTCCTCGCGCACGGCCGGACGCGGCCGCCGGCGCGCCTCCGCGTAGAAGGTGGCGACGAGGCTGAGGACCAGGCCGAGACCCCCGGCCATCACCATGTACTCGATGCGGGTCTTGGTCTGCGCGATCGGGTTCTGCGGGGCCACGATGGTCGACATGCGGATCATGGCGTCCGTCGTGACCGACTGCTGTTTCTGGAACTGCACCAGCCGCTCGCCCGCGTACGCGGTCAGGATGCGGTCCGACTTCAGGACGGCCTTCTTGTCGGTGCCGGTCACCGTGAGCCACATGAGCGGCCCCTGCGCGTTGTCGGCGAGCTTGGCCTCGAACGTGCCGGTGGCGCCACGGGACTTGAGCTCCCGCAGCGAGGCGTCGGAGTTGAGGTTGCGGGCCAGGCTGTCGGCCATGCCGGTCAGCGAGGTCTGGGTGCTGAGGAAGGGATTGCCGTCGTAGGCCTTGGTGGCCTTCTCGGAGTTCAGCAGGACCACCGTGCTCTGCGACTGGTAGGTGACCGGGACCGTCACCGCCACGGCCACGGTCAGGCCGACGGTCAGCAGCAGTCCCGGCAGCAGGACGTACCAGCGCCTGCGCATCACCCGGAAGATCTCAGCGAGATCCATGGTGGTCCCCCCTCGCGCCCAAACGTTCGACGAGCATATGTTGCAAGCGGATCATATGGGGAACGTTCGATCGGTGGGCCTCGGTCGGGTGTTCGCCGTGCCTCCCTCCAGCAGGACCTCTGCGATCCGGTCACTGGCGTGTCCGTCCCACAGTTCCGGCCGGCGCGGTGCGGGAGGCGCGTCGAGCACCCGGTGCACGACGGACACGATCCGGGACGGGTCCCGGCCGGCCAGCACGTTGGTGCCCTCCTCGACGGTGATGGGGCGCTCGGTGTTGTCCCGCAGGGTCACGCAGGGCACGCCGAGTGCGGTGGTCTCCTCCTGGATGCCGCCCGAGTCGGTCAGCACGACCCGCGCGGCGTCCTGGAGGGCGATGAAGTCCAGGTACCCGGCGGGCGGCACCAGCCGGATGCCGCCGGGCACGCCGATCTCGGCCAGCCGGCCGGCCGCGCGCGGATGCACGGGCAGCAGCAACGGCAGCCGGCCGGCGATCTCGCCGAGCGCCTTCAGCAGGCCGGCGAGAGTCTCGGGATCGTCCACGTTGGCCGGGCGGTGCAGGGTGACCAGGCCGAACTCGCCCTTGGCCAGGCCGAGTCGACCGAGGACGTCGGAGGCCCTGGCCCGCTCCAGGTTGGCGAGCAGCGTGTCGATCATGACGTTGCCGACCAGGTGGATCTGGTCCTCCCGGTAGCCCTCGGCACGCAGGTTGTCGGCGGCGTCGGGGGAGGGGGCCAGCAGATAGTCGCTGACCCGGTCGGTGGCGACCCGGTTGACCTCCTCCGGCATGCCCCAGTCCCGGCTGCGCAGCCCGGACTCGACGTGGGCGAGCAGCGGTCCGGCCTTGGCGGTGACCAGGGCGCAGGCCAGGGTGGAGTTGATGTCGCCGACCACGACGACGATGTCCGGGGCGAGTTCGGCGAGCAGGGGCTCGAACGCGGTCATCACGCGTCCGGTCTGCTCGGCGTGGCTGCCGGAACCGACCCCGAGGAAGCGGTCGGGCGGGCGGATGCCGAGATCGGCGAAGAACACGTCGTTCATGGCCGGGTCGTAGTGCTGGCCGGTGTGCACGAGGATCACCTCGGCGCCCCGGCTCTCCAGGGCGTCCATCACCGGTTTGATCTTCATGTAGTTGGGGCGAGCCCCGGCGACGCAGACGATGCGCGGCATGGTTCAGAGCACCTCGATCGTGGGTCCGGACGGCAGCCGGCGCCGGCAGTCGAGGACGAAGGGGGCGTGTTCGGCGACGAGTTCGTAGTCGAAGCTGTCGTGGTCGGTGAGCAGGACGACCACGTCGGAGGCCGCGAGCTCCTCCGGGGTGACGTCGACCCTCACCAGCCGGGTGTCCACCGGCAAGCTCTCCACGACGTGCGGGTCCGCCGCCCGGACCTGGGCGCCCATGTCGAGCAGCAGTTGGGAGATGCGCAGGGCGGGCGACTCACGGGCGTCGCCGGTGTTCTTCTTGTAGGCCAGGCCGAGCAGCAGGACGCGCGAACCGTTGACGGAGCGGCGCCGCTCGTTGAACAGGTCGCTGACGCGGCGGGTCACGTACTCGGGCATGTGGTTGTTGATGTCGTTGGCCAGCTCCACGAACCGGAAGCTCTGGCCGAGTTCGCGCTGCACCCGCCAGGACAGGTACGACGGGTCGATCGGCAGGCAGTGGCCGCCGACGCCGGGTCCCGGTGTGAACCGCATGAAGCCGAACGGCTTGGTGGAGGCCGCGTCGATGGCCTGCCAGACGTCGATGTCCAGGTGGTGGGCGAACATCGCGATCTCGTTGACCAGTGCGATGTTCACGTGCCGGAAGGTGTTCTCCAGGAGCTTGGCGAGCTCGGCCTCCTTCGGCGAGCCCACCGGCACGGTGGTGTCGACGAGTTCGGCGTAGAAGTCCTGAACGGCCTTCAGCGAGGCCTCGTTGACGCCCGAGACGACCTTCGGGGTCTCCTTGAAGCCCCACACGGTGTTCCCGGGGTCGATCCGCTCCGGGCTGTAGCCGAGGTGGAAGTCGGTGCCCGCGGTCAGGCCCGAGCCGTCCTCCAGGATCGGCGCGAACATCTCCTGGGTGGTGCCGGGATAGGTCGTCGACTCCAGGACGACGGTCGCCCCGGGTCTCAGGTACCGGGCGAGGGTGACCGCCGACTCGCGGATGTACCGCAGGTCGGGGGTGCCCTCGTGCAGCGGGGTGGGCACGGTGACCACGGCGACGTCGAAGCCGCCGCAGTCCCGGGCCGCCTCGCTCGGCCGGTAGGCACCGCTGTCCAGGGCCGCGCGGATCCGCTCGGAGGTGACGTCCTCGACGAAGGACTCACCGGCGGCGAGGCTCTTGACCCGCCGGGAGTCGACGTCGTACCCGATCACCTCGTGGCCGACCTCGGCGGCCCGGATGGCCAGCGGCAGACCGACGTATCCCTGTCCAACCACGACGACACGCATCAGTGACTCCTGTTCGCGGGAGCGGCCTGCGGGGTGATCCGGATGAACTCCCGTGCCGTCATGAGAAGGAAGGCGGTGTTGGTGGTGAGGTAGCGCTTGCCCAACCGGCGCGGCTCCTGGAGCGCGCGGTAGAGCCACTCGACGCCGAGCCGCTGCCAGGACGCGGGGGCCCGCCTGGTGACCCCGGCGAGGATGTCGAAGGAGCCGCCGACGCCGTGGACCACGCGGGCGCCGGTCCGTGCGCCGTGGGCGGCGGTGAAGATCTCCTTCTTCGGCGAGGTCATGCCAAGGAAGAGCATCTGGGCGCCGGAGCGCGCGATGCCGTCCGCGATCTCCTCCTGCTGGGAGTCGTCGAAGTAGCCGTTGCGGCTGCCGGCGACCTTGAGGCCGGGGAAGCGGTCGGCCACCCGGCGCAGCATCTCCTCCAGCACCTCCTCCTTGGCGCCCAGGAAGTACACCGGGATGCCCGCCGACTCCGCCTCGGCCAGCAGCCGCAGGAACAGGTCGATACCGGCCACCCGTTCGGGCAGCGGGGCGCGCAGGACCTTGCCGGCCCAGACCACGGCCTGGCCGTCGGCGAGGACCAGGTCACAGCCGGAGACGGCCTCGGCGAGCCGGGCGTCGCGCCGCATGTTCACCAGCTTCGCGGCGTTGACCACGCCGATCTCCAGCTGTCTGCCGTCCCGGACCGCGGCCAGGCAGCGCTCGACGGTCTCGTCCATCGTCAGCGGGTCCACTTCGATCCCGAACAGGGACTGGCGGTCGTTCATATCAGGCCCCCCTGCCAGGCGTAGAGCATCCAGCCGAACTCGTACGGCCGGCATTCGCGGTCCACGGAGAGCGGGCGGTAGACCCGGTCCAGGGTCTTCAGGCGCAGCCCCGGGGCAACCCGGGTGGAGAGCCCGCGGGCGGCGCGTACGGCCTTCTTCGGGTCGCCCCGGTAGACCTTGCGCCAGGTCACGCCGAGCTCGTCGAGAATCAACGGCTCCGGGTGCGCGGCCAGTTCGGGCGCGTCCGTCATCCAGCGCAGGCCCTTGCGAATCGCCGGGCCGAAGTCGCCGCCGCCGGCGTCGGTGAGGTCGAACAGGGCGGTCGGCGCCATCGCGTGCTGGTGGACGCTGTAGACCGGGTAGCCCTCGACGACCTGGCCGGTGCGCGCGTCGTAGTGCCACCACCACTGCCCGCCGTCGCCCTGGAGTTCGCAGATGCGGGCGGCACAGGCCTCGGAGGCGGCCAGTGCCTCCGGGTCGCCGTCGCCGCTCGCGTGCGCGCGGGCGAGGGCCTGGAGCGGGTACGTCTGGTCGGCGAAGCAGGCCACGTGCGCCCGGTACCAGGGCACCAGGCCGGGGCCGGTGGCGTGCGGGAAGAGCGGGCTGTCGCCGACCCGGGCCCGCAGCAGGCGGTCACGCACCGCGGAGAAACGTCTCTCCACGTCGACCGTGCTGCGCGCCGCCGCCATGGCGGACAGCACCCAGGCCGCCTCGACGGTGTACTGCGGCCGCCCGTCCTCGTCGAGGGCGTCGACGCGGGCCAGGGCGTCGGACAGCTTGGGATGTCCGGTCTCGGCGGCGGCCCAGGCGATCAGCGCCGCGTCACCGAGGTTGGTGACGCCGGGCAGCGACTCGATCAGCAGACCCGTGAACTCCTCGGCGGTGCGCCCGCCGAGGACCGCGCGCTGCCGGTCCTCCGGAAGGAACCGGACACCGAGCGCGGTGATGGCCGCGTAGCGGGTGCTGGTCCCGCGCCGCTCCAGGGTCCAGGAACCGGCGGCAGTCCGCCGTCCGGCCATGGTGAAGGCGAAGGCCTCGCCGCCGGGCAGCAGCATCGACGGCAGCCCCGACTCGGCGACCGTGAGGAGTCGTCGGGCGAGTGGGAGCAGCGTCGGTTCCTCATGGCCGAGCGCGGCCAGACGTGTGATGCTCATCGGTTGGACACACCAACCCCCCTGTTTTTGCGCAGACTTGTGAGCGCCACGGCACGGACGGCCGGGCGGCGGAAGGCAGGCGGACGTCAGGCGTCGGAGCTGGTGCCGATCCTGTTTTCAGACATAGGTGTTTCCACCCGGTAACCCCCCCTGGGCACTACTGGTTCGTGTGCTCATTGTGCTTGGTCTGCACAGTTCGCACACATGTTATGCCGGTGAATGTTCGAAGATTTGCGATTTGGCGGAAACAGGAGTCATGCGCGCTCGACGAGTCCGCCGTCCTTCTCGTCGTACAGCGCACCCGTCTCAGGACACTCCCAGGCCCCCGGCTCGCCCTCCCGCTCCACCAGTCGTACGCCGGCCCGCCCCACCCAGCCGATGCGGCGCGCCGGAACACCGGCGACGAGCGCGTGGTCGGGCACGTCACGGGTCACCACCGCGCCGGCCGCGACCAGGGACCAGCGGCCGATGCGCACCGGAGCCACGCACACCGAACGGGCCCCGAGGGAGGCCCCTTCGGCCACCTCCACCGCCACGGCCTCCCAGTCGCCGCCGCGCTTGAGCCTGCCCTCCGGGTCCACCGACCGGGGGAAGTAGTCGTTGGTGAGGACCGCGGCCGGGCCGACGAACACCCCGTCGCCGAGCACCGCCGGCTCGTAGACCAGCGCGTAGTTCTGGAGCTTCACGTTGTCGCCGATCCGCACCCCCGGGCCGACGTAGGCGCCCCGGCCGACGATGCACCCGCTGCCCAGCCGGGCGTCCTCGCGGATCTGGGCCAGGTCCCAGACCGTCGTCCCCTCGCCGATCGTCGCCGTCTCGTCGACCTGGGCGGTCGGCTGCACCTTGAAGTCCACCGGGCTGAACCCTTCGTCTCGTCGGACATGTCCGGTCGTCGAACATGCCGACGGTGTCCATAGGGGATCGAGTCTGATCACCCCGGCGACGGAATACCAGCCTCCGTTCGTGAGTCCTGTCCGGTCGGCGCGGACTCACGCCAGACGGGGATCGACGTGGATCTTCGGTCCCGGGCCGGCGCCGGGCGGCCGTTCGCCGGCGAGCACGGGACCGATCGCGTCCAGCGCCACGGTCGCGGCCACCAGCGGCCGCGGGTCGACGACCTTCTCGGCGTAGGCCCTGATGGCCGCGTCGAGCCCGGGGGAGCCCGACAGGACACCGACCGCCGTCACGTCCTTGAGGACGAGCGCCCGGGTGTCGATCCTGCTCGGCTCGGCGGCCAGCCCGATGTACACGAGCCGGCCGCCCGGTTCGACCAACTCCTGCGCCCGGGCGGGCAGACGGGCCGCGTTGGTGGCGTCCACGACCGCGTCGAACGGCAGGTCGGGCAGCGTGTCCTCGCGCCAGGCGTGCGGCAGGCCCAGTGCGCGCGCGAAGGCGAGGGAGTCCTCCGTGGCGCCCATCAGGTGCACCTCCGCCCCGGCTGCCCGGACGAACAGCGCGACCAGCAGACCGATGGTGCCGGGCCCCAGCACCAGGACCCGGTCGCCGGGCCCCGCAGCGGTGGCCCTCGCGGCCCGCAGGGCGTTGCCGCCGGGCTCGACGAGCGCGCCGAGCACCGGGTCCACGGAGTCGGGCAGGGCGTGCAACGACGCCGCGGGAACGGCGAGTTGCTCGGCGAGGGCACCCGCGCGGCCGCCCCGGATGCCCACCTCCTCGCGCTTCTCGCACACGTGCTGCACCCCCCGCCGACAGCGGCGGCAGGACCCGCAGCCGAGCATCGTGTCGCCCATGACCCGGCGCCCGACCCAGCCGGGATCGACCCCCGGCCCCACCGCACGCACCCGGCCCGCCCACTCGTGGCCCAGCCGCATCGGATAACCGGCGTGTCCCTGGTGGAGATAGGCCATGTGCCCCGTGAAGAACTCCAGGTCGGTGCCGCACACGCCGACCCGCTCGACGTCGACCACGACCTCACCGGGTACGGCCACGGGCGTGGGCACCTCGCGGACCGCGAACTCGCCGGGGGCCGTGAGGACGAAGGCACGCATGTGCCGGTCAGCGGCCGAGGGGGCGTTCACCGCAGGGGCTCCTTCAGCGGGCCGAGGGCGTCGCGGATCTCCCCGACGGCGTCGACCAGCGTCCGCAGCGGGGTCCGGTACGCCAGCGCGCTCACGCTCACCGCCCCCGAAGGAACCGTCGGCGAGGTGGCGTACACGGGCAGGGCGAGGCAGGTGACGCCGGTCTCGTTCTCCTGGTCGTCCAGGGCGTAGCCCCGCTCGCGCGTCCGCCGCAGCTCGCGGTGCAACTCCTCGGCCGTGCACAGGGTCCGGGGCGTCCGGCGCTGCGGGGGCACCGGGCCGATCCACCGCCGTACGGCGTCGAGGGTGCCCAACTCATGGGCGAGCAGCGCCTTTCCGACCCCGGTCGCGTGGGCGGGGTTGCGGCCGCCGACCGTGGAGGTCAGCCGGACGGCACCGGTGGGCGGGTCGACCTTGGCGCGGTACACGACGTCGCGGCCGTCGAGGACGGCGTAGTGCGCGGTCTCCCCGAAGCGGGCGGCCAGTGACTCCAGCAGCGGCCGCACCCGCACGTGTTCGGGGCGGGCCTCGTGATGGGCGAAGGCCATCCGCAGGAACTCGTCACCGAGCAGATAGCGGCCGCCGGGCTCCTGACCGGCGAGCCCGGCCCGGCGCAGCGCGGCCAGAGCCCGGTGCACGGTCGGCTTGGGACTGCCGATCGCCCGGGTGAGCTCGTCCAGCGCCACCCCGTCCGGGTGCCGGGCCAGCTCCTTGAGCACGGCGAGCACCCGGTCCGAGCCCACCAGCCGGTCCCCCTCGGCACCGGCCGTGACGGGGGCTGTCGAAGCGGGGGAGCGCTGCGTATGCTGCATGGCGTTCCGGATAGTAGACCGCTGTACCGATTACCGGAAAGAGCACCGGCGATGAACCTTCGCAGCGCGCAGTGGTACGGGGGACAGGACCGCAACGCCTACATCCACCGGGCCTGGATGCGCCGGGGCGTCCCGGCCGACGCCTTCACCGGCCGGCCCCAGATCGCCATCGCCAACACCGCCTCCGACCTCACCCCCTGCAACGCCCATCTGGACGAAGTGGCCAGGTCCGTCCGCGACGGCGTGTACGAGGCGGGCGGCATCCCGCTCGACCTGCCCGTGGTGTCGCTGGGCGAGACCAACGTGCGGCCCACGGCCATGCTCTGGCGCAACATGGCCGCGATGGCCACGGAGGAGATGCTGCGGGCCAACCCCCTCGACGGGGTGGTGCTGTTGGGCGGCTGCGACAAGACGATCCCCTCCCTGCTCATGGCCGCCGCCTCGGTGGACCTGCCCGCCGTGGTGGTGCCCGGCGGGCCCATGCTGACCGGCACCTTCCGCGGCACCCCGCTCGGCTGCGGCACCGACGTGTGGCGGCTGTCGGAGGAGGTCCGGGCCGGGACCCTGTCCCAGGAGCAGTTCACCCGCTCCGAGTCGTCGATGATCCGCAGCCGCGGGCACTGCAACACCATGGGAACCGCCTCCACCATGGCACTGGTCGCCGAGGCGCTGGGCACGGTCGTCCCCGGGGTGGCCGGCACCCCGGCTCCGGACAGCCGGCTGCTGGAGGCGGCGCACGGCACCGGACGGCTGGCGGTGGAACTGGTGTCCAGCGACCGCCGCCCCAGCACCTTCCTGACCAAGGGGTCCTTCCACAACGCGATCGTGGCGCTCGCCGCGATCGGCGGCTCCACCAACGCCGTCGTCCACCTCCTCGCGATCGCGGGCCGGCTGGGCGTCGAGCTGACCCTGGACGACTTCGACCGCATCGGCTCCCGGGTGCCGGTCCTGGTGGACCTCCAGCCCGCCGGACGCTTCCTCATGGAGGACTTCCACCGAGCCGGCGGACTGCTCGCCGTGCTGCGCGAGGTCGCCGACCTCCTGGACCCGGACGCGCTGACCGTGACCGGGAAGCCGCTGGTGCACCACCTCACCGACGCCCCGATCTGGGACGCCGAGGTGATCAGGACCCGGGCCCGCCCCCTGGTCGAGGAGGGCGGGATCGCCGTACTGCGCGGCAGCCTCGCCCCCGACGGGGCGCTGATCAAGCCCGCGGCGGCCTCACCGCACCTGCTGCGCCACCGGGGCCGGGCGGTCGTCTTCGACAGCATCGAGGACTTCCACGCCCGCGTCGACGACCCGGACCTGGACGTCGACGCCGACTCCGTCCTGGTGCTGCGCGGCTGCGGCCCCAAGGGCTACCCCGGCATGCCCGAGGTGGCCAACATGCCGCTGCCCACCAAGCTCCTCGAGCAGGGGGTGCGGGACATGGTCCGCGTCTGCGACGGCCGTATGAGCGGCACCGCGTACGGCACCGTCGTCCTGCACGTGGCCCCGGAGGCGGCGGCGGGCGGTCCGCTCGCCCTCGTGCGGACCGGCGACGTCATCAGCCTCGACGTCGAGGCCCGCCGCATCGACCTGGAGGTGCCCGCCGGCGAACTGGCCGCGCGCACCCCGAACGCGGCCACCGTCGAGGGGTTCGCGAATCCGCGGCGCGGCTGGGAGCGGCTGTACGTCGACCACGTCCAACAGGCGGACCAGGGCGCGGACCTGGACTTCCTCGTCGGCTCCAGCGGCTCGGAGGTCAGCCGCGAGTCCCACTGATCCGGAAAGGGGCGGGGCGGGGTTCCCGCTCCGCCCCTGCCCACCTCGTGGACGCCCCCTTGACGTGCGCCCCGGCCCGATCGACACTCCAGACGGGAATCCTAGTGAACAGGTAGGGAAACATGAGGCGCCTTGAACCGGCCGTCGGCCGAGTGAGCCGTACCTCCCGGCCCTCGCCTCTCCTCACCTCCCGCCGTCACATCGATCTGCTGCGGGTCAGCAGCGCGATCAGGCCCCTGGGCTGAGCCCGGCCGCCGCCCACCTCCCTGTCCCGGCCCGCACCTTCGGCCCGACGACGCTTCCGCCGCGCGTACGTCTGCGCACCGACACCCCGGGGAGACCCATGTCCGTCACACCGCTCGCCCACGTCCCCGCTGTCCGATCCGGCCCCCGCCTTCCGGGGCCGGATCGGACAGGACGCGCGCAGTGGGCACTACGCCGTGCCGCGCCGCTACCGGCTCCACCTGGCCGCCGCCTGCGCGGACGGTCTGCGCATCGCCGTCGTGCACAGCCTGCTCGGCCTCGACGACGTCTGTCCCGTGACCTTCCTGGACCCGGTCCCCGACTGTCCCGACGGAGGCCACTCCGCGCTGCGCCCGCTGTACGAGGCCAGTGCCCACCGGTACCCCGGCGCGGCCGTCGCGCCGGTGCTCAGCGACGACTGGTCCGGACGGATCGTCAGCACCCACGCCGCCGACATCACCCGCGACCTCGCCCGGCACTTCGGCGGCGGCCGCCCGGCGCTGTACCCGTGCGGAGCGGAGTCGGAGACCGAGGCCGTCGAGCGGATGTGCGACGGTATCGGGCAGGCAGCGCAGCACGCCGGTTCGGCGGGCGGCGGGGTGCCCGAACGGGCCGCCGCGCTGGAGCGGTTGCTGGACTCCCTCGGCTCGCTGGAGCGCTGGCTGGTCGGACGCGACCACCTGATCCGGGATCACATCACGGCCGCCGACGTCGAGTTGTGGGTGACGCTGGTCCAACTCGACACCGTGCACCGCCACCACCTGGACGCCGACGCCGTGCGGCGCGTCGCCGACCACCCCACCCTGTGGGCCTACGCCCGCCGGCTGACCGCCCGTCCGGCCTTCGGCGCCCACCTCGACCTCGACGGCATCGCCCGCCGCCACCATGCCCGCTGTCGGGGCCTGGAGGCCGCCGGGGCCGCCGTACAGATCCTGGACTGGGCCGCGCACGCGGCTCGCAGCGCCTGACCGTTTCACCTGATGGACCGGCATTGACAGCGGTTCGGACGACTGCCTTAACCTACGGGTCCGACAAGGGCCTGTTTCAGCCACAGGCTCCACGGGTCCCGCGAGACCCCCGAGAACAGCGACGGTGACCGACATGTACGCAGCTCCCAGGACGGCCGCACGCCGTTCTCCGGGCTGCGTACGGCCGTACGGCGACCCGCTGGTCGCCAACCGGGCCGTCGACCTGCTCCGCGTGAGCAGCGCACTGTGTACCGCACCGGGCCGTGCCCGCTGTCGGGGCTGACCTTCCGCCTCCGCAGCCCCCGCGTTCCTGACGCACACCGCGCTCGCGGTGTGCCGTCGTCCGCCCCGCCCCCGGTTCCCGTGCGTCGCGTCCTGCGCCTGTAGTACGCCCCGTTCGCCGTGTCCCGGGGGAATCTCCCGACTCCGCCGGAGCCCCCTCATGAGTGAACCCCCAGGCGCCGCCGTGTCCGTCACCGAGGCACCGCCGCTGCCCGACGTACCGTCAAAACACCTCACAGCGCAGCGGGTTGTGCCACTGCGACGGCCCGGACGCTGGATCGCCACCGCCGTCGTCCTGGTCCTGGCGGCCCAGTTCGTCCACGGCCTGGCGACCAACCCGTTCTACCAGTGGGACCGCTTCGGCTACTGGTTCCTGCGGCCGACCGTCCTCGACGGGCTCCTGATCACTCTCGAAGTCACCGCCTACAGCGCGGTTCTGGGGCTGCTCGGCGGCATCCTGCTCGCCCTGGCCCGGCTTTCGAAGAGCCCGGTGCTGCGGGCGGTGAGCTGGACCTACGTCTGGGCGCTGCGCTCGATCCCGCTGATCGTCGTCCTGCTCTTCCTCTACAACTTCTCGGCTCTGTACAGGACGTTGAGCGTCGGCGTCCCTTTCGGGCCGGCCTTCTTCTCCTTCGACGAGTCCCGGCTCGCCACCGACATGGTCATCGCCGTGATCGGGCTCAGCCTCAACGAGGCCGCCTACGCGGCCGAGGTCGTCCGCGGCGGCATCCTCTCCGTCGACCAGGGCCAGCACGAGGCGGCCTCCGCCCTCGGCCTGCCCAAGAGCTACCAGTTCCGCCGGATCGTCTTCCCGCAGGCGCTGCGCTCCATCACCCCGAACTACGTCAACCAGCTCATCGGCCTGGTCAAGAGCACCTCGCTGGTCTTCTACGTCTCGCTGCTGGACCTGTTCGGCACCGTGCAGTCCATGGGCGCCACGTACCCCGGCGACATCGTGCCGCTGCTGCTGGTCGCCACCGTCTGGTACCTGATCCTGACCAGCGCCGTCTCGGTCGTCCAGTTCTACGTCGAGCGGCACTACGCCCGGGGCGCCACCCGCTCCCTGCCGCCGACCCCGCTCCAGAAGCTGCGGGCCGGCCTCACCGACCTGCGCGCCCGCATCCGCAGGGAGGCCGCCGTATGACCGCCGCAGCTCTCGAAGTGCACGGTGTGCACAAGTGGTACGGCGCCCACCGCGTCCTGGACGGAGTCGACCTGACCGTGCGCCCCGGCGAGGTCACCGTCATCCTCGGCCCGTCCGGCTCCGGGAAGTCCACCCTGCTGCGGGTCATCAACCACCTGGAGAAGCCGGAGATCGGCTACGTCAGCGTCAACGACGAGCTCATCGGCGTCCGACGCCAGGGGGAGCGGCTCAAGGAGCTGAGCGAACGAGCCATCCTGACCCAGCGCAGCCGCATCGGATTCGTCTTCCAGAACTTCAACCTCTTCCCGCACCTGACCGTCCTCGACAACGTGGCCGCCGCCCCGGTGGCGACCGGCAGGCTCGGCAGGACGGAGGCGCAGGAGCTGGCCCGGGCACTTCTCGGCCGGGTGGGCCTGGCCGACAGGACCGGCGCCTATCCGCGCCAGTTGTCAGGCGGCCAGCAGCAGCGGGTGGCCATCGCCCGCGCCCTCGCCCTGCGGCCGGGCGTCATCCTCTTCGACGAGCCGACCTCCGCCCTCGACCCGGAGCTCGTCGGCGAGGTCCTGGCCGTCATCAAGGACCTGGCGACCAGCGGCACCACCCTCGTCATCGTCACCCACGAGATCGGCTTCGCCCGCGAGATCGCCGACCGGGTCGTCTTCATCGACGGCGGTCGGATCGTCGAGCAGGGGCCGCCCTCCGAGGTCCTGGACCGGCCACGGCACGAACGGACCCGGGACTTCCTGAGCAAGGTCCTCTGAACCTCTTTCCTCCCTCTCTCCAACTCCTAAGGACAGCCATGCCTCTTCACCCCTCCCGGCGCAGCCTCGTGCGCGGCATCACCGCGGCCACCGCCGTCACCGCCCTCGCCGGCGGGCTCGCCGCCTGCGGCGGTGACAGCGACGCCGCCACCAGGACGACCGACAGCGCCGGCACGGTCACCGTGGGCCGGCTCTCCAACGGCGCCGCCAAGGAGACCACGCTCAAGGTCGCCGAGGTGAAGTCCATCAGCGCCGAACTGCCCGACGCCGTCAGAAAGAGCGGCAAGCTGGTCATCGGGTCCGGCACCCTCCCCTCCGGTTCGCCGCCGCTGGGCTTCGTGGGCAGCGACCAGAAGACCCTCACCGGCTCCGAGACCGACCTGGCCCGCCTGGTCGCCGCCGTCCTCGGACTGAAGCCCGAGGTCAAGCGGTTCACCTGGGAGAACCTCTTCGTCGGCATCGACAGCGGCAAGGTGAACGTCGGCTTCTCCAACATCACCGACACCGAGGAGCGCAAGCAGAAGTACGAGTTCGCCTCCTACCGCAAGGACGACCTCGCCTTCGAGACGCTCAAGACGTCGAAGTGGACCTTCGACGGTGACTACGAGGCCCTCGCCGGCCAGACCGTCTCGGTCGGCGCCGGCACCAACCAGGAGCGGATCCTGCTGGAGTGGCAGAACAAGCTGGAGAAGGAGGGCAAGAAGCTCACGATCAAGTACTTCCAGGACAGCCCCAGCATCTACCTGGCCCTGGGCAGCGGCAAGATCGACTCCTACCTCGGCCCCAGCCCCAACCTCTCGTACCACGTCACCCAGACCGCAGGCACGCCCAACGCGACGAAGATCGCGGGCCAGTACTCCGGCGCCGGTGACTCCCTCCAGGGCCTGATCGCCGCGACCGCCAAGAAGGACAGCGGTCTCGCGAAGCCCCTCGCCGACGCGATCAACCACCTGATCGACAACGGCCAGTACGCCAAGTGGCTCGCCGCGTGGAACCTCTCCAACGACGCCGTGACCAAGTCGGAGATCAACCCGCCCGGGCTGCCGCTGGACAACTCCTGATGGCCCATCAGTACGTCTGACACGCACATCCGTTGACCTGGAAGGGACTCCGCCTCCGTGGCCCAGCAGACCCGACTCCGCGGAGGCGGAGCCCCCCTGAGACCCCCCGCACACCCCGTCTCCGTCCTCGACAACGCCGTATGGGCAGCGCTCACCGGCCCGCACGCCCACCTCGCCGAACGCGTCGGCCTGGCCGCCCGCTACCCGGACGACGTCTACGCCTTCGCCGCCCTCGCCGATCCCGGTGACCCGGCAGCCTGGGCCGACCTGCACACCCTCGTCGGCCCCGGAACCACCGTACGGATCAAGCCCGTCGAGCAGGTCCCCGACGGGTGGGAGATCGTCGGCGGGGGAGTGGGCGTCCAGCTCGTCGACACCGCGCTGCGGGCCGAACGCGCACCCGAGGCGGTACGGCTCGGCCCCGACGACGTGCCCGAGATCCTGGACCTGGTCGCCCGCACCAGACCCGGCCCCTTCCGCAAGCGGACCGTCGCACTCGGCACCTACCTCGGCATCCGCGACCGGGGACGCCTGATCGCCCTCGCCGGCGAGCGGCTGCGCCCGCCCGGCTGGACCGAGATCAGCGCGGTCTGCACCGACCCCGCACACCGCGGCAGGGGACTGGCCACCCGCCTGGTCCGCGCGGTCGCCGCCGGGATCCGGGAGCGCGGCGACACCCCGTTCCTGCACGCGGCCGCGGACAACGCGAACGCCATCCGGCTCTACGAGTCGATCGGCTTCACCCTGCGCCGCCGCTCACCCGTCCTTCTTGTCCGCAGCCCGGGAACATCGCGGGAAAGCCGGGTGTTGTGACTCACGACGAGATCTGCCGGGCGCCGTCGCGCGCCCAGAAGGAGGAGGTGACGGGCGTGATCCGCGCACTCCGCTCCGCCCACCTCCACTCCCGGCCCCACATCGATCTCCAGCGCGTGTCCACCGCGCTCTGTTGTTCCTGACCCGTCAGCTGCTCCAGCCGCCGTGCCCCGCCTCCGCGAGGGCCGGCCCTCTCGTACGGATCTCCAGGAAGGCACTTGCTCGTGTCCCCTTCTTCCCTGCTGCATCTCGCCGTCGCCGTGGACGGCACCGGCTGGCACCCCGCCTCCTGGCGTGAGCCGGTGGCCCGGCCCCGTGAACTGTTCACCGCCGGATACTGGGCCGACCTGGTCACCGAGGCCGAGCGCGGCCTGCTGGACTTCGTCACCATCGAGGACGGCCTGGGCCCGCAGTCCTCCCGGTTCCTCGACCCGGACGAGCGCACCGACCAGGTCCGCGGTCGTCTCGACGCAGTGCTGATCGCCTCCCGCGTCGCCCCGCTCACCCGGCACATCGGCCTGGTCCCGACGGCGGTGGTCACCCACACCGAGCCGTTCCACCTCTCCAAGGCGATCGCCACCCTGGACTACGTCAGCACAGGGCGCGCGGGTCTGCGCGTGCAGATCACCGCGCGCCCCGACGAGGCAGCGCACTTCGGCCGCCGCACCGTCCCGCGCATCGAGGCCTACGACAGCCCCGAGTCCCAGGGCCTGGTCAACGACCTCTTCGACGAGGCCGCGGACTACGTGGAGGTCGTGCGCCGCCTCTGGGACAGCTGGGAGGACGACGCCGAGATCCGCGACGTCGCCACCGGCCGCTTCATCGACCGCGACAAGCTGCACTACATCGACTTCGAGGGCAGGCACTTCAGCGTCAAGGGCCCCTCCATCACGCCCCGTCCGCCGCAGGGCCAGCCCCTGGTCACCGCCCTCGGTCACCAGACCGTCCCGTACCGGCTCATCGCCCGCCAGACCGATGTCGGTTACACCACCCCGCACGACACCGGCCAGGCCCGCGCCATCGTGGCCGAGATCCGCGCGGAGCAGGAGGCGGCCGGCCGCGCCGACGAACTCCTGCACGTCTTCGGCGACCTGTTGGTCTTCCTCGACGACGACCCCGCCGAGGCCGCCGCCCGCAGGGACCGTCTCGACTCGCTCGCGGGAGAGCCGTACCGGAGCGACGCCCGCGTCTTCACCGGAACCCCGGCCCAACTGGCGGATCTGCTCGGCGAGTTCCAGGAGGCGGGTCTCACCGGCTTCCGCCTCAGGCCCGCCGTCCTGGGCCACGACCTCCCGGCGATCACCCGCGGCCTGGTCCCCGAACTCCAACGCCGGGGCGCCTTCCGCACCGCGTACGAGTCCGACACCCTGCGCGGCCTCCTGGGCTTTCAGCGCCCCGCCAACCGCTACGCCGCCGCGTCCGCCTGAGCCGGAAGGACCCCCGCACCCATGTCCAAGCCCCTGAAGCAGATCCACCTCGCCGCCCACTTCCCGGGCGTCAACAACACCACCGTGTGGAGCGACCCCGAGGCCGGCAGCCACATCGAGTTCAGCTCCTTCGCGCACTTCGCGAGGACCGCCGAACGCGCCAAGTTCGACTTCCTGTTCCTCGCCGAGGGCCTGCGCCTGCGCGAACAGGGCGGGAAGATATACGACTTGGACGTGGTCGGCCGCCCCGACACCTTCACGGTCCTCGCCGCGCTCGCCGCCGTCACCGAACACCTCGGCCTGACCGGCACCATCAACTCCACCTTCAACGAGCCCTACGAGGTGGCCCGCCAGTTCGCCAGCCTCGACCACCTCTCCGGCGGCCGCTCCGCCTGGAACGTCGTCACCTCCTGGGACGCCTTCACCGGCGAGAACTTCCGCCGCGGCGGCTTCCTCCCGCAGGAGGAGCGCTACTCCCGCGCCAAGGAGTTCCTCGCCACCACCCAGGAGCTCTTCGACTCCTGGCAGGGTGACGAGATCCTCGCCGACCAGGCCTCCGGCGCGTTCTTGCGGGACGCCAAGGCCGGCTCCTTCGTCCACACCGGACAGCACTTCGACATCCACGGCCGGTTCAACGTCCCGCGCTCCCCGCAGGGCCGTCCGGTGATCTTCCAGGCGGGGGACTCGGACGAGGGCCGCGAGTTCGCCGCCTCCTCCGCCGACGCCATCTTCAGCCGGTACGCCACCCTCGACGAGGGCCGGGCCTTCTACACCGACGTCAAGAACCGGCTCGCCAAGTACGGCCGCCGCCACGACCAGTTGCTGATCCTGCCCGCCGCCTCCTTCGCCCTCGCCGACACCGACGCCGAGGCCGAGGAACTGGCCCGGACCGTCCGACGCCAACAGGTCAGCGGCGCCACCGCGCTCAAGCACCTGGAGTTCGTCTGGAACCGGGACCTGTCGTCGTACGACCCCGACGGGCCGCTGCCCGACATCGACCCCTTGGTGAGCGAGGAGCACATCTCCCGGGGCCGTGCCCAGGTCCGCATGTACCGGGACCCGCTGGCCACCGCCCGCGAGTGGCGCGAGCTGGCCGAGGCCAACAAGTGGTCCATCCGCGACCTGGTCATCCACACCGGCAACCGGCAGAACTTCGTCGGCTCACCGGAGACGATCGCCCGCACCATCAACGACTACGTGCAGGCCGACGCCAGCGACGGCTTCATCCTGGTCCCGCACATCACCCCGACCGGCCTCGACGCCTTCGCCGACAAGGTCGTCCCGCTCCTCCAGGAACAGGGCGTCTTCCGCACCGAGTACGAGGGCCCGACCCTGCGCCACCAGCTCGGCCTCGCACACCCCGACGACGTCAAGGGCGAGCAGCGGGTGGCCTAGCCCTGTTCGGGCCGGGTCACCGCGCCCGGTCGAGCCGGTGCCCGGGAGTGCCCACCGACCGTCCGTACGCGACCGCTTCGGCGCGGCCCGCCCCGCCGCCGCGCCGAAGCGGGAGACCTCGCCCGCGAAGACGGCCACGCCGACGTGAACGACCTCCACCAGGTCCTGGAGGACCACTCCCGCTACTGGGGCGAACGTGACCTGGGCGCTCTCCATCTCACGGCGCTGGTGCGGCAGTTCGGCTCGACCTGCCTGGTCGCCCGCGCCGAGAACGGCATCCGCGGCTACCTGATCGGCTTCGTCGCCCCCGACCGCACCGGATACGTCCACCTGATCGCCGTCCGCGACGACGCGTGGTGGAGGACTACGACGGCCCCGGCCGCCCCGAGTCGTCTTCACCCGCGACCTGCGGTGAGCGGGCGGTTCAGCCGCCGAACGCCGACGCATGCCTCGCACCGGTCCTCCATGTGAGAGGCCTCTTGGACGCCGCGTGGCCGGAAGTACGTATCCCTCCCCCGAAGGCTACGTACTTCCGGCCATTCCCCCGGCGCCGGACAGTGGTCCAGCCTCGTCCGTGCGGCCCGACTGCGCTGTCACCAGCACATGACCGCGGTTTCCCCCGAACCCCACGCGGAGTACAGGCGCACACGGACGAAGTAGCGGCGGCCCTTGACGAGACGGGCCCTGAGCGTGGCGTTGTGCGGAGTTCCTCCGTCGTCCCGGCCGGCGAGGTAGCGGGCTTCTCCGTCCCGTTCCTCGAAGACCACGACGACGGTGTCGCCGTCGCCGAAGGTGCCCACGGTGTACTCGCGGGTCTCCGGCGGTTCCACGGTGAAGTCGGCCTGCCCGCCCGGGCCGAGCCCGAGCGGCGCGGACCGGAAGGGCACCAGCGCCGGCGGCCGACCCGGTGCGGTCGGCGGGTACCAGCGCAGGACGTACTCCTTGTCGGCGGCCGACAGCGTGCCGGGCGGATTGAGGCCCGCACGGTACTGCTCGGGCTCCAGGATCAGCCCCGCCTCGAAGGGATACTCCATGATCGACTGCGGGTCCCAGACGGAGCCGTTGACCTCGTCCGGGTCGAGCTTGCGCAGGATGTTGAAGAACGTCCGGTCCCGGCTCCAGAAGTTCGGCGGGCCCGCCAGATCGGCGTAGACGGCCTCGTCGTCCCAGTGGATCCCGGCGAACGGACTCTGGTGCTCGTGCAGCATGCCGAGCGCGTGCCCGATCTCGTGCAGGGCCGTCCCGCGCTCCCCCGGCGCGGTCAGGTCCCACCCGAAGTTCATGGTGCGGTCGTGCAGACCGACCAGGAGCGCGTCCTTGCCCACGGTCGACCAGGAGCCGTCGCCGATCTGGAACCCGATGCGCAGCTCGGCCTCCGAACGATCGCCGACCTCGGCGAACCTCACCCCGATCCCGAGGTCCTGCCACTCCTTGAAGCACTCGCGCACCACGTCCTGCTGCTCCTTGGCGCCACCCCACGACACCCGGCGGGACTGCCCGGTCCCCGGAACAGGAATGACCGACCCGTCGGTGTCGCCGTCGAAGAAGCAGTAGTGCAGGACCGTGCCGTCGACCCACATCCGGCTGCCGCCGATGAGCGCACTCAGCCGCTCGGCGGCCAGCCCCGGTGCGAACACCGGAGCCGACTGCTGCGCGAGGGAGCAGTAGCGTGCGGTCATGGCGTTCAGCGTGCCCGTCGGGCGTCCCGGGACGCCTGAGTCGGGGGCTACTCAAGTCCCCCTGTATCAGGACTGAGTAGCGGTGCTCTACCTTCCGTGACGACTTTCGAACGGGACGCGAAGACACCGGAGCTGCCCTGGCCGTTCACCGGCCGGGAGGACGAACTCGAGCTGGTCCGCAGGTCCATGACCGGGGGACGGCAGGGCATCGCGGTGACCGGGCCGGCGGGCCGGGGCAAGACCCGGCTCGTCACGGAGGCCGTACGCGGGACGGACTGCGCGCGGGTGGTGGGCACGCCCGAGGCCCGCGGGCTCCCGTTCGCCGCCTTCGCGCACCTCCTGCCGGAGACGGTGTCCCTGCACCGAGCCGTCCACCTCATGTCCTCCGTGCGGCTGCTGCTCGTCGACGACGCCCATCTGCTGGACGACGCCTCGGCCGCCCTGGTCCACCAGCTCGCGGTGCACGGCCGCACCCGGCTCCTGGTGGTCGCCACCGAGGGCGTGCGGGCACCGGAGGCGGTCTCCCGGCTCTGGACCGGAGAGCTCCTGCCGCGCCTCGCCCTGGCACCGCTGCCCCGCGAGGAGACCGCGCGGCTGCTCGCGGCCGGCACCGGCGGTCTGGAAGCCCTCACCGTCAACCGGCTGCACCGCCTGTGCCAGGGCGATCTGCGACTGCTGCGCGAGCTGGTGGACGCGGTGCGCGAGCGCGGGCTGCTGCACCGGCTCCCGGACTCGGCCGACCGGGAGTGGCGCGGGCCGGTGCCGGTCACCGCGACCATGCGCGAGCGCACCGCTCACCTCCTCGACCGCAGCGGTCCCGAACGGGAGACCCTGGACCGCCTGGCCTTCGGCGAGCCGCTCCCGACGGACGCCGACACGCTCGATCTCGCCGCCCTGGAGGCTCTGGAGGCCGACGGCCTGGTCCACGTCGGCGAACAGGGCGCCGTACGCCTCGCCCACCCCCTGTACGGCCCGGTGCTGCGAGCGGCCGCCGGACGCCTGCGGGCCCGACGGCTGACCGGCGCCCCGGACCGCTGCGCGGCCGCCCTGGAGGCCGAGACGGCCACCCTGACCCGGGCGATCGCTGAGGCGGACGTACGAGCCGTCCCGGCGCCCGTGGGGGAGTGGCTGGTGGCCGAGCACGGCGGCATCCCGGGCCGGCACGCGGCCGTTCGGGCCCGCTTCGCCCGCCTGCGCGGCGAACTGCGCGAGGCCGCGGCCTGGGCCGGGCAGGGCCTGCGCACCACCCCGGACGCCGAGTCCTGCCGCCTCGAACTCGCCCTGGCGGCGGCCCAGTCGGGCGATCCGGAGCCAACGCCGGGCCCGGCCGGCGCGGCCACCGGCGACGCCGCCCCGCCCCCGGCCGAGCCGGGTGGCGGCCGGCCGGCCGTCGCCGCGGTCACCTGGCGGGCCGCCGCCCGCGGCGATCTCGACGCGGCCCTCGGGACAGCCGACCCCTACGACGCCGTCCGCCTCGGCGTGCCCGACCGGGCCGTCGGCCGGCTGAGCGGCGTCCTCGCCGATCACGCCGAGGCCCTCGCCCGCGGCGACGGTCCCGCCCTCGACGAGGTCGCGCGGGCTCTGGAGGAGCGCGGTTTCCTGCTCTTCGCGGCCGAGGCGTACGCCCAGGCCGTAGGGGCGCACCGCGACCCGAGCGCCGCCCGCACCTCACGCACCCGGGCCGCCGCGCTGGCCCGGCGCTGCCAGGGCGCCCGCACCCCGGCCCTGTCCGGGCTGGTGCTGGGCGAACTCACCGCCCGCCAGCGGCAGATCGTCACCCTCGCGGCCGCCGGACTGAGCAACCGCCAGATCGCGGAGAAGCTGACCCTGTCGATCCGTACGGTCGGGAACCACCTCTACAGCGCGTACGCCCGCCTCGGCGCGAGCGACCGCGACGCGCTGCCCTGCCTGGTGGAGCTGCCGGAGGCACAGCCGGCCTGAGCCGTACACCGGACCGGGGCGGTCTGACCCCCAGTATTCGGGGGAGGGGTCAGGCCGCCCCCACACACTGCACGCACCGCCGGAGCCGTCACGCTGCCCCGAACGCCGAGAACGCCCACCCCGTCGCCCGGTGCACCGCGTCCCCCGGCAGCGCGGCCCGCGCGTCACGCAGCGCCTCCGCCAGGGACGCCCCCGCGCTCAGCCCCTTGTGCAGGGTGAGCATCAGCGGCACCACCGCCTCGTCGTTCACCGGCGCGCTGCACGCCACCACCCCCGCCGTGCCCAGCGGCAGCAACGCGGTGACCAGGCCGAGCAGTTCGTCCGCGCCGACCGAGGCGAACCGGGCGGTGTCGCAGCAGGACAGGATGATCCGGTACGGGCTGCGGTCCAGCCGCTCGAAGTCATGGACGATGAGCGGCCCGTCGGCCATCCGCAGCGACGAGAACAGCGGGCTGTCCGCACGGAACGTGCCGTGCGCGGCGATGTGCGCCAGCGCCGCCCCGTCCAGTTCCTCCAACACCCGTGGCACACGCGCGTCCTCGTGCTCCAGGACCGTAGCGGAGCCGTGCCGGCCGGCCAGTTCGGGCACCTCGGCGCCCCCGGTGGCCAGCCCCGGACCGCGCACCAGCACCTGACGGCCGCCCGGCGGCGGCACGGTGTCACGGGCCCGCAGCCAACTGCTCGCCGACGGCGACACGCTGAACACCCGGTCCCGCAGCGAGGGCAGCAGCGCCCACGGCACCTGGTGCAGCCGCCCCGGCGGCACCACCACGACCGGACCTGAGCCGAGCCGCGCCGCCGCCGGCCCGAGCAGCAGCTCCTCCAGCCGCCGCCCGGCCGCCTCCACCACCGGGACCCGTGCCTCCGCCCCCGGATGGGCCAGCCGTCTGAGCCCCGCCTGGACGTGCTCCGCCTCGCGCTCCGCGTCTGCCAGCAGCCCGGCCTCGAACCGCCGCACCCGCCCCTGCGCGCACAGCAGCACCTGAACCCGCCCGTCCAGCACGGCGAGTTCCACCAGCCGTACGTCGTCCCCCAGCCGTTCCAGCAGTCTGCCGGGGTCGAACCGGTAGCCGTCGCCGGGCGCGTCGCCGCGGATGTGGAGGGTGCGGGAGCGGATCTCCCGTTCCAGGCGGCGCTGTTCACGCTCCAGCGTCGGCACGGGGCGGCCCTCCATCCGGGCTGCCTCCGCGCGGGCCGCTATCTCCCGGAAGGCGGTGAGGTCGCTGAGCAGGGCCGGGTCGGCCGGCGGGCGGGTCGGCGGCGCGGACAGCACCGTCGCCCGCCAGCGCTCGCTCCACACCAGCAACCGCCGCGGCCCGCCCGACGCGAGCGAGGCACGCGCCGCGAGCCCGGCGAGCTCGGCGCCCTGCGCGGTGGCCCGGGCCCGCAGTTCCGAGGCGCCCAGGGTCGTGCGGTGATCGTCGAGGACGTCCAGACCACGGCGGCAGGCCTCCAGCACCCCCCGGTCGGACCCCATCGCCCGCGCCCACAGCGCCCGCGCCGCCCAGCCCGTCATCCGGGCCAGCGGCGGTCCGCTGTGCCGGCTGCGGGCGGCCACCTCCAGATGCCGCCGGGCGTCCTCCCGCCAGCCGAGGCCGAGGGCGATCCGGCCCGCGAGGAGGGCGGCCTCGGGGGCGGCCGGCGCGCCGAAGGAGGCCAGCCGGTCGGCGACCGCGGCCGCGTCCGCGACCAGCCGTCCCGAGCCGCGCCCGGCGGCGACCCGCGCCTCGATCAGCACCAGCCGTGCGTGCGTCTCCCACCAGGTGCGCCGCTGCCCCGCGAACAGCCGGACCGCCATGTCGGCGCGGGCGATCGCGGTGTGCGCGTCCCCCGCGTGCCGGGCCGCCCGCGCGGCGGCGAGCAGCAGTTCGGCCTTGAGGGTGGACTGCCCGCCTATCCCGTCGAGCACCCTGATCGCCGCGTCGGCCTCCGCGAGTGCCTCCGGGGCCAGCCCCGCGGCCATCAGCACCTCGCAGCGCCGGACGGTGAGCATGAACGTCGGCGTGCCGAGCTTGGCGTACCGCTCCTGCGCCTCGTCGAGCAGCCGCAGCGCGGCCGGGATGTCCCCGGACCGGTAGGCGGCAAGACCCCGGCTCTCCACCGCGTCCGCCTTGTCGTGCTCCTGACCCGTGGTGTCCCACAGCGCCTCGGCCGCCGTGAAGTCGGCGTCCGCCCGCTCCACCGCCCCGAGCGCCAGGTGCACGGTGGCCCGCAGGGTCAGCGCCCGCGCCGTCCAGATCACGTCGTCCGCCTGCCGCAGCACCGGCACGGCCCGCCGTACGTCCTCCAGCGCCGCCCGGTGATGCCCGAGGACCCAGGAGGCGTACGCCCGCCGGAACAGGACCTGCGCCCTGGTGTGCCCGCTGCTGACCGCGACGCCCCGCTCCAGCGACTCCAGACCCTGCCGGGTGCGCCCGGCGTGCACCAGCGCCACCCCGAGCGCGGCCAGTACGTCTGCCTCCCGGTCGGACGACTCCGAGCGGGCCGCGAGATCGCGGGCCCGGCGCAGATGGTCCAGGGCGATCCGCATGTCGCCCCAGTCCCGCTGCCAGATGCCGATGACCTGGTGGGCGACGGAGGCGTGCAGCGGTGAGGGGTCCGAGCCGAGCACTTCCTCTGCCCTCGCCAGCGCCTGCCTGGGCGCGGCGAACACCATCGGCAGCAGTTCGAGAACCGAGTCGCTTCCCGCTGTCACTCCATGGATGGTAGTGGCCCAGGTGGCGGGCCACACCGGTTTGGCGCTGTATCAATCACCGGACCCGCGGCTCTGACTGACGACCGACGCCTCAGTGGGAGGACACGCCATGGCACCTCAGCGATTCCACGAGCAGTTCGACCAGATCCAGCGCTCCATGCCCGACGTCCCGCTGGCCCTCGGACCTGACGACGCCTCGGAGTTCATCTACGAGAAGGGCGTGGTCCTCGCCCGCGACGGCCGGGACGCGGCGCTCGTCGAGGAGACCGTCCGCACCCACTTCACCGAGGCGACCGGTCTGACCGGCGACTACGTGCGCCGGGACAGCCCCGAGACCAACCGCTCGGGCATCACCCGGATCAAGGTCGGCGACCCGGGCCACGGCGACCGGCGCGGTGACCGCGCGGTCACCCACGCCCTGCGTGCCATGAGCGAACGCGAGGGACGCGCCGGGCACCGTCTGGTCAGCCGCAACCACGTGGTGTCGATCGCGGTCAACTCCTGCCCCGGCGACGAACCCGTGCCGGCCGCCCTCAGCCAGGGCACCAACCCGGCCCCCGCGGAGACCGGTCACGACCCGGACACCGCCGTGGACGTCCTCGTCGTCGACAACGGCCTCACCCACGACCACGCGCTCGTCCCGCTGCTCGCCCACGTCGGGGGCGACCTGCACGGCACCGAGACCGACGGGGACGGCAACCTCCTCCAGTACGTCGGCCACGGCACGTTCATCGCCGGTGTCCTCGCGGCCGTCGCGCCCAACACCGACATCACTGTCCGCAGCACCCTCAACGACGCGGGCGCCATCCTGGAGTCCGAGCTCGGCGAGAAGCTCTTCGAGGCGGTCGCCGACGGCTGGCCCGACATCATCAGCCTCTCCGCGGGCACCTCCAACGGCCGCACCGACGGACTGCTCGGCATGGACGCCTTCATGCAGGAACTGCGCGCCCGCGGCACCCTGTTGGTCGCCGCGGCCGGCAACAACGCCAGCGCCAGCCCGTTCTGGCCCGCCGCCTACGCCGACCTGCCCGACTACCAGGGGGCCGTCCTGTCGGTCGGCGCGCTGCGCGCCGACGGCGAGTTCGGCGCCTGCTTCAGCAACCACGGCTCCTGGGTCAAGGTCTACGCCCCCGGCGAGCGCCTCACCAGCGCCCTCACCGGGTTCGACGCGCCGGTGCCGTACCTGTACCAGCACTCCACCTATGACGCCTGCCGGTACGGCTTCACCTACGTGTGCACCTGCCAGTCGCCCGCCCACGTCGGCATGTTGAGCGAGGACGGCAGCACCGCCAAGCCGGACCAGGTGATGTTCGAGGGGTACGCGCACTGGAGCGGAACCTCCTTCGCGACCCCGGTCGTGGCAGGTCTGGTCGCCGCCCACATGACCGCGCACAAGGAGACCGACCCGCGTGCCGCCCGGCAGCAACTGCTCGCCACCAACACGCAGTTCGCCGAAGTGCGCGGGGCGCACGTACCGGCGCTGAAGCCGGCCGGCTGGCGCCCGGTGCCGGTCGTGCAGCGTCCGGTCGGCGCATGACGGCCGGAGCGGTCCCTTCCACGGCGTACGATTACTTGCCGTACACGAGGGGTGGGACCGTGGACCGAGCAGATGTCGGTGCGCTGGTCCAGTCCGCCGTCGACGGGGACGCGGCGGCCTGGAAGGCGCTCGTGGAAGGGCTGAGCCCGCTGGTGTGGGCCGTGGTGCGCGCGCACCGGCTCTCCGACGCCGACGCGCACGAGGTGTACCAGACCGTGTGGTTCCGCTTCGCCCAGCACCTGGGGCGGATCCGTGAACCCGACAAGGCCAAGTCGTGGCTGGCGAGCACCGCGCGCCACGAGTGCCTGAAGGTGCTTAAGAGCCTGCGGCGGCTGACCGTCACCGACGATCCGCAGCTCCTGGACCGGATCAGCGAGGACCGTACGCCCGAGCAGTCGTTCATCGACTCCGAGGAGGCCGCCGCCCAGAGCGAGCGGGTGCGGCGCCTGTGGCAGGAGTTCGAGGAACTCGGCGAGCGATGCCGGCAGTTGCTGCGCATCCTGATGGCCTCGCCGAAGCCCGGCTACCAGGAGGTGTCCGCCGCCCTGGGGATCGCGGTGGGCAGCATCGGACCACTGCGCCAGCGCTGCCTGAGGCGGCTGCGGGCGCGGCTCGAAGCCCGGGGGGCGGTATGAGCGACATGAACGACGACCTCGGCGACGACGTCCTCGGCCTCGGCGAGGACCTCGGTGAAGAGGCGCTGCCCGACGAGGAGTTCGCCCTCGAACTGCTGGAGGAGGAACTGCGGCAGGCGACGGCCATCCTGGACCCCGTCCCGGCCGCGCTGCGGCAGGTCGCCGTCGAGGCGTTCGCGCTGCACGACCTGGACAGCCGGATCGCCGAACTCGGCTTCGACTCGGTGGTGGACGCCCTGCCGGTGCGGGGGGCGACGGGGACCCCGCGGATGCTGACCTTCCACGCGGGCGAGGTGACGGTCGACGTCGAACTCACCCCGCACGGCCTGATGGGGCAGGTGCTGCCGCCCCAGTCGGCCCGGATCGAGGTGCTCAGCGGTCCGCAGGCGGGCTCGCCGCTCACCACCGACGACATGGGCCGCTTCACCAGTGAGGAGTCCCCGGCCGGTCCCTTCGCGCTCCGGCTGCGGACCGGTGGGGGAGTGGTCGTCACCGACTGGCTGACCGTCTGAACGCCCGCGGCCGTCTCAGCCCAGAGAGTCCACGAGAGCGGCCAGCGCCTGGGCGAGCCGGTCGAGCCCCGGTCCGGCGGGGCCGCCCGGTTCCGTCATGTACGTGTCCCGCCGGATCTCCACCATCAGGGCACTGACCCTGGGATCGCGGCCGTAGAACTCCAGCGGCACGTACGCCCCGCTGAACGGACTGTTCAGCCCGACCTCCCCGAACGCCTCCCGGGCCGCGGCGAGCAGCCCGGGAGGCGTGTGGAAGGGGTCGGTGCCGAGGCAGACCGGGGGCCGTGGCCCCTCGCCGTGGAGTTCGTAGGGCAGCGGCGCGCTGGGGTAGGAGTGCACGTCGATGACGACGGCCCGTCCCGTCGCCTCCAGCCGCTCCGCCACGGCGTCGGTCATGGCCCGGGCGTACGGATGGAAGTAGCGCGCGAGGAGCGGCCCGGGATCGGTGTCACCGGGCCGCAGCTCCTCCCGGTGCGTGGTCCTGGTGTACACGGCCCCCATCCCCACGGCGAGCATCTCCTCCCGCCCGTCCGGGAACCGCTCGGGATCCACGACCAGCCGCGACAGCCGGTTCACGAACCGCCACGGCACCACCCGGGACAGCCGGGCCGCGCGTTCGGCGAGTTCCGCCGTGTGCGCGTCGACGATGTGGTCGAGCTCCCGCTCCAGCGCCGCGTCGTCCAGCACGATCCCGGCCCGCACCTCGGCGGGCGTCTCCCGCGCCGAGTGCGGCACATGCAGGATCACCGACGACCCCGCGGCACCGGCCAACAGTTCGAACGAGGACATACGGCTGCTCCCGGGACGTGATCGGTGACGCGGTGCACCATCTCAGCATGGACACCGGCGACGGGGGGACGAGGGGCCCGGCTCACGCCGGGCCCCGCCCGCCTCCCGTGTCGGCGACGGGGTCCTCCGACATGTGCCCTGTCGGACACCCGCCCTCCGGACACGCCCCAGGCCCGGCCGGGTGAAGCCGGCCCGCGGGGGGTATCGCCCCCGGGCCGGTCCCCGGGACCGGCACCCTCCAGGCGCGCGAGCCCGGCCGACTCCCGTGCCCGAAACGGCCCTCGTAACGTGCCCTGTCCTGTGCGCCCCCCGGACATGCCGCGCCCCGGCTCGGCGCAAGCCGCCCCGGGCGGGGTGGCGCGCCCTCGGCCTGCTCCAACCACCCACGCCCTCGCCGGGGCACGGCCGCAGCCGGCCCCGGTGCCGGGCACAGCGCCCGCCGGTACGTGCCCTGCCGTACACGTCCTCCGGACACACCTCCGCCCCGGCGGGCAGCGGCCGGCCGGGGCGGAGGTATGCAAGCGGCGGGTGTCAGCTCAGGGACGCCAGCGCCTCGTTCCAGGTCGTCGACGGGCGCATGACCTTCGCGGCCTTGGCCGGGTCGGGCTGGTAGTAGCCGCCGATGTCGGCCGACCGGCCCTGCACGGCGTTGAGCTCCTCGACGATCTTCTGCTCGTTCGCGGCGAGGGTCTCGGCGAGCGGGGCGAAGGCCTTCGCCAGGTCCGCGTCGTCGGTCTGCGCGGCCAGCTCCTGCGCCCAGTACAGGGACAGGTAGAAGTGGCTGCCGCGGTTGTCGATGCCGCCGACGCGACGGGTCGGGGACTTGTCCTCGTTGAGGAAGGTCGCCGTGGCGCGGTCGAGCGTGTCGGCGAGGACCTTGGCCTTGGAGTTGTTCGTGGCCGTCGCGTACTGCTCCAGGGAGGGGACCAGCGCGAAGAACTCACCGAGGGAGTCCCAGCGCAGGTAGTTCTCCTTGACGAGCTGCTGGACGTGCTTCGGCGCGGAACCGCCGGCGCCCGTCTCGAACAGGCCGCCGCCCGCCATCAGCGGGACGACCGACAGCATCTTGGCGCTGGTGCCCAGCTCCAGGATGGGGAAGAGGTCGGTCAGGTAGTCACGGAGCACGTTGCCCGTCACCGAGATCGTGTTCTCGCCGCGACGGATGCGCTCCACCGACAGCTTGGTGGCCTCGACGGGGGCGAGGATGCGGATGTCCAGGCCCTCCGTGTCGTGCTCCGGCAGGTACGCCTTGACCTTGGCGATGAGCTGCGCGTCGTGCGCACGGGTCTCGTCCAGCCAGAACACGGCCGGGTCGCCGGTGGCGCGGGCGCGCGTGACGGCCAGCTTCACCCAGTCCCGGATCGGCGCGTCCTTGGTCTGGCAGGCGCGGAAGATGTCGCCCGCCGAGACCGTCTGCTCGATGAGCGCGGTGCCGTTCTGGTCGACCAGGCGGACGGTGCCGGTGGCCGGGATCTCGAAGGTCTTGTCGTGGGAGCCGTACTCCTCGGCCTTCTGCGCCATCAGGCCGACGTTCGGCACCGAGCCCATGGTCGAGGGGTCGTAGGCGCCGTTGGCCCGGCAGTCCTCGATCACGGCCTGGTAGACACCGGCGTACGAGGAGTCCGGGAGCACCGCGAGGGTGTCGGCCTCCTGGCCGTCCGGGCCCCACATGTGACCGGAGGTGCGGATCATGGCCGGCATCGAGGCGTCGACGATCACGTCGGACGGCACGTGCAGGTTGGTGATGCCCTTGTCGGAGTCGACCATGGCGAGCGCCGGGCCCTCGGCGAGCTCGGCGTCGAAGGACGCCTTGATCTCGGCGCCCTCGGGCAGGGACTCCAGGCCCTTGTAGATGCCGCCCAGACCGTCGTTCGGGGTCAGGCCGGCCGCGGCGAGCGTCTGGCCGTACTGCGCGAAGGTCTTCGGGAAGAACGCGCGCACCACGTGACCGAAGATGATCGGGTCCGAGACCTTCATCATCGTGGCCTTGAGGTGCACGGAGAACAGCACGTCCTCGGCCTTGGCGCGGGCGATCTGCGCGGTGAGGAACTCCCGCAGCGGGGCCACGTGCAGCACCGAGGCGTCGACGACCTCGCCCTCCAGGACCGGTACCGACTCGCGCAGCACGGTGGTGGAGCCGTCGTCGCCCACCAGCTCGATCCTCAGCGAGCCGGCCTCGGAGATCACGACGGACTTCTCGGTGGAGCGGAAGTCGTCCACGCCCATGGTGGCCACGTTGGTCTTGGAGTCGGCCGACCAGGCGCCCATGCGGTGCGGGTGGGTCTTGGCGTAGTTCTTGACCGAGGCGGGGGCGCGGCGGTCGGAGTTGCCCTCACGCAGGACCGGGTTCACGGCGGAGCCCTTGACCTTGTCGTAGCGGGCCTGGATGTCCCGCTCCTCGTCGGTCTTCGGGTCGTCCGGGTAGTCCGGCAGCGCGTAGCCCTGCGCCTGAAGCTCGGCGACGGCGGCCTTGAGCTGCGGGATCGACGCCGAGATGTTCGGCAGCTTGATGATGTTGGCCTCGGGCGTCTTCGCCAGTTCGCCCAGCTCGTGCAGGGCGTCCGGGATCCGCTGGTCCTCGGTCAGGTACTCCGGGAACACCGCGATGATGCGGCCGGCCAGCGAGATGTCCCGCGTCTCCACAGAGACACCCGCCTGCGAGGCGTACGCCTGGACCACCGGCAGGAAGGAATACGTCGCCAGGGCCGGGGCCTCGTCAGTGTGCGTATAGATGATGGTCGAGTCAGTCACCGGGTGCTCCGCTCCACGTCTGCAACATTGCTCGACATCAAGATATCTCGTGACCGGCCCGGTCTCGACAGCGGTCCTCGACAACAGCGCTCCTCGGCGGCGACCCTCGGCCGCGCAGATCCCCCGGGGCAACCGAAGCGTCTGATCTTGTGGTCATGCACCTTGATCGCAGTCGTCCGACGGCCGGACCCGACCAGCCGGCCGCCCGAGGGAAAGCAGACCATGAGATATCGCACCAGAGTGACGGCCCCGGCAGCGCTGCTCGGCACCGTGGCGGCCCTGACCGAGGCCGCCCCGGCGCACGCCGACCCGGAAACCGGCACCCCGGGCCCGGAGACGCTCGGGGACCCCGTCTTCCCGGGCCTCGGCAACGACGGCTACCGCGTCTGCGCGTACGACCTCGACCTCGCGTACGACGCCACGACCCGGCTCGTAGACGCGACGGCGACCCTGACGATCACCACCACCCAGGAGCTGAGCCGCCTCTCCCTGGACGCGCTGGGCCTCGACGTGCACGAGGTGCTGCTCGACGGCGTGCCGGCCGTCCGCGAGCAGGCCGGTGCGAAGCTGCGGATCACCCCGGCCGCCCCGCTGGCCGCGCGGACCACGGCGACCGTGACCGTGACGTACACGGCGGACCCGCGGTCCGCCGTCACCCCCACCGCCTGGGTGCCCACCCCGGACGGTTTCGCGGTCTGCCCCCAGCCCGACGCGGCGCACACGGTCTTCCCCTGCAACGACCACCCCTCGGACAAGGCGGACATCAGCTGCCGCATCACCGTCCCGGCCGGTCTCAAGGGCGTGGCGAGCGGCCGGCTGGTGAGCACCGAGGACCTCGGGGACGGCCGGACCGCGTACCGCTACCAGTCCCGGGAGCCGATCGCCACGGAGGTCGTGCAGATCACGGTCGGCGACTACGTGATCAAGGAGCGGCAGGGCCCGCACGGACTCCCGCTCAGGGACGTCGTGCCGGCCGCCCGGGCCGCCGCCCTGGAGCCCGCCCTCGCCCTCACCCCGAACCTGGTGAGCTGGATCGAGCAGCGGCTCGGGGCGTTCCCCTTCGAGACGTACGGGCTGCTGCCCTGCAACAACGACGCCTCGAACGCCTTCGACTTCACGGGCCTGGAGACCCAGACCCTCACCCTGTACAAGCCGAACTTCCTGCTCCAGGCGGAGAGGAGCATCGGCTCGCACATGATGCACGAGCTGGTCCACTCGTACTTCGGCAACAGCGTGAGCCCGGCCACCTGGTCCGATCTGTGGCTCAACGAGGGCCACGCCGACTTCTACGGGCTGCTGTACCGCTACGAGCGCGGCTGGGCCGACTCCCTGGGCCTGACCACCATGGAGGCGCGCATGAAGGACACGTACGCCCGCGGCGACCAGTGGCGCAGGACCTCGGGCCCCGTCGCCGCCCCGAACGCGGCCGACCTCTTCGACAGCCAGCGCTACCTGGGCGGCGTCCTCGTCCTGTACGCGCTGCGCCGACAGGTCGGCGAGACGGTCTTCGCGGCGATCGAGTCGACGTTCCTCGAGCGCTTCCGCAACGCCTCCGCGTCGACCGACGACTACATCGCCGTCGCCTCGGAGGTCTCCGGCGCCGACCAGTCGGGCTTCCTGGGCGACTGGCTCTACGGGACGAAAACCCCGAGGATGCCCGGTCACCCGGACTGGACGGTGACGCCCGCCAGTTCCGCGCTGCGCCGGCCGCAGAACCGGACCGACGGCCACTGGCACGACAACTCGGCGACGCTGTAGGGCTCAGTCGAGCCGGGCGGAGGGCACCTCGCCCGGCTCGACCACCGTCTCCGCGCCGCGCTGGTGCGGGATCGACACCGATCCCTGCTGGAGGGCCACGGTCCGCGTCGGCGCCGGGATCCGGATGCCCTCCTCGCGGTAGCGCTTGTGCAGCTGCTTGATGAACTCGTGCTTGATGCGGAACTGGTCGCTGAACTCGCCGACGCCCAGGATGACCGTGAAGCCGATCCGGGAGTCGCCGAAGGTGTGGAAGCGGACCAGCGGCTCGTGCTCCGGGACCGCGCCCTCGACCTCGGTCATGACCTCGGTGACGACCTCGCAGGTGACCCGCTCGACGTGGTCGAGATCGCTGTCGTAGGCCACCCCGACCTGCACCAGGATCGTCAACTGCTGCTCGGGTCGCATGAAGTTGGTCATGTTCGTCTTGGCGAGCTCGCCGTTGGGGACGACGATCAGGTTGTTGGAGAGCGCGCGGACCGTGGTCTGGCGCCAGTTGATGTCCTCGACGTAGCCCTCCTCGCCGCTGGCCAGCCGGATGTAGTCGCCGGGCTGGACCGTCTTGGAGGCGAGGATGTGGATGCCCGCGAAGAGGTTGGCGAGCGTGTCCTGGAGGGCGAGCGCGACCGCGAGTCCGCCGACGCCCAGGGCGGTGAGCAGAGGCGCTATGGAGATGCCGAGGGTCTGGAGCACGACCAGGAAGCCGATCGCCAGGACCAGGACCCGGGTGATGTTGACGAAGATCGTGGCCGATCCGGCGACTCCGGAACGGGACGTGGTGACCGTCCGCACGAGCCCCGCGACCAGCCGGGCCGCCGCCACCGTCACCACGAAGATCAGCAGTACCGTCAGCACCTGGTTGACCGTGCGCTGGACGCCCTTGGTCAGCGGCAGGGCGGCCGCGGCGACGGCGAGACCGCCCGCGACCGCCGCCGAGGGCACCACGGTCCGCAGCGCGGCCACGAGGACGTCGTCACCGCCCCACTTGGTGCGGTCCGCGTGCTTGCCCAGCCACTTGAGCAGCATGCGCAGCAGAAAGGCCGCCACCAGGCCCGCGACCACGGCGACACCGGCGCCGATCATGTCGTCCATGGTGAGATCCCGTTGAAATGCCGTCACGTTGCCACCTGTTCGATATTGCGGGATGTGCGATCGCGTCGGCCGTGTGGAGGTTCCGTGGCCGACGCGACCGCTCATCCTGCCGTATCCGACACGGCAGTTCGTACCGGGCGGGGCGCCGGATCGCCCGGTTTCAGACGATGCCCTCGGCGAGTTCGGCCTGTTCCCGGTCGGAGTAGGCGGCGGTCGTGGGCGTTCCGTAGGAGCGCCGGGCCACGAACCACCACACCGTGGCCAGGAGCAGGACGACGGCCAGCGCCACGGAGGCGTAGTTCATCGTGTCCACCGTCACCGGCGAGGACTGCGGCAGGCAGAACAGCACCGTCACACACGCCACCCACACCACGGCCGTCCATCCGATGGGCTTGCTCCACCTGCCCAGGCTCCACGGACCCGGCTGAAAACGGTCCCCCGCGCGCAGCCGCAGCAGGACGGGGATGGCGTACGCGGGCGTGATGCCGATGACGTTGATCGCGGTCACCGCGCCGTAGGCGGTCGCCGAGTACAGCGAGGGCAGGGCGAGCACCCCGGCGACCACGACCGACAGCCACACGGCGGCCACCGGCGTCTGGGTGCGGGCGCTGACCTTCCGCCACAGCGCGGAGCCCGGCAGAGCCTTGTCCCGGCTGAACGCGAACACCATCCGGCTGGCCGCGGCGACCTCGGCGTTCCCGCAGAAGAGCTGGGCCACGATCACCACGACGAGCAGCGCGCTCGCGCCGTCGGTGCCGAGCCCGTCGAGCAGGATCTGGGCGGGCGGCACCCCGGTCGCGCTGGCCCGGGTGGCGTCGTAGTCCTGGATCGCGAAGGTGAGCCCCGCGAGCAGCACGAACCCGGCGACCCAGGACACCCAGATCGCCCGCACGATGCCCTTGGCCGCCGACACCGAGGCGTTGGAGGTCTCCTCGGACAGGTGGGCGGAGGCGTCGTAGCCGGAGAAGGTGTACTGCGCGAGCAGCAGGCCGATCGCGGCCACGTAGACGGGGTTGTGCCAGCCGGTGTCGTTGACGAACTCCGTGAACACGAAGGACGGCGACCGGTGGCTGTCCGGGACGATCCACAGGGCACCGACGATGACCGCCACACCGGCCAGGTGCCACCACACGCTGATCGAGTTGAGCACGGAGACCAGCCGCACGCCGAACAGGTTCAGCACCGCGTGCAGCGACAGGATCGCCAGGAAGATCAGCATGGTCTTCCCCGGGGTCGGCTCGAAGCCCCACTGGAGGTTGGCGAACGCGCCCGCGAACAGGGCGGCCCCGTAGTCGATGCCCGCGATCGCGCCGAGCAGACCGAGCAGGTTCAGCCAGCCCGTGTACCAGCCCCAGCGGCGCCCGCCGAGCCGGTCCGCCATGTAGTACAGGGCGCCGGACGTCGGATAGGCGCTGGTGACCTCCGCCAGCGCGAGTCCCACGCACAGCACGAACAGGCCGACGCCGGCCCAGCCCCACAGCATCACCGCGGGGCCGCCGGCGCCCATGCCGAAGCCGTACAGGGTCATGCAGCCGGACAGGATCGAGATCACCGAGAAGCTGATCGCGAAGTTGCCGAAGCCGCCCATGCGCCGGGCGAGCACGGGCCGGTAGCCCAGTTCGCGCAGCCGCTGCTCCTCGTCGGGCTGCGGGACCTCGGGGGACATCGACGGTTCTGACGACATACGGAGACCTCCGGTGAAGGGGCGGGGGACGGACGGGAGTCAGGGGCCCTGCACCGCGGACCGGCTGCGGGCCCGCGCCTGGAGGAAGACCTGCACGCCCTGCCCCCGCTCGCCGCTCGCGTCGGCGCGGTAGGACCAGGGCAGCGGCGTGTAGTAGGGACCGAGCGCGTCGAACACCTCGGTCGCCGCCTCGAACCGCAGGGCGCCCCACAGGGCGTGAGCGAGATGGTTGAGGTCGAGCGGGGTGCGCTCCTCGGCGGGGGCCCGCGCGAACCAGGCCCCGTGCGCCCGGCCCGCCTCCCGGACCGCGTCCTCGGCCACCCAGTGCAGGTCGAGCGCGGCGCTGTGCCCGGCGCTGCGCCGGTAGCGCTCGACCCGTACGTACAGCGGCAGCACATGGAGCGCGGATCCCGGCGGGGCGGACTCGGCCGCCCAGTGCGCGTAGCCGACCGCCTCCGCCAGCCGCCCCGAGGAGGCCCGCGCGTACAGGAACTGCAGCATGCGGTGGTGGGCCTCACGGTTGTACGGGTCCCGCTTGTCGGCCTCGGCCAGCAGCCCCCAGGGCCCCGGCGGCAGCATCGGCCCGGGCGGCTCGGCCCGGTGCTCCTCCCACAGCAGCCGGTCGTCGAGCTGCGCCAGGGCCAGCAGGCACACCCAGGGCACCGGGTCGTGGGCCGCGATCCGGGCCGCGGTCCGGCTGACGTCCCAGGCCTCGATCCACAGTTCGTGCGTACGGCGGTGCCGCTCGCGCCGGGCCCGCAGCGCGCGCTCCACGGCGACCCGGGCCCGCATCACCGCGGCCGGCACGCTGCCGGGCTCCTCGCTGAGCCAGGCCCGCACCACGTCGGTGCCCGCCGCCGCCGCGGCCAGCACCTGGGTGCGCTGGGTCCACTGCCACCAGGCGGTGGTCCGCTCCAGCAGGGTGCGCATCGACATCCAGCGCCCGGTGCGGACCTCCTGGAGGGCGGCGCGCAGTTCCGGGTCGTGGCCGGCGGGATCGTATACGGGGCGTGCTCCTTCTCTGGCCATCACCGGCCCGCCCCGGACGCGGGACCGGGCAGGACGGCAGGGTGGAGTAACAACAGCCCTCCTCGGGGCGGCGGTTGAGGAGATCGCGCGTCGGTCGGCGGTCACTATAGGGGCGGACAAACGACAGCACACCACCTTCCCGATCATTGAGAACTTCTTGTGAAACAGGGCGAGTTGACTGGTGATCGACCAGTCAACGCGGGCGGGCAACCGCTGGTGGGAGCGCCTTGACGCGGTACGGACGGCAGCGGCAGGCTGTCGGATCGTGATCACTTCGGGAGGGGTGCGATGACCGGTCCGGTGCTCGCCGTCGACCAGGGCACCTCCGGCACCAAGGCCCTGGTGATCTGCCCCGAACGCGGTGTCCTCGGCACCGGGTTCGCCGAGGTGCGGCCCCGTCACCTCTCCGGCGGCCTGGTCGAGGTCGACCCCGCGCAGCTGTACGACTCGGTGATCGAGGCGGGTTCGCGGGCCCTGGCGCAGGCGGGTGAACCCGTGGCCGCGCTGGGCCTCGCCAACCAGGGGGAGACCGTGCTCGCCTGGGACCCGACGACGGGCCGGCCGCTCACCGACGCGCTCGTGTGGCAGGACCGCCGGGCGGAGTCCGTGTGTGCCGAACTCTCCGCACACGGCGACGAGTTGCGGGAGCTGACCGGACTCCCGCTGGACCCGTACTTCGCCGCGCCCAAGATGGCGTGGATACGGCGTCACCTCACCCGGGAGGGCGTCGTCACCACCAGCGACGTCTGGCTCGTCCACCGGCTCACCGGCGCCTTCGTCACGGACGCCGCCACCGCCGGGCGCACCCAGCTCCTCGACCTCGACCGCGCGCAGTGGTCGGCGCGCGCCCTCGACCTGTACGGCCTCGCCGGCGAACGGCTCCCCGAGATCGTCGACAACGCCCGACAGGCCGGCGCGACCAGGGCGTTCGGCCCGGAGATCCCGCTCACCGGCCTGGCCGTGGACCAGCAGGCCGCCCTGCTCGCCCAGCGCGTCACGGCACCCGGCGGCGCCAAGTGCACCTACGGGACCGGGGCGTTCCTGTTCGCCAACACCGGGTCCGAACCCCGGCGCGGCGGTTCGGGACTGGTGAGCTGCGTGGCCTGGCGGCTCGACGGGCGTACGAGCTACTGCCTGGACGGCCAGGTGTACACGGCCGCGTCCGCGGTCCGCTGGCTCACCGACCTGGGTGTCATCGGCGGCGCGGCCGACCTCGACGCGGTGGGCGGTGCGGTGCCCGACAGCGGCGGGGTCACCTTCGTCCCCGCCCTGGCCGGACTCGCGGCCCCCTGGTGGCGGGGCGACCTGCGGGGCTCCCTGACCGGCCTCGGCCTCGACACGGGTCCCGGGCACCTGGTGCGCGCCCTGTGCGAGGGCCTGGCGGCCCAGGTCGTGGAGCTCGCCGAGGCCGCCGCGCGGGACCTCGGCACACCGCTGGACGTCCTGCGCGTCGACGGGGGCCTCACCCGCTCCACCCTCCTCATGCAGACCCAGGCCGACCTGCTCCAGCGCCCGGTCGAGGTGTCGGCACTGCCGGACGCGACGGCCCTCGGCGTGGGCGCCCTGGCACGCCTCGGCGCGGAACCCGGCCTGGAGCCGGCCGACGCACTGCCCGACTGGAGGCCGGCCACGGTCTACGAGCCGAAGGTGTCACCGCAGGAGGCGGCCGACCGACTGGGCGGCTTCCGCAGCGCGGTCACGGCACTGCTCGAAGGAACGCCCCGGTGAAACGCGCGGAAGGAACCGTCACCCGCCACGGTCCCCTGCCCGCAACGCCGTACGACGTCACGGTCGTCGGCGCCGGTGTGGTCGGCAGCGCGACAGCCAGGGCCCTCGCGCACCACCCCCGTCTCCGCGTCGCGCTCGTCGAGGCCCAGGACGACATCGGCCAGGGCAGCTCGAAGGCCAACACCGCCATCCTGCACACCGGCTTCGACGCCACCCCGGGCTCCCTGGAGGCCCGCCTGGTGAGGGAAGGCGCACGGCTGCTCGCCGACTACGCGGCCGCCACCGGCATCCCCGTGGAACCCGTCGGCGCACTCCTCGTGGCCTGGGACGAGGAGCAACTCGCCGCCCTGCCCCGCCTGCTGGACAAGGCCGAGCGCAACGACTGCCCGGACACCCGTCCGATCGGCCCGGACGAGCTCTACGCGCGCGAACCCCACCTGGGCCCCGGCGCACTCGGCGCCCTGCACGTGCCCGGCGAGAGCATCGTCTGCCCCTGGACGACGACCCTGGCGTACGCCACCCAGGCCGTCCGCAACGGCGTCGACCTCCACCTCGGCACCCGGGTCGGGACGGTCGGCCGGGACGACGACACCCACGTCCTCGACACGGACCGGGGCACCCTGCGCACCCGTTGGCTCGTCAACGCCGCCGGCCTGCACGCCGACACCCTCGACCGTGCCCTCGGCCACGACGACTTCACGGTCACCCCGCGCCGCGGCCAGCTCCTCGTCTTCGACAAGTTCGCCCGCGACCTGGTGCGGCACATCCTGCTGCCCGTCCCCACCGCCCTCGGCAAGGGCGTCCTGGTCGCCCCCACCGTGTACGGCAACGTCCTCCTCGGCCCCACCGCCGAGGACCTGGACGACAAGCGGGCCACCCACTCCACCGCCGAGGGCCTGCGGGCACTCCGGGACCAGGGCCGCCGCATCCTGCCCCGCCTGCTCGACGAGGAGGTCACCGCCGTCTACGCGGGCCTGCGCGCGGCCACCGAGCACGAGGACTACCGCATCGCGGCCCACCCCGGGCAGGCGTACGTCACCGTCGGCGGCATCCGCTCGACCGGACTGACCGCCTCGCTCGCCATCGCCGCGCACGTGACGGACCTGCTCGCCGACGCCGGACTGGACCCGGGGCCCGCCGAGGAACTCGAACCGGTCCGCATGCCCAACCTCGGCGAGGCGTTCCCGCGCCCCTACCAGCGGCCCGAACTCATCGCCGCCGACCCCGAGTACGGCACCCTCGTCTGCCACTGCGAGCGGGTCACCCGCGGCGAGATCCGCGACGCGCTCACCGGCACGATCCCCCCGGCCGGCCTGGACGGACTGCGCCGCCGGACCCGGGCCCGGGCGGGCCGGTGCCAGGGCTTCCACTGCGGGGCCGCGGTGCGGGAGCTGTTCGAGGAGGCACGGAGGTGAGCGGTGCGCGTCAGGTCGACGTCCTGATCGTCGGCGCCGGTCCCGCCGGACTCGCGGCCGCCGCCCGCCTGGCCGCGGCCCGGGTGGCCCGCATCGAGGTCCTGGACCGCGAACCGCAGGCCGGGGGAGTGCCCCGGCACTGTGCCCACGGCGGCTTCGGCACCTGGCTGCACCCCCTGACCGGGCCCGCCTGCGCCCGGCTCCTCGTCACCGCGGCCGAGGGCGCCGGAGCCGTCGTACGTCCCGGGGTCACCGCCCTCGACTGGACGGGGCCGCTGTCGCTGCACACCGTCGGCCCGCGCGGACCGGAGACGATCGAGGCGCGGGCGGTCGTCCTGGCCACCGGCGCCCGTGAACGCCCGCGCTCCGCACGGCTGGTGCCCGGCACCCGCCCCGCCGGTGTCCTCACCACCGGCGAACTCCAGCAGGCCGTGCACCGGTACGGGCAGCGCGTCGGGGAGCGCGCGGTCGTGGTCGGCGCGGAGGACGTCTCCTACGCGGCGGCCGCCACCGTACGGGCCGCCGGAGCGGACGTCGTCGCCATGCTCACCGGCCTGCCCCGGGCGCGGACCACGCCCGCCCGCGCCGCCGACGCCCGCCTGCGGCAGCGCATTCCGCTGCTCACCGGCACCACGGTCACCGAACTCCTCGGCCACGGCCGGCTGTCGGGCGTGCGGGTGCGGCACCGTGACGGCAGGACGGCCGTACTGCCCTGCGACACCGTCGTGTTCACCGGCGACTTCGTGCCCGAGCACGAACTCGCCCGGCGCGGCGGCCTGATCCTGGACACCGGCACCCGGGGCCCGGCCGTCGACGGGTCGCTGCGCACCTCACGGCCCGGCGTGTTCGCGGTCGGCAGTGTGCTGCACCCCGGGGAGAGCGCGGCGACCGCGGCCCGCGAAGGGGCGCACGTGGCCGGAACCGTCCTGGAGGCACTCGCCGGAGCCGCAGCCCCGGACGGTGTCCCGCTGTCGGTGGCGCCGCCGCTGCGCCGGATCGTCCCGAACCGGGTCACCCCGGCCGACCGCGGGCCGTACGTCCTGCGCACGACGGCCCCGCTGACCGGCCCGCTGCTGCGGGTCACCCAGGACGGCCGCACGCTGTACCGCCGGCGACTGGCCAGGGCGGTTCCGTACCGGCCCCTCACCCTCACCGCGCGATGGACCCACCTGGTCGACCCCCGGGGCGGTCCCGTGCGGGTGACGCTCGGCGACCGGTGAACGACACGAGCGCCGGTCAGATCACCTTCAGCCGCACCAGCGCGCCCAGCGTCAGCGCGCCCGGCACCAGCGGCACCCAGACCGTGATGATCCGGTAGGCGAGCACCACCGCCGTGGCCACGGCCGCCGGGCCGCCCGCCGCCACCAGCGCCACCACCAGGGCCGCCTCCACCGATCCGACCCCGCCCGGCGTGGGCACCAGCGCCACCGCGCAGGTCGCCGCGAGGTACGCGAGGGCCATGTGCGCGGGCGGCACCGACAGCCCCATCGCCCGCCCCACCGCGGCGAGACCGGCCGCCTGGAGGGCCGGGAAGGCCAGCGCACCGCCCCACAGGGCGAGCGCCCGGGACGGCCGGGCGTGCACCGAGCGGGCCTCGCCCAGCGCGGTCCGCAGGAAGGAGCCCACCGCCGTCCGCACCCGGCGGACCCCGGCGAGCACACCCACGGCCGCCACCAGCACCGCGCCCAGGCCCAGCAGCAGCGGACCGGCCGCCGTGCCGGGCAGCAGGGTGCCGAGCCGCAGCGCGCCCGGGAAGGCGACGAGGAGCGCGCTCAGCAGGGCGAGCCGGCCGACCGCCTCCGCCAGCAGGTACAGGGCGAGCGCGGCCGACGAGCGGGCGAGCGGCACCCCGCACACGGTCATGAACCGCAGGTTGACCGCGCTCGC
>NZ_LJBR01000205.1 GCF_001282115.1 Streptomyces sp. NRRL B-24085 | reverse complement strand
CTCCGACATCCCCGGGTACCTCACGATCGAGGGCACCTCCATGGCCACCCCGCATGTCGCGGGCGCGGCCGCGCTTCTCGCCCAGCAGCACCCCGACTGGAGCGGTGAGCGCCTCAAGGCGGTGTTGACCGGTTCCGCGAAGCCGGGCGCCTACAGCTCCTACCAGCAGGGCACCGGCCGGGTCGACGTGGTCCGGGCACTGGACGAGGGCGTCGTCACGGAGCAGGGGCCGCTCGACTTCGGCGTCCAGCAGTGGCCGCACGACGACGACAGGGCGCGCACCGAGCGGCTCACCTACCGCAACCTCGGCACCGAACCGGTCACCCTCGACCTGTCCGTGGACGCCCGCACGGCGGACGGACGGCCCGCCGCCGAGGGCATGTTCGCCGTCTCCCCGCGGCGCGTCACCGTCCCGGCGGGCGGCGAGGCCGGCGCCGAGGTCACCGCGGACACCCGCGTCGGCACCGTGGACGGCAGCTTCGGCGGCTCGGTGACGGCCGCCTCCGCCGACGGCGAGGTACGGGTGCGGTCCGCGGTCGGCGTGGTCCGCGAGGTGGAGTCGTACGACCTGACGCTCAAGCACATCGACGAGCAGGGAGCGGCCACCGGTGACGCCGTGACCTCCGTGGCGGGTCTCGTGGGCAGCTTCTACGCCGACTACGCGGACGAGCGGGACGGTGAGCTGACGGTACGGCTGCCCAAGGCCGACTACCTCCTGACCGGGGTGATCCACCCGGCGCTGTCCGCCCCCGGGCACGCGGTGCTGGTCCAGCCCAGGCTGCGGCTGGACCAGGACACGACGGTCACGGTGGACGCCCGGCAGGCGAAGCCGGTGGACATCACGGTGCCGGACCCGACGGCCGTCAACGACGACGCGGCGGTCGCTGTCCAGTACGGGCGGGGCGAGGGCCTGGACGACGCCTCCCTTCAGTTCCTGCTGCCCACCTTCGAGGGCTCCCGCTTCGGGCTGCTCGGCTCCGACGAGCCCGTGGCGGGACTCACATCCCTGTACTCCGGTGGCTGGACCGGCAAGGACAAGCAGGGCAGGCCGGTCCACTACCACCTGGGCTGGTACCGGGAGGGGCTCCTGGACGGCTTCACCGCGCACGTCCGGCGCGGGCAACTGGCCAAGGTGGACCTCCGGGTCGGTGCGGCGGTCGAGGGCCGGCGCGTCCAGGCCGAGGTGACCGCGCACCTGCCGGACGGCCGGCTGGTGAGCGGCTACACCGACATGCGCGGGGACCTGCCGTACCGCAGCACCGAGTACGTCCTCGACAACGGCGTGAAGTGGTCGGTGCGCACCTGGCAGCGCCGGGGCGAGGGCCCGGACGCGCCCTTCGAGGGCTTCCTGATGCGGATGCCAAGGACCTGGCGGGCCGGCCACACCTATCAGGAGCGCTTCGGCGTGGGCGTCTTCGGGCCGGTCCTGAACGGCCCCGACGACCTCGGACCGGCCAGGGGCTACCCCGGCGCCGAGCGTGACGGGAACACCCTCAGGGCCTTCCTGCCGCTGTTCGGCGACGGCTCCGGGCACTGGGGCCTCAGCGAGACGACGGCCGTGACGACCAGGCTGGAGGCGAACGGCAAGGAGATCGCCGACGACTACGACATCCCGCCGACCCTCGGTGCCACCGAGTACACGCTTCCCGCCGAGGACACCGCGTACAGGCTGACGGTCGACAGCTCCCGTGACCCGGCCGTGTACCCGGTCAGCACCCGCGTCCACGCCGAGTGGACCTTCCGTTCGGCGAGGGCCGCCGCGGGCCAGGTCGCCCCGGTGCCGCTGTCGACGGTCCGCTTCAGCCCCGAGCTGGCCCTGGACAGCACGGCGAAGGCGGGCACCCGCTTCGAGGTGCCGTTCACCGTCGAGGGCGCGGCGGCGGGGCAGCGCCCGGCGAAGCTCGCCTTCCAGGTGTCGTACGACGGCGGAAGGAGCTGGCAGCCGGCCAAGGCCGTCGGCGGCACGCACCTGTCGCTGCGGCACCCGGCGACCGCGGGTTCCGTCTCGCTGCGCGCCGAGCTGACCGACCGGGCGGGCAACACGCTGACCCAGACGATCGAAAGGGCCTACCTGACCACCCCGTAACCCCTCCCCACCCACTCCTGCCCGGGACGGCGTCCGCACTCGCCGTCCCGGGCACCGACGTGCACCGGGCGTCCGTCCGGCTTCCGCGGACGCACCCCGCGCCAGCCGACCGACAACGCTGCACCGGCAAAGCAGGAGCCCCAACTGCCCCGATGCGCACACCCGTTCATCGACCGAAGGCCGTCTACCCGCACCGGCCGCGGACGGGCACACTGAAGCGTCGGCCACGGACGCGCGGCCCGGCGCACCCTTCGCACCCGCACAGCGCAGCACAGCACAGCAGCACCGCACGCCCCGCGACCGCGACGGCGTGCTCCGGACCCGACCCACCGCTCCGGGGGGCTTCAGTGACCAGAACACGCCGTACCGGCACCAGACGACAGCGGCTGATCGCCCCGGTGCTGAGCCTGCTGGTGGTGACCGCTCTCGCCGTGTCCGGCACCGGCGCGGCCGCCGCGCCCGCGGTCCGCTCCGCGCCCTCCGCCGGCTCGGTGTCCGACGCGGCGGCGGCCGTCGGCTCCCTGCGCATCGGCGGGACTTCCTGGACCGTCGACGAGCGCTCCGGAAGGCTGCGGGTCTCCGCGGACTCCACGGTCACGGAATCGGACCTGTCACGCATCCGGCGGGCCGCCGGACGCTTCCCGGGTGCCGTGACCGTCGAGCGGCTCGACGGCCGGCTGCGCACCCTCGTGTCCGGCGGCGACGGCATCCACGCGTCCGGTTGGCGCTGCTCGGCGGGCGTCAACGTGCGCGCCGGCTCCGCGTACTACTTCGTCACGGCCGGTCACTGCACCGACGGCATGCCCACCTGGTACACCAGCGCGGCCATGACCACGACCATCGGCCCGACCACCGCGACCAGCTTCCCCGGCGACGACTTCGGCGTGGTGCGGTACGCCAACCCGGACGTGCCGCACCCCGGCACCATCGGAGCCGTCGACGTCACGGGCACCGCCACCGCCTACGTCGGCCAGAGCGTCTGCCGCCGGGGAGCGACCACCGGTGTCCGCTGCGGTGCGGTCACCGGACTGAACGCCACCGTCAACTACGGGGGCGGCAGCACCGTCTCCGGGCTGATCCGGACCAACATCTGCGCCGAGCCCGGTGACAGCGGGGGCCCGCTCTACGCCGGTGACAAGGTCATCGGCATCCTCTCCGGCGGCTCCGGCAACTGCACCACGGGAGGGACCACCTACTACCAGCCGATCCAGGAAGTGCTGAACACGTACGGGCTGTCCGTCTACTGACGGCTCAACGGGAGGCGCTGGGACGTGACTTGACCCTCACCGGCGTCCCGTTCCGTCCCGCCCGTCCAGCGAGCAGTCGTTCGCCGACGCCGTGGTGTCCGCGCCCGCGGGCAGGGGCACGGTCCGGGAGGCCGGTGGCCGATGGCCCTTGCCGAGCCAGCGCTCCAGTGCTGTGAACGCCGTGCGGTAGCAGGGGGCGAGGGGGCGCAACCGGTCCGGGAACAGGTCCACCAGGGCGTCGGTGTGCGTGCCGCCCTCGATGCGGTAGTAGCGGTGCAGCCCGCCTCGTCCGGCCTCGCGCACCATACGGGCGTAGACGTCGGAGTCCTGACTGATCGGCAGCAGTACATCCAGGGTGCCGTGCAGGGTGATCAGCGGCTTGCCGATCCGCCCGGTCAGGGCGATCCTCGCGACGGCGCGTCCGACCTCCTCCGGACGCGCGGAGTAGTCGTAGTCGGCGTCACAGGCCGGGGTGCCCGTCGCGCAGTACGGCGTCCCGGCCTCCGTGGCCCCGTCGAAACCGGGGTCGAGCTCCTCGCGGTAGATGCGCTGGGTCAGGTCCCAGTAGACCTGGTGGTGGTAGGGCCACAGGAACTCCGAGCCGGGCGGGAACCCCGCGGCGTGCAGGGCCTCCCGCGCCTGCGGGGCGCCCTCGCCCCCGGCGGCGTACACCGGGTAGTGGCGCAGCGCCCGGGGCAGGAAGTCCAGCAGGGTGGGACCGTCGGACCGCCACAGCGTGCCCTCCCAGTCGACTCCGCCGTCGTAGAGCTCCGGGTGGTTCTCCAGTTGCCAGCGCACCAGGTAGCCGCCGTTGGACATGCCGGTCACGAGGGTGCGCGACGGGGGGCGGTGGTAGCGCCGGGCGACCGTGGTCCGGGCGGCCCGGGTGAGCTGGGTGAGCCGGTCGTTCCACTCGGCGACGGCGTCGCCGGGCGCCGTGCCGTCCCGGTGGAAGGCGAGACCGGTGTTGCCCTTGTCCGTGGCGGCGTAGGCGTAGCCGCGGGAGAGCACCGAGTCGGCGATGGCCCGGTCGTTGGCGTACTGCTCCCGGTTGCCGGGGGTGCCGGCGACCACCAGACCGCCGTTCCACCGGTCGGGCAGCCGGATGACGAACTGGGAGTCGTGTCTCCAGCCGTGGTTGGTGTTGGTGGTGGAGGTGTCGGGGAAGTAGCCGTCGATCTGGACGCCGGGCACACCGCTGGGCGCGGTCAGGTCCTTCGCCGTCAGTCCGGCCCAGTCGGCGGGGTCGGTGTGGCCCGTCCCGACCGTGCCGGCGGTCGTCAAGTCGGCGAGACACGCCGCTTGTTGGTACTCGGCGCCCGGCACGCGCAGCTCGGTGCGGTGCGCGCAGTGGGCGCCGGGGCGCTCCGCGGCGGCGGTGGCGACGGCTGGTAGAGGGGTGAGCACGAGGGCCGCCACGGCGAGGACCGTGGGAACCCGGTGCGGCCGGGAACCGGACCGGGAGCGAGGGGACAGGCGCATCGATGTGCCTCCGAGGACGCGTACGGGGATGCGCGGGAGACTAGGGCGCCTCACCCGCCCCCAGACATGGGGCGGCCAACCACCGTCCGCCGGCCGGTCATGGTGCAGGACACCATCCCGGGTGGAGGGGGATGTGCTGCCCGGCCCTGGTACGACCGTGCCTATGGGCGGCCCTCACACAGCGCCTCCCGCGGTCCTGGCTGCTCAGCCCATGCCGGTGTTCAGCGGTGCGCCCCGATGATGCACGCCACACCAGTCAACGGGCCCCGCCCGGGCATCGGGAGGCAGTCGTCATGGGACAGTCGCACCCTCCGTTCCACCGTACGAAGGGCCGCCGCACGACGGGCAGCCGTACGACAGGCAGCCGCGTGAAGGACCGACGCCTCGTCGGAGGCATCCGCCGCTGGGTGACCGCCGCCGCGGGCGCCCTGGCGCTCACGGGCAGTCTGATCGCCATGGGCCCCCAGGCGTCCGCCGCGGGCCTGACCCAGGTCACCGGCTTCGGCAGCAACCCCGGCAACCTGTCCATGTACACCTACGCGCCGGACGTCCTGCCGCCCGGTGCCCCGCTCGTGGTCGCCCTGCACGGCTGCACGCAGAGCGCGAGCGACTACTACGCCCACTCCGGCTGGCCGAAGTTCGCCGACCGCTACGGCTTCGCGCTGGTCCTCCCGCAGACGAGCAGTGCCAACAACGCCAACTCCTGCTTCAACTGGTTCGAGCCGGCGGACAGTTCGCGCGGTCAGGGCGAGGCCCTGTCGATCAGGCAGATGGTCGACAACGCCGTCGCGCGGTACGGCAGCGACACCCGGCGGATCTACGTCACCGGCCTGTCCGCAGGCGGTGGCATGACCGCGAACCTGCTCGCCGCCTACCCCGACGTCTTCGCGGGCGGGGCCGTCGACTCCGGCCTGCCCGCGTCCTGCGCGACCACCGTGTCCGCGGCCTACACCTGCATGTACGGCCCGCCGGACCGTACCCCCGCCCAGTGGGGCGACCTGGTACGCGCCGCGGCGCCCGCCGGCACCACCTCCTGGCCGCGAGTCGCGATCTGGCAGGGCTCGGCCGACACCACAGTCCGGCCCGCCAACGCCACCGAACTCCGCGACCAGTGGACCGACGTGTGGGGTCTCGGCCAGACCCCCTCGCGCACCGAGAACCTGAGCGGGGGCACCACGCTGACCGCCTACGACGACGCCTCCGGCCGGCCCGCCGTCGAGGTCTACTCCGTGTCCGGCATGGCGCACGGGCTCGCGGTGGACCCGGGCAGCGGCGCCGAGCAGTGCGGCACCACCGGCACGTACTACCTGGACACCATCTGCTCCAGCTACCACACCGCCCGCTTCTGGGGCCTCGACGGCGACGGCCCGGGCACCGGCGCCCTGCCCGCGCCCACGGGACTGACGGTCACTGGGACCACCGACACCACCGTGGCGCTGCGGTGGGACGCGGTGCCCGGCGCGGCCTCGTACACCGTCCGCCGGGGCGGCATGAAGGTGGGCACCACCACGTCCACCGCGTACACCGACACCGGCCTGGCCACCGGGACCGCCTACCGCTACACGGTGACGGCCGCCGACCCGGCGGGTGCCGAGGGCACGGTCTCCGCAGCGGTGACCGCGACGACGACCGGGTTCACGCCCACCTGCCACACGGCGAGCAACTACGACCACACGGCCGCCGGGCGCGCCCACCAGAGCGGTGGCCGCACCTATGCCAACGGTTCCGACGAGCCGATGGGCCTGTGGAACACGTTCACCGTGCACACCCTGGAGCAGACCGCGCCCGGCTACTACGTCGTGGCGGATTCCGGCTGCCCGGCCTAGGTCCTGGGCGGCTCAGGAGCCGCCCAGGAAGGTGAGGCGCACCTTCCGCTGCGGGTTGTCCTTGTTGGTGTCCACCATCCTCTATTCGGGCAACCCCAGGCTATTCGGATGGCGACGTGTACCAGATCAGCGCCGTACGCCCCTCTCCCCGGATGACCACGGCGGAGCCGAGATGCCGGGCGTACGAGGCCAGGACCTTGAACGTGACGGCGATCGTGGCCGTCGCGCAGACGCGTCAGTGCGCAACAACAGAGTGATGCCTATGGGCTGGCTGCTGTGGGAGGGGCCTGTACAGGCATGCCCCACACCGGTAGAGGGGGGCTGTGGTGCGGTAGGAGCACTACATGCCGCAGCGCAAGCGCTCCGCCAAGACGGCGGTCCGCGGCACTCACCAGGGGCGAGAGGGGGCGACGCCGTGGCCACCCAACTACCCATCCGGCACGACAGCTTGGCCTTAAGCTGAGATCTCACTCTATAGAGAGGCCCGCGATGGCAGATCAGGTGGTGTCGTACGCGCTGGACGACGAGACGGTTGTCCGGTTCGAAATCGAGCCGACGGACGAGTTCCACCAAGTCGGCACCGCTGAAATCGTGGGCCAGGTCCGCGAAGCCGTACGGCCAGCCGTGGAAGCTGCCCGTACGGTACTTGAACAGGCCGCGGCCCTCCGCCCCGCGGAGGTACAGGTGAAATTCGGCATCAAGGTCAGCGGGACGGCCAACTGGTTCGTCGCCAAGGCCTCGACGGACGCGAACTTCGAGGTGTCGATGGTGTGGCGTCCTGCGGCGATGGACGGAGCATGAGCCTCGATGAGCGCCGCTGTCGGTTCGGGCCCGCGTCCAGGCACCGATGCCTGGGTGGCCGCAGTGCACGGCACGGAGCACGACGAGAAGGCGCTGGGCTCCGGCTTTCTCATCGACGACCACCGAGTGCTGACCTGCGCGCATGTCGCCTGCCCTCAGTGGGAGAAGACGCGTGAGCTGTGGTTGGCGTTCCCCAAGTCGGACCAGTTCATGGACCGGCGCTTCCGGGTACGGGACGTGTTCGCGCCGGACGCCCCGACAAAGCGCCGCGCGCAGGACGTGGCCGTCCTCGTACTCGCGGAGCCGGTCTCCGGTGAGCCGGCGGCGCGGCTGCGGCGGCCAATGCCGTCCGCCCTCGTAGGCGAGGCGTGGTGGGCCTTCGGGTTTCCTGACGGCGACCTGTTCGGCAATTCCTCGGACGGGACGGTCGGCGAGTCGCTCGCCTACGGGTGGGTGCGACTCGACACGGCCTCGCGCTATCCCGTCAAACCCGGCTACAGCGGCGCTGCGTTGTGGTCACCGACGTACCAGTCGGTCGTAGGTCTGGTCGGACAGGCCAGTGGCTCGGGTGATGCCCGGGCCTTCACGCTCCATCAGGCCGACAAGTGTCTGCCCGACCAGAAGATCGCGCTGCTCGCCGACTGGTCGGCCGAGGCCGCGGGCGAAACAGCGCTCGCGGCGTGGGGCTGGACGCTGGACGACGACCCGGAGGCCGGTCGGCACTGGAAGCCGCGCGCCCGCGGCGTGAGCACGGACGCCGAACAGGGCTTCCGGTTCCGGGGGCGCACTGCCGCGCTCACCGAGATCATCGACTGGATGACCTGCGCCGCCGCGCCACGGAAAGTCCTTATGGTGACCGGGTCTCCCGGCGTGGGCAAGTCGGCGGTGCTCGGGCGTGTGGTCACCTCGGCGGATTCCGGTATCGCCGCGTCGCTCCCGGCGGACGACGACGCCCTGCGTGCCCCCATCGGATCGGTCTCCTGCGCCGTGCACGCCAAGGGAAAGACTGCTCTCGAGGTAGCCGAGGAGATCGCCACGGCGGCATCGGCCGCGCCGCCCGAGCGCGCGAGCGACCTGGCCTCCGTGCTACGGGCCGCGCTGTCAGAGCGGCCCACCTCCGCGCACACGCCCTTCATCGTGGTCATCGACGCCCTTGACGAGGCCACCAGCGCGCAACAGGCCCGCCTGATCGCACGGCACATCGCCATCCCGCTGGCCGAGACCTGCGCGGATCTGCACGTCAGGGTGGTGGTCGGCAGTCGCCGCAGGGACGATGCCGGCAGTTTGCTCGACCCATTCGGCACCGCGGTCCGCGTCATCGACCTCGACGCTCCCGAGTTCTTCGCCGCCGCGGACCTCGCCGCGTACACGATGGCCACGCTCCAACTTCTGGGCGACGAGCGGCCCGACAACCCCTACGGCGACGAGCGCATCGCACGCCCGGTCGCTGCCCGCATTGCTGAACTCGCCGACGCGAACTTCCTCGTGGCCGGGCTCACCGCTCGCACTCACGGCCTGCACGACGCCCACGCGGTCGCGCCCGCTGACATCGCCTTCACGCCCACAGTCGCCGCGGCACTACAGGAATACCTCGCACGGCTGCCTACCGTCGACGGCGCTCCGGCGGCCGACGCCCTGAGCGTCCTGGCTTACGCCGAGGCACCAGGGCTCCCGCTGCCGTTGTGGAGCGCCGCGGTGAATCAACTCACGGGCCACCACCTCACCGAGGACCACCTCCAGTCCCTGGCACGCTCGTCGGCCGCGAACTTCCTCATCGAGACTGGCGTCAACGACCAGAACACGGGCGTGTTCCGGCTCTTCCACCAGGCCCTCAACGACGCGTTGCGGCAAAATCGCGCACAGTTCGGCTCAACCACGGCCGATGAGCGCGCCCTCACGCGCTCCTTCATCGCTTACGGCCGACAGCTCGGCTGGGACCGCGCGCCCGCGTACCTGCTGCGCTCGCTGCCCCGGCATGCCGTCCGCGGCCGTGCCATCGATGAGCTGCTCGCGGAGGCGGAATACGCCCTCCACGCAGATTTGCGGCGCCTCATCCCGGCGAGCGGTTCGGCGTTTTCCGGGGCGGCCAGGGAACGCGCCCAGATCCTGCGCCGGACGCCCCAGGCTATCGACTGCGACCCCGCCCGACGCGCAGCTCTCTTCAGCGTGACCGAGACACAGGACGGGCTCGGGCAGGTCTACGGGCCTCTGGCGGCGAAAGGGCCGTACCGAGCCGAGTGGGCGGCAGTCGCCCCGCGTGCCGAAGAGGCGGTCCTTGAGGGCCACAGCGGCGAGATCCGCTCTGTGTGCGCCCTCGGCCCCGGGTCCCACACCCTCCTCGCCAGCGCCTCCGGCGACGGGACCGTTCGGCTTTGGGACCCGGTCACCGCCCGGACGGTACGACGCCTCACACCCAAGTTCGGCCGTGTCAGGGCGATGTGCGGCCTGATCGTCAACGGACAGACCTACCTCGCTCTCGCCGCGGACAGCGACGTCTGGCTGTGGAACGAGTCCCGGCAGTGCGCCGCGGGACACCTGAGCGGCCACCTCAGCTCGATCCGCGACATGTGCGCGTTCGACACGGCCGACGGCCCTCGCCTCGCAACCGCGAGCGCGGACGGAACGGTCCGTATCTGGGATCCCTCCGCCGGACAGTGCACCGCGGTCCTTTCGGGGCACAGCGGCTATGTCGATAGTGTGTGCGCGGTGGCGGTCGGCGACGGAACCCTCCTGGCGTCGGGCGGGGACGAAGAGGACGGCTCCATTGTTCTCTGGCGTTCCGACACCGGCGAACGTATCCGTGTCCTCGAGGGACACGAAGGTTCCGTCGTCGCCCTGTGCGCCGTGGAGGTGACACAGCACACCCTGTTGGCAAGTCTGGGCGGGGACAAGACCGTCCGGCTGTGGGAACCAGTCAGCGGCTGGTGCGTAAGTACACTCCCTGGTGAGGATCTGGCCTTCGCGCTGCACGCCGTCACGGTCGGGGAACACTCACTACTTGCCAGCACGAGTGGTGACCTGGTCCGGCTGCTGGACCCGGAAACGGGCCGGATCGCCATCACCCTCCAGGGCCACTCCGACTCCGTGGACTCCCTCTGTGTTCTGCGCGTCAACGGCCGCGACCTGCTCGCTAGTGGTGGCGCCGATCACACCGTGCGGCTGTGGGACCCGGCCGCGCCGCGCGCCAGTCGGGTGAGCGCGATCCGCGCCCTCTCCCGGGCATACAGCAGCGACGGTACGCTCGTCGCCGCCGGCGGTGACGACGGCGTCACCGAACTGCGCGATCCCCACTCCGGCACCGTCGTCGGCACGTTACAGGGCAACAGCGACTGGGTGCGCGCTCTGTGCTCCCTACGCCACCTCGACCGGCCGTACCTCGCCGGGTGCGGTGACGACGGAGCCGTGTGGTTGTGGGACACCACGGACGCATTGCCCCGGTCCCGGCGCTCGGGCCTCAAACCCGCGTACACCGTGTGTTCCGTGCACGTCGGTGACCGAACGCTCCTGGCCGTGGGCCACACAGACGGTAGCGCATGGCTTTGGGATCCACTCACCGACGAGACCACGCATTTTTCCCGCTTCCACAGCGGCATCTATGCAATGTGTCCCGTGGAGATCGCCGAGCGGCCATACGTCGCAACGGCCACGGACGGACAGGACGGCGCGGTCTGGATGTGGGACGCGGTCTCTGGTCAACGCCACAAATTGGTTGCCGTATCCGAGACTCTTGCAATGTGCGCCCTGCCGGTGGCTGGGCGGCCCGCGCTGGCCACCGCACACGCGCATGGAGGGGTGTGCCTGTGGGACGCCGAGCGGGGCCAACTCGTCGGAGAATTCTCCGGCCACACGGGAGCGGTCAACGCGGTGAGCGTGGCCGGTGCCGGAGGGCATCTCCTCGCCACCGCCGGCAGCGACCGGACCGTGCGCCTGTGGGACGTGGCGGACCTGGCGCTGGTCGAGGAGATTCCCGTACATCATCCCGCTCTTGCCGTCACATGGGTGGCACAGCGGCTGATTGTCGGGCTCGACCACGGACTGCTCGCGCTGACGCTGGGAAACCTGGGCCGCTACACCGACGGCGGGTGAGCGGACGCAAGGGGTTGCAGAAGCGGCACTTCTCTTCCCAGGTCTTACAGCACGCAGCGAACCCCTGGCGCAGAGCGCCAGAGCACTCCACCCAGCAGAGCACAGCGGTGCTGCCAGAACTCCCACGAACTGACCGAGCACCTTGCCTGCGCCGCACGTCCCACGCCTCCCGCCGCATAGCCGCAACCGACGCGGCTGCGGAGCAGACCGCGGGCGCAAAACCCGCCCACGCTGTGCCCCGCTACTCACGTTGGTCTGCAGGTATGTTGAGTATGGCCGGACTTCAGACCTACAGTCGGCACCCTCGTCACGCAAGGAACGACAGTCGAACTTGCCGACGAGGGTTGTCCCTGTTGGTGTCCACCAGGCACACCGACTGCCAAGTCCCCAGCTCCAGCTCCCCGTTCACCACCGGCAGCGTGGCGTGCGGGGGCACGATCGCCGGGAGGACGTGGTCGCGGCCGTGGCCGGGGCTGCCGTGGCGGTGCTGCCAGCGGTCGTCGGCGGGGAGCAGGGTGTGGAGGGCGGCCAGGAGGTCGTCGTCGCTGCCGGCGCCCGTCTCGATGATCGCGACGCCCGCCGTGGCGTGCGGCACGAAGATGTTGAGGAGGCCGTCGCGACCCGCGGCGGCCTCCCTCAGGAAGGCCTCGCAGCCGCCGGTGAGGTCGACGATCCGCTCCGACGAACCGGAGGCGACGTTCAGGACTCGGGTGGTGAAAGCGTCTGACATGCCCCCATCCTCACCCCTCCCGCCGGATTCACTCGTCATCCGGGGCTCGTCCCGCGATACGGCGGGTCCAGTCCGCGAGACACCGTTGACCGTGGACACGCCGACTGGCTAGCTTCGGCCGCATGTTGCGTTCAGCCCTGCTCACCACGCGCGGTCACATCGACCTGCTGCGGGTGGCCTCCGCCGCGTGTCGCCGCGGCCGCTGACGCCCTTCTCTCCTTCCTTTCCCCACCCTCGCTCCGCTGACCGGCGCGCGCACTGATCCGTGCCGTCCGGTGCGGTGGCGTCGAGGTGTGCCTTTCACCGGCCGCTCTCCCCCTCTGTGGAGCATCATGAGCATCAGCCATGCCCCGCCCGGCTCTCCCGTGCCCGACATATCGGAAACACCCCGTCAGGATGCCGCCGGGCCCACCCCCCTCGACCTCGAACCCGTCGTCCCCGTCTCCTCCCGCCGCACCCGCGTGCCCCGCTGGCTGCGCCGCACCACGGGCCCGGTCCTGCTGCTGGCGCTGTGGCAACTCCTCAGCGGCAGCGGCGTGCTGGCCCCCGACGTCCTCGCCTCTCCCGGCCGTATCGCCCAGGTCGCCGGTGATCTGATCGCCGACGGCTCGCTGACCTCGGCCATGACGACCTCGCTCCAGCGGGTCGCGGGCGGGCTGCTCCTCGGCACGCTCGTCGGCACCGGACTCGCCCTGGTCTCGGGCCTGTTCCGGGTCGGCGAGGACCTGGTGGACGCGCCGGTGCAGATGCTGCGGACCGTGCCGTTCGTCGGTCTGATCCCGCTGTTCATCATCTGGTTCGGCATCGGCGAGGCCCCGAAGATCGCCATCATCACTCTCGGCGTGACCTTTCCGCTCTACCTCAACGTCTACGCGGGCATCCGAGGCGTGGACGCGCAGTTGATCGAGGCCGGGGAGTCCCTCGGTCTGTCGCGGTGGGGGCTCGTACGGCATGTCGTGCTGCCGGGCGCGCTGCCCGGTGCCATGACGGGTCTGCGCTACTCGCTCGGCATCGCGTGGCTCGCGCTGGTCTTCGCCGAGCAGGTCAACGCGGACTCCGGCATCGGCTTCCTGATGGTGCAGGCACGGGACTTCCTGCGCACCGACGTCATCGTGGTCTGCCTGATCGTCTACGCCTTCCTCGGCCTGCTGGCCGACTTCATCGTCCGTTCCCTGGAAAGGCTGCTGCTGCAATGGCGACCGACGTTCACCGGCCGGTGAGCCCCCTGGTGTCCGACCCGTCCGGGAAGCCGTCGGCACCCGACGCCCCCCGCCCGGCGCAGGCCGTGCGCGTCGAGGGACTGACCCGCTCCTTCGACGGCCGTGCCGTCATCGACGACCTCCGACTCGACGTCCGGCCGGGCGAGTTCGTGGCCCTGCTGGGCCGCAGCGGCTGCGGCAAGTCCACCCTGCTGCGCATCCTCGCCGGACTCGACCGGGACATCGAGGGCACCGTCCTGGTCCCGCGCCGCAAGGCGGTCGCCTTCCAGGCGCCCCGGCTGATGCCGTGGAAGAAGGTGTGGCGCAACGTGCTGCTCGGCCTGCCCGGCAAGCCGGCGCGCGCGGTCGCCGACCGGGCGCTGGAAGAGGTCGGCCTGAGCCACCGTACGGACGCCTGGCCCAAAACGCTCTCCGGCGGCGAGGCCCAACGCGCCTCTCTGGCACGGGCATTGGTGCGCGAGCCCGATCTCCTCTTGCTGGACGAGCCGTTCGGGGCGCTCGACGCGCTCACCCGGATCAAGGCCCAGCGTCTGGTGGGCGAGTTGTGGCAGCGCCGCGGCTGCGCGGTGCTGCTGGTGACGCACGACGTGGAGGAGGCCGTCCTGCTCGCCGACCGGGTCCTGGTGATGGACGGGGGTGCCATCGCGCACGAGCAGGAGATCGATCTCGCCCGGCCGCGCGACATCACCGATCCCCGGTTCGCGGAGATCCGCGGGCAACTCCTTCAGCGCCTCGGCGTCGACACGGCCACCGAAGCCGCCTGAACCACTCCACCCCAAGCCGAGTTCACAGAACGGATCGATCCCCCATGCGACGCCACCTCGCCCCCGCCGCACTGCTCCTCCCCTTCGCCCTCCTGCTCACCGCCTGCGGCGGGAACGCGTCCGCCGGTACGGGCAGCGACACCGACGGCAAGGGCTCGCTCACACTCGACGTCGGTGACCAGAAGGGCGGTTCGGAGGCGATCCTGCGGGCCGCCGGGGAACTCGACCACCTCGACTACAAGATCAAGTGGTCGACGTTCACGTCGGGCCCGCCCCTGCTGGAGGCCGTCAACGCCGAGGCCGTCGACATCGGCGGTGTCGGCAACACCCCGCCGGTGTTCGCGGCCGGCGCCGGCTCGAAGATCAAGGTGGTGGCGGCCTGGCACGGCACGTCCAAGGGCGACACCGTCCTCGTGCCGAACGGTTCCGGACTGACCGCTCCCGCCCAGCTCAAGGGCAGATCCGTCGCCGTCGCGCAGGGGTCGTCCGCCCACTACCAGTTGGTCGCCTCCCTCAAGAAGGCCGGGCTCGGGCTGGGCGACGTGAAGGTCAAGTACCTCCAGCCGGCCGACGCCCTCGCCGCGTTCACCTCCGGCAAGGTCGACGCGTGGGCGGTGTGGGACCCGTACACCTCGCAGATCCTCCGGGCGAAGCAGGGCCGCGTGCTGACGACCGGGGACGGCGTCACCAACGGTCTGACCTTCCAGGTGGCGGCGCCGAGCGCGTTGAAGGACAGGAAGAAGGCCGCCGCGATCGCCGACTACCTGGAGCGGCTCCGGCGCGCCTACAAGTGGGTCTACTCCCATGAGCGGGAGTGGGCGAAGGTCTGGGCCGAGGAGACGGGACTGCCCGAGGACGTGGCGCTGGCCGCGGTGCAGCGGACGTACACCACCCGGGTCGCGGTTGCCGTGGACCGGCAGCTCATCGCCTCGGAGCAGGAGATCGCCGACACGTTCACCTCGCTGAAGCTGATCCCGCGGAAGGTGGACTTCGGGGACTTCGTGGACACGCGGTTCAACGGTGATCTGCCGGTCTCGACGTCCGCGCCCCGCCCGTCCGAGGGCTGACCGGGAAGATCCACGGCCTCGCCACGGTTAGTAGAAAGGTGAACAACACGCGCGAGGTCGAGGTCGTCGTCGTAGGCGCTGGTCAGGCGGGTCTGTCCAGCGCCTACCACCTGCGCCGCACCGGTTTCGAGCCGGAGCGCGACTTCGTGGTGCTGGACCACTCCCCCGCCCCCGGCGGCGCCTGGCAGTTCCGGTGGCCGTCGCTGACGTACGGCAAGGTCCACGGCATGCACGCGCTGCCGGGGATGGAGCTCGAGGGCGCCGATCCGGAGCGGCCCTCGTCGCTGGTGATCGCCGAGTACTTCACGGCGTACGAGCGGGCCTTCGACCTGCGCGTACGCCGTCCGGTCGACGTCCGTGCGGTGCGGGAGGGCGACGACCGGAGGCTGCTGGTGGAGACCTCGGACGGCGTCTGGTCGACACGGGCGCTGATCAACGCGACCGGCACCTGGGACCGGCCGTTCTGGCCGCGCTACCCCGGGCAGGAGACCTTCCGGGGGCGGCAGTTGCACACCGCGCAGTACCCCGGCCCCGAGGCGTTCGCCGGGCTGCGGGTCGTCGTGGTGGGCGGGGGCGCGTCCGGCACCCAGCACCTCATGGAGCTCGCCCCGTACGCGGCCGCCACCACGTGGGTGACCCGGCGCGAACCGGTGTTCCGTGAGGGTCCCTTCACCGAGGACGTCGGCCGGGAGGCCGTGGCGCTCGTCGAGGAGCGGGTCCGGCAGGGTCTGCCGCCCAAGAGCGTGGTGTCGGTGACCGGACTGCCGCTGAACGACGCGGTCCGGCAGGCCATCGCGGACGGCGTCCTCGACCGGCGGCCCATGTTCGACCGGATCACGCCGGACGGCGTGGAGTGGAACGACGGGCAGCACGTGGACGCCGATGTGATCCTGTGGGCGACCGGGTTCCGGGCCGCCATCGACCACCTGGCCCCGCTGCGGCTGCGCGAGCCGGGCGGCGGAATCCGGGTCGAGGGCACGCGCGCGGTCGCCGACCCACGGGTCCACCTCGTCGGCTACGGCCCGTCGGCGAGCACCATCGGCGCCAACCGCGCGGGCCGTGCGGCCGTACGGGACATCAGGCGGCTGCTGACGGCGGAGCCCGCTGCTGGCTGACGATCCGTCACATCACCCTGTCGCGGTCGCGTTCTTCTGGTTCTTGTTGAACTCGGCCACGTTGCGCCGGTGTTCGTCGAAGCTGTTGGTGAAGCGGGTGTCCCCCGGCTTCACCGTCACGAAGTACAGCCAGTCACCCGGGGGCGGGTTGATCGCCGCGCGCATCGCGTCCTCGCCCGGGTTGTCGATCGGCGTCGGCGGCAGGCCCATGCGCTGGTACGAGTTGTACGGGCTGTCGATCCGCAGGTCCGCGCCGGTCGTCCGGAGGGTGGAACGGTTCAGCGCATAGTTGATGGTGGAGTCCATCTGCAACGGCATCCCGCGCTCCAGACGGTTGAAGATGACCCGGGCCACCTTCCCCATGTCCGCCTTGTTCGCCGCCTCGGCCTGGACGATGCTCGCGATGGTGACGGCCTGGTAGACGTTCAGCGCGTTGCGCTGGGCGCCGGCCGCGATGGGGGCTCCGTTGAACTTCTTGTTCGCGGTGTCGACCATGAACGTGAGCAGCGCCTCGGGCGTCGTCTTCCTCCCGTTGCGCTCCAGGGGATAGGTCGCCGGGAAGAGATAGCCCTCCGGGTTGCCCTCCGCGTCGTTGGGCAGCTTGAGGTGCGCCTTGGCCAGGGACTTCTTAGCGGTGCCCGGCGGCCGGGCGAGTGCCTTGTCGACGGCGTCGTAGATCTGCCCGGCCCGCCAGCCCTCCGGGATCACCAGGGTGGCGGACTCCCTCTCCCTCTCCCCCTCGCCCCGCAGGCTGAGCAGCGGCACCGCCACGGCGGTGCCGGCCACGACGGCCCCGGTCGCGATGAGGACGAGTCGGCCCCTGCGCGTCAGTCGAATCGTGCTCCGTGGCGGAGTGTTCCTGTGCATGCGGGCACGGTAACCCGCATATCGTCACAAACCAGGCATATCTTCGGCTTGTCGGTTTCGGTTCAGCTCGTCGGTTCCAGTTGCGCGGGTCCCTGGGCGGGGTCCAGCCGGGCGTCCCGGCGCACGAGCTCCGCGTACCGGCCCTCCCGCTCCAGCAGTTCCTCGTGCGTACCGCGCTCGGCCACCCGGCCCGAGTCGAGGACCACGATCTGGTCGGCACCGCGGACGGTGGACAGCCGGTGCGCGATGGTGAGCGTGGTGCGGTTGGCCGAGAGCGCGTCGATGGCCTCCTGCACGGCGTGCTCGGTGCGGGTGTCCAGCGCGCTGGTCGCCTCGTCCAGGATGAGGACGGGCGGGTCCCGCAGAATGGTCCGCGCGATGGCCAGACGCTGCTTCTCCCCACCGGAGAAGCGGTGGCCGCGCTCGCCGACGACGGTGTCGTAACCGTCCGGCAGCGAGGCGATGTGGTCGTGGATCTGGGCCGCCCGCGCCGCCTGCTCGATCTCCTCGTCGGTCGCGTCCGGCTTGGCGAAGCGCAGGTTGTCGGCGACCGAGGCGTGGAAGAGGTACGTCTCCTGCGAGACGACCCCGATGCCCCGCGCGAGGGTGTCGAAGTCCAGGTCGCGCACGTCGACCCCGTCGAGGGTGACCCGGCCGCCCGTCACGTCGTAGAGCCGCGGGACCAGATAGCCGAGCGTGGACTTGCCGGCGCCGGTCGGGCCTACGACCGCGAGACTGCTGCCCGCGGGGACGTCGATGTCGATGCCGTCGAGGACGGGGCCCCGCCCGTCGTCCTCGCCGTCGTAGCGGAACTCCACGTTCTCCAGGCGGACCTCGCCCTTGACGCGGTCGAGGTGGACCGGGTCCTCGCGCTCGGTGATGTCGATGGGCAGGTCGAGGTACTCGAAGATGCGCTGGAAGAGCGCGAGCGAGGTCTGGATCTGGACGCCGGTCGACAGGAGGCTCACGGCCGGGCGGAACAGGCCCTGCTGGAGCGAGACGAAGGCGACGATGGTGCCGATGGAGATGTCCGGGCCGCCGGTCCGCAGGGCGATGCCCGCGGTCCAGTAGATGAAGGCGGGCATCGCGGACATGACGATCCCGATCACGGCCATGCGCCAGCGTCCGGCCATGTTCGACCGCACTTCCAGATCGACCAGGCTCTCTGACTCGTCGGCGAAGGACCGGGTCAGCGAGTCGGAGCGGCCCATGGTGCGGCCGAGCAGGATGCCGCTGACGGAGAGCGACTCGGTGACGGTCGCGGCCATCGCGGCCATTTGCTTCTGGCGCTGGGTGGTGATCTTCTTGCGTTCGTTGCCGACCCGGCGGCTGATCCACACGAACACCGGGAGCAGCAGCAGCGAGACGACGGTCAGCCGCCAGTCGAGGGCGATCATCGCGACGATCGTGGCGACGACGCTGGTCAGGTTGGAGACCAGGGAGGTGGCCGTCGAGGTGACGGTGGCCTGCATGCCGCCGATGTCGTTGGCGATGCGGGACTGCACCTCGCCGGTGCGGGTGCGGGTGAAGAAGGCGAGCGACATGCGCTGGAGGCGGCCGTAGACCGCGGTGCGCAGGTCGTGCATGACGCGCTGGCCGACCGTCGTGGAGATCAGGGTCTGCAGGACGCCGAAGATGCCGGTGAGGACGGCGCTGAGGATCATGCCCAGCGCGAGCAGGCTGAGCAGTCCGGTGCGGCCCTCGGGGATGGCCACGTCCAGCGTCTCCTTCAGCAGGAACGGGGTGGCCACGGTGACGAGGGAGGAGGCGCCGACCAGCAGGCCGACGACGGCGAGCTTGGCGCGGTAGGGCTTGAAGAGCCGGAGGATGCGGCGCACCTGACGCGGTTGGCCGGTCTCGGTGCCGGGGGCGGGGGTCCAGTCGATGTGATCGCGGGGCATGGTCTCCTGCGGAAGGTGAGGTGGAGAGGACTGACGGAGCCTAGCTCATTGTTACCTATGCTCACAATGAAATAGGTCCTGATATTGTTCCCGCATGACCACGCCGGATTCCGACAGCCTGCTCGCCGAGCAGTTGCTCAGGCTCACGCGCCGGGTGCACCGCATCCAGAAGCGCCAGCTCCATGAGCGCGGTCTCGGCGTGACGCCGGCCCAGTCCCGGCTGCTGCGCACCCTCGCGCACTGGGAGACACCGCCGCGCATGGCCGATCTGGCGGAGCGGCTGGAGGTGGTGCCGCGCGCGGTGACCACGCTCGTCGACGGGCTGGAGGCGAGCGGCAAGGTGCGCCGGGTGCCCGATCCGGCCAACCGCCGGGTGATACGCATCGAGCTGACCGAGGACGGCCTCAAGACCCTCCAGGGACTGAGGGACGTCCGCCGGGCCGCCGCGGAGGAGATCCTCGCACCGCTCACGGACGAGCAGCGGGTGGTCCTCGGCGGCTTGCTGGACACGCTGGTGGACGGTCAGTACTGACGAGGAGGCCGCGGCCACCGGTCCCGTACGGCGGGAGGGGTGGCCGCGGTTTGCTCCAGGGG
>NZ_LJBR01000204.1 GCF_001282115.1 Streptomyces sp. NRRL B-24085 | reverse complement strand
CCGTGGTCGCCCTCGTGGCCGTGGTCGCCCTCGTGGCCGTGGTCGCCCTCGTGGCCGTGGTCGCCCTCGTGGCCGTGGCCGGGCTCCTCGTCCGTGGCGCGCCCCGTCCGCCGTGCGACCGCCGTCCACGCCCCCAGCAGCACCAGCACCGCACCGGACACCACCAGGTAGGGCCGCAGTCCCGCCTGCACGTACCGCAGGTAGAGCTCGCTGAGGAGGGAGATCCGCAGGATCGCCGCGCCGACGAGGACGAGGAGCAGACAGGGGCCGTAGCGCCTCACAGCAGCCACCACCCGACGAGCACGCTGCTCAGCACGGCCACCGCCCAGGTGACGGCGGAGAAGCGGACGGCGAAGGCCCGCCCGAAGGTGCCCGCCTGGAGGGCGATCAGCTTGAGGTCGACCATCGGTCCCACGACCATGAACGCCAGTCGCGCGGTCGGCGAGAAGCCGCTCAGGGACGCGGCCACGAACGCGTCCGCCTCGCTGCACACGCACAGCACCACCGCGAGGACGGCCAGCAGCAGCACCGACAGCCAGGCCGAGCCGGTGAAGAGGTCGAGCACCGAGCGCGGGACCACGATGTCGAAGGTCGCCGCGGCCGCCGCGCCGAGCACCAGGAAGCCGCCCGCGTGCAGGAAGTCGTGCTGGAGCCCGGCGCCGAAGGCCCGCAGTCCACGGGTCTCGGTCCCGATTGATCGTTTCGGCAGCCGCAGCCACTCCGCGCGCCCGAACCGCGCCCACAGCCACCCCATGACCACGGCCGTGGTGAGCGAGGCGACCAGCCGGCCGAGCACCATCCCGGGCTGTCCGGGGAACGCGAGGGAGGTCGCGACCAGCACCACGGGGTTGATCGCGGGCGCGGACAGCAGGAAGGCGAGCGCCGCCGCCGGGGCCACCCCGCGCCGCATGAGGCTGCCGGCCACCGGCACGGACGCGCACTCGCACCCCGGCAGCACGACCCCGGCCGCGCCCGCCACCGGCACCGCGAGGGCCTGGTTGCGGGGCAGGAGCCGGGTGAGGACCCGCTCCGGCACGAAGGCGCCGATCGCCGCCGAGACGACGGTGCCGAGCAGGAGGAAGGGCACGCCCTGGACCGCGACCGCGGTGAAGACGGTCCACCAGGCGGCCACGGGCGGGGTGTAGAGGTCCAGGGCGAGGGTGGGTCCGAGGACCGAGGCGACGGTGGCGACGGCGAGCAGCGCGGCGCCGCCGAGCGTGACGTGGACCAGTACGCGCACGCCGAGCGCGACGAGCCGCAGCCCCTCGGCCACCCGTCCGGCCCCGGTCCGTCCGGTCACCGTCCTCTGGTTCTCCACGCGCTGTACCCCGCCCGCTCGTCCGTCCCGGGCAGGCTAACCGGACGGACCTGTGCACCAGCCGGGAATGGTCACAGAGGCGGCTGTGCGGGTGCGGGACCGAGGGTGGTGGTGCCGGGGGCCGTACGGTGTCCGAGGCCGGTCCGGTACGCGTCCAGCGCCGCCTCCACGCGTCCCGTACGGCGCAGCAGATCACCCAGCAGCCGGCACAGGTCGGCCAGGTCACCGGCGGCGCCGGCCCGCTCCAGCAGGCTCAGGGCGCGGACGTAGTGCTCCTCGGCGGCCTCGGTGTCCCGGGCGTCCTCGGCGATGATCCCGAGGAGCCGGTGGGCGGCGGCGGAGTGCAGCGCGCCGCGCTCGGAGCTGAGGTCGCTGAGCACCTCGTGGAGCAGGGCGGCGGCCTCGTCGGACTTGCCGCGCCGGTGCAGCACGTCGGCGAGTTCGACGGCGGCCTGGCTGGAGTAGAGGGCGGCCCGCTTGGCGGAGAGCATGGCGAGGGCCTGGCGCAACTCGGTCTCGGCGCGCTCCAGTTCGCCGTTCTGGGCGTAGACGTAGCCGCGCATCCAGTGGCAGTTGGCGAGTTCGGTGCGGAGCTGGAGCTGCCGGTACAGCTCGGCGGCCTTGGCGAGGGAGGCGTCGGCCTCGGCGAGGCGGCCCTCGGCGAGCAGGGTGCGGGCGACGGACCGGTGCATCCGCGCGACGAGGGCGGGGTCGCCGGAGCGCGGGGCGAGGGCGAGGGCCAGTTCGGCGGCCTGGGCGGCGCGGGCGTGGGCGCCCATGTCCATGTAGGGGCCGATGACGCTCGCGTAGAGGAGGAGCAGGGCGTCCGGGTCGTGCAGTCCGCCCCGGTTGAGCTCGTCGATGGTGGACTCCAGCAGGTAGACGGAGTAGCGGAGTTCACCGGTGAGGTAGTGGGCGAGGGCGCGTCCGCGCAGGGCGGGCACGCGGGCGGGCAGCGGGACGTCGTCGCCGAGGGCCTTCTCGGCCTGTTCGAAGTACTGGCGGGCGGCGCCGAGCTCGCCGGTCTCCACCGCGCACTCCCCGAGCCCGAGCAGGGCGGCGGCCCGCACCTCGGGGAGGTCGAGCGCCTCGGCCTCGGCGAGCAGGGCGGCGTACCGGCCGGCGGACTCCTCGGCCTCCCCGGTGGCGAGGGTGCGCTGGGCCTCGGTGAGGCGCAGCCGCAGGTCGGTGACGAGGCGGGCGGGGCGGCCGGTGGCCAGTTCCTCGAAGCCGACGCCGAGGCGGTCGGCGAGGTGCCGGAGCGCGTCGTCGGAGGGCCGCACCCGCCCGGACTCCAGGGTGGAGATGTAGGCCGGTGTGTAGGCCGGTTCGGCCAACTGTTTCTGGGTGAGTCCGCGTTCGACGCGCAACCGCTGCACCCGTCGCCCGATGACGCCCGGGTCGTCCCGCTCAGACATGGCCAACTCCCCAAGCCCCTCTTGCCGTTCGGCAACCGAAGCCCCTAGGTTAAACGGCGTATTAACCCTGCTTAATACACCGTCACCGCCCTGGGTACCCACCGTCACCGCTGCGAGGTCGCCGTGCTCGAACGCACCAGCACCACCGCGCGCTACACGAGGAGTCTCGCCGCCGCCGTCGTGGCCGTGGCCACACTGGTCCTGGCGGCCAACGCGGGCCCCGCGAAGGCGACGGGACCGCACCCGGCCGAGGAGCGGGCCGCCCAGCCGCAGCGCGTGGCCGGGGACCGCTGACGACGAGCGGCGCCCGGCGCGGCTCCTCAGAGCTGGAACTCCGCCGGCGGGACGCCGAGGGCCGTGCACGCCTCCCGGAGGACCGCCTGCTCCGCCTGGGAGAAGTGGCCGTCGGCGCCGGCGATGACGATGCCCGTCTGGATCACCGCGCGCGCCTCCGTCGGCTTCTTGGCCGCCTTGGCGATCTCCTGGAGCGCCTCGGCCTTGCCCTGCGGGAAGTTGCGGGTCAGCTGGTCCACGTGCTTGTGGAAGCGCTGGCGCAACTGCTCCGGCGGGAAGTTCTGCAACACCTCGTTGCCCAGGATCAGCGACTCCATCTGCTGGATCTCGGCCGCGTCCACCTGGCCGTCCGCGGCCGCGACCAGGGCGCACATCGCCATGCTGGCGTCCCGGTACGCGCCGCTCTTCAGCTCGGCCTTCAGCGAGCCGAGCTGGGTCTTCAGGACGCCGACGAGCTGGGTGCGCGAACCGCCGCGGGCGCTGCCCTGTCCGTGCCCGCCGGTCGTCGTGCCGCGCCCGCCCTGCGCCTGCTGCTGCAGGTTCCTGGCCTGGTCCTTGAGCCGGTCGAACAGTGCCATTGACGTCACCTCGGTACTCGTCTGAGTGATCTCACCCGGTCAACGGACGCACCCGGGTAAAGGTTCCACCAAGTGACGCCGGCCCGCGCCCTCCTGCGCCCCGCGCCCCCGGCGCCTACGCTGCCCGCATGACCTCTGCCGCCGCCCGTGCCGCGCTGGACCTCACCGCCGGTCTCCCGGTGCCCGGCCTGGAGGACTTCTACCGGGACCTGCACCGCCACCCCGAGCTGTCGTTCGGGGAGCACCGCACGGCGGCCCGGCTCGCCGAGCGGCTGAGGGCGGCCGGTTTCGAGACCGCCGAGGGCATCGCCGGCACCGGTGTCGCGGGCGTCCTGCGCAACGGCGACGGCCCGACCGTCCTGCTGCGCGCCGACATGGACGCCCTGCCGGTCGAGGAGCGCACCGGACTGCCGTACGCCTCACGGACGCCCGGGGTGATGCACGCCTGCGGGCACGACCTGCACGTGACCTGGCTCGCGGGGGCGGCGCAGGCGCTCGCGGACGGCCGGGACGCCTGGTCCGGGACGCTGGTCCTGGTGGGCCAGCCCGCCGAGGAGGCCGGCGGGGGAGCGGCCGCGATGGTCGCCGACGGCCTCTACGACCGGGTCCCGCGCCCCGACGTGCTGCTGGGCCAGCACGCGGTACCGGGCCCGACGGGCCTGTACGCGCACGTGCCGGGTCTGATCATGTCGGCGACGACGGACGTCGAGATCGTGGTGCACGGCCGGGGCGGGCACGGCTCCCGGCCCGAGACGACGGTCGACCCCGTCGTCACGGCCGCCTATGTCGTCACCCGGCTCCAGACGGTCGTCAGCCGCGAGATCAGGCCGCGCGAGCCGGCCGTGCTGACCGTGGGCCGGATCGAGGCGGGCACCGCCCCCAACATCATCCCCGCCACCGCCCGCATCTCCCTCAACCTGCGCACCCAGTCGGAGGCGGTCCGGGACCGGATGGTCGCCGCGATCCGCCGGATCGCCGAGGGCGAGTGCCGTGCGGCCGGCTGCCCGCGCGAGCCGGAGGTGACCGTCGGCGGTTCGTTCCCGCTCACGGTCAACGACCCGGAGATCGACCACCGGATCGCCGCCGTGCACCGTGAGGTCTTCGGCACCGACACCGTCTTCGACTCCGGCCCGGCGATGGGCAGCGAGGACTTCTCGAAGCTCGCGCTCGGCGAACTCCCCTACTCCTACTGGTTCGTGACCTGCACCCCGGCCGCGACCTGGGACGCGGCGCCGGGCGCGGACCTGCTGGAGAAGTCCGACGCCGTCCCCAGCAACCACAGCCCGGACTTCGCCCCGGACCTGTCGACGGTGGCGCCGGGGGTGCGGACGCTCGTGTCGGGGGCGCTCGCGATGCTCGGCTAGAACGGCGTGGCCTGCAACTCCCGCAACTGCTTGCGCACGTTCTCCAGGGCGCCGGGGCGGCGGCCCGGGACGCGGGTGCGCAACCGGGCGAGCAGCGTGCCGAGTTCCTGGGCCCGGGACTTGTCGCGGACCTGGCCCCACTGGTGGTGGGCCCGGTCGACGGCCCGCTCCACACCCGGCGAGTCCGGGGCCTGCCCGGCGGCCAGCCGGGTCTCGGCGACCGTCAGCCAGATCCGGCAGCTGCGCGCCGGGTCCCTGGCGAACATCGCGAGGTCCGCCCGGACTTCGGACCAGTGCAGCGCCTGCTCGGAGGCCGGACCGTGGGCCCGGCCGGCGGCCTGCTCGTGCGCCGCGGCGAGCGCGTCGGCCTCCTGATGGCGACCGGCCTGCACGGCGGCGGTCACCCGGACGTGGGGGTCCTGCGCCGGGGAAGAAGCGGCAACCTCCGCCTGGGGGCGCGGCGGCTCGGGGACGACACCCACAGGTGCGGCCACCGGCATCGGCGGCACGGCCCCGTACACCCCGGAGCGCTGAAGGTCCCCGGACGGAGAAGAAGCGGCACCCGCCGCCTGCGGAGCCCGGTCCGGCGCCTGGGAGGGCGGCTGTCCGGGCCGGGACGGCAAGCCGAGGGTGGCCCCCGCGGGCACCGCCACCGGCTGGGCAGGAGCGACGACCCCCGGCGCCGGGGAGCCCGGCTGTTCAGGCCGGGAAGGCGGCCCCGGGACGACGCCCACCGGTGCCGCCACCGGCTGGGCAGGAGCCACGACCGCCGGCTGCTGTTCGGGGCGATACGGGAGACGGCCGGGGGCAGGACCCACGGACGTGGGCAGCGGCGGTACGGTCAGCACCAGGTCGCCGTACGCCTCGGGGCCCAGCCTGGTGAACGCCTGCTGGTGCAACTGCTCGACCGGCGGACGCCACCCGCTGCGCAGGATCGTCGCGATCGTCTTCATGTACGCCGGCGCCGCCACCGTACGACGAGAGGGCGGAGGCGCGATCCGCCCGAACACCGTGTTGTTGCGGCCGGAGTCGAGCGCGTGCGTCCGCAGCCATCCCCAGCTGTCGGCGTCGGCGTGCAGGTCGAGAAAGAGGGTGGTCGAGCCCGGCGACCGCAGCCGGAACTCCTCGCGGATCCACTGCCAGGGCAGCGCGGTGTAGCGCACGGTGGCCGGGGTGGTGCGGGCCAGCGCCAGATGGGGCAGGTGCTGTCGGCGGTCCAGGGCGAGCTGGCCGGTGACGAACACGGTGAGCGGGCCCGGGGTGGCCGCGACGGCCCGCAGGCGGGTGAGGACGGCCTGCGGTTCCAGCGGGTCGGCGAGTTCGACGACGGTGGCGGTGTCGGTGCCGGAGAGCACGGCCGGCGGCACGGCCGCGAGGACGGGTAGCACGGACGCCGCGTCCACCAGGCGACCCCTGCCCACAGGTGAGGCGGCGAGCAGCAGCACGGTTCCGGGCATCGGTCCCTCCCCATCCCCCGTCGATCACTTACGGCAGCACGGTAACCGCTGCGGCTGCGAAGGGGAGTTCTCAGGACGGCAAACGTCCCTTTCCTGCCCGCTCGTCGGCCCTGCGCACCGCGAAGACCGTGGTGTCGTCGAGGAGCCGCCCGCCGCAGTGCCCGAGGGTGCCGTCGCGGACGAAGGCCACCAGGCGGCGGGGTTCGGCGGTGCGCGGGTCGGCGGTGAGGGCGCGGGCCACCTCGTCGGCGAGGGGGTAGAACTCCCCGGTGCCGTCGCGGGCCTCGGTGACGCCGTCGCTGGTCAGGAGGACGGTCTCGCCGGCATCGAGGGGGACCCGGTGGACGGACGGCGGGCCGTCGGCGGTCAGGGTGGCCAGGCCCAGCGGGAGTCCGTCGGCGGCGAGCAGCGGCCGTACCCCCGACGGGCCGACCACGAGCGGCGGTTCGTGGCCGAAGACCACGGCCTCCACCAGTCCGGTGTCGGCCTCGGGGAAGCCGAGCAGGACGGCGGTGGCGAAACGGTCGCCGTCGTCGCGGCCGAGCGCGGTGACGTGCCCGCCGTGCCGGCGCACCCGGACCTCCAGCCGCTCGGCGACCGTCGCCAGGTCCGGTTCGTGGTAGGCCGCCTCACGGAACGTGCCGAGCAGCGCCGCCGCCGCCTCGACCGCGCCGAGCCCCTTGCCCTGGACGTCCCCGACGAGCACCCGGGTGCCGTGCGGGCCGGGCTGGATGTCGTAGAAGTCGCCGCCGACGCGGGCCTCGCTGTCCGCCGCGAGATACACCTCCGCGTGCTCCAGGCCGCCCCATACCGCCGGGAGCGGGCGCAGCACGGTACGGCGGGTGGTGGCGGCGACGTCCCGCATGTGCAGCATGCTGCGCTCGCCGCGCAGGCGTACCACGCAGGCCAGCAGGGCGAGGACGCCGCCGACGGCGACCAGGATGAAGTCGGGCAGGCCCGACCGGTACTGGTGCGGCCAGGCCCCGTCGGCGACGACATAGGTGACCAGGGCGAGCACGGCGAAGGCGGCCGTGCCGAGGACGCCGCAGATCGCGGCCGCGATGCCGGGCACCAGGACGACCCAGGAGATCATCCGGAACTGGGCGCCCGTTCTGAGGTCGATCACGGTGATCGCGACCAGCAGCAGGAGCGGCGGCACCCAGGCGACGCTGCGGCCGCGCACGCGGAGCACCTGTCCCCGGCCGACACCGCTCATGGGGCCAGCGAAACACGCGGAATCCTCCGCCGCCATCCGACTTGCCCCCGCCCCCGCGCAGGTGTGCTCTGGTAGTCGGGGGCGGATCGGGGCGGAACGAGAGGAGTGCTCCCATGGCTCACGCGGCACCCGCGGGCGGGTTCGCCCGGACACCCGATGTGTTCAGCGCCAAGGTGCACACGGCGGCCAGGTACGGCATCCCGGTGGTGCTCGGGCTGGTCTACGGCTACTGGGCGGCCGCGAACCGCCGGGACGGCGGCCCGATCACCGGCTGGAACGTGCTGTTCGGCTGTGTCACGGCCCTGGCGTTCATCGTGCTGTGCATCGCCGTGGCGACGTTCGCGCCGCTGCTGAAGCGGGAACTGCACTCGGCCGTGAAGTCCGGCTTCGCCGGGGCGGCCGTCGGGTTCCTGTACAGCCAGACGGGCGAGAGCGTGCTGCGCTCGACGGCCCTGGGGCTGGCGGTCGCCGCCGGGATCTTCGGGGTGTTCTTCTACCGCTACTACACGCACGAGGACGGCGAGGGGAACCGGATCAGGTAGCGGAGGTGCGCGGACCCCGGGCCGGGACACGACGGGGTCCGCGCCCGTTCGGGTGAACCCGGCACCGCAGGGGCGCAGTACGCGGCTCCACGGCTCGCGCGGCCGCCGCCGGCGGTCTTGCCTGGAAGGGTGACCTCCCGTGTCCGCGACGCCCTGTCGGCCGCCCTGATCGCCCTGGCCTGTCTCCTCGTGCCCTTCGGGGCGCTGGCCGCCTGGGCGGCGTACGGCCTCGCCGACACGGGCCGGTACGTCACGGCGATGGCACCGCTCGCCGCCGACCCGGCCGTGCGGGACAGCGTCGCGGACGCGGTCGCGGGCGAGGTGGGCGAACCGGTACGGCCCTTCGTGCGCGCGCTGACCAGGACCCCGGCCTTCGGCACCGCGTGGGACGCGGGCAACCGGGCCGTCCACCAGGCCGTGCTGCGGGCCGTCCGGGAGGGCGGCCACCGCGAGGTGACCGTGGACATCGCCCCGATCGCCGCCCGGGTGGAGCACCGGGTCACCCTGCCCCGCACCGAGGTCGCCGTGCTCCCGGCGCCCGCCCTCGACCGTCTCCGGAAGGGCTACGACGTGCTCGAAGTCGCCGGTTTCTGGCTGCCCGTCACGGCCGCCGCCCTCGCCGTCGCCGGTATCGCCGTCGCCGCCTGCCGCCGCCGTGCCCTCACCGCGACCGCCCTCGGCACGGCGCTCGGCGGCGCGCTCCTCGGCCTCGCCGTCGCCGTGGGCCGCCGTATGACCCTGACCGACCTGGCGGACCCGGTGCGCCGCCCGGCCGCCGGTGCCGTCTACGACGCGCTGACCGGCACGCTGCGCACGGTCTCCTGGCTCCTGGTGGGGGTCGGTCTCGCGGTCGCCGTGGCCTGCTGGATCACCGGCCGGTACGGCTCGCTGCGAGCCCGGCGAGCGTCCGCAGGGCCCGTTCCAGATCCGGCACAGCGGCCGAGGCGAGCCCGAGCCTGACCGCGTCCGGGGTGCGGTTGGGGTCGACGGCGAAGGCGGGGCCGGGCGTCAGGGCGATGCCGAGCGCCGCGGCGGCGGCCGTGAAGGTGTCCGCCCGCCAGGGGGCCGGGAGGTCCCACCAGGCGTAGTAGGCGCGTGGATCGGAGCGTACGGCGAACCCGTCCAGGCACCGGGCCAGCACCCGCTGCCGGTGCGCCGCGTCGGCCCGCTTCGCCTCGACCAGTCGTGCCACGGTCCCGTCCACCGTCCACCGCGCGGCCGCCTCCAGCGCGAACCGCCCGGCACTCCACCCCCCGGAGCGGACGGCGTCGGCCACCGCGTCCGCCCGCCCTTCCGGTACGACGAGGAAGCCGACGGTGAGCCCGGGCGCGACCCGCTTGGACAGGCCGTCGACGACGTGGGTGAAGGCGGGGGCGTGCGCGGCGAAGGGGTCGTCCGCCTCCGCCAGGAACGACCAGATGCGGTCCTCCACGACGGGGACGCCCAGGTCGGCCACGGTGTCCGCGAGTCGCCGCCTGCGTCCCGGGCTCATGGTGACGGACGTCGGATTGTGCAGGGTCGGCTGCACGTAGAGGGCCGACAGCGGGGCGGTGCGGTGGGCGGCGGCCACCGACTCGGGGCGCAGGCCGTCCTCGTCGGTGGCCAGCGGCACCAGGGTGATGCCGAGCCGGGCCGCGATCTCCTTGACGACGGGATACGTCAGTTCCTCGACGCCGACCCGGCCGCCCGGCCGCACCAGGGAGGCGAGGGCGGCGGCGACGGACTGGCGGGCGTTGCCCGTGAACAGGATCCGGGACGGGCCGGGGCGCCAGCCGGGGGTGGCGAGGAGGGCGGCGACGGCGTCGCGGGCGGCCGGGGTCCCGGTGGCGGCGGCCGGGCGCAGGGCCTCGGTCAGCACGTCGGGGCGCAGCAGGGGCGCGAGGGTGTCGGCGAGCAGCTCGGACTGGCCTTCGGCGGAGGGGTAGTTGAGCTCCAGGTTGACGGGGGTCCCGGCGTCCTCGATGAGCCCCCTGCCGGGCCGCCCGGGTGCGGTCGCCTTCACGAAGGTGCCGCGTCCGACCTCGCCGACGACCAGGCCCCGCCGGACGAGTTCGCCGTACGCCCGCTCCGCCGTGGACGCGGCGATCCCGTGCCGGCGCGCGAACTTCCGCTGCGGGGGCAGGCGTTCGCCCGGCCGGAGCCGTCCGGTGGTGATGTCGGCGGCGATGCGGTCGGCGATGCGCCGGTAGTCGTGCACGAGGCCCCCTGTGATGGCACCGAGCGGTGATTGCACTGAGGGCAAAGATTTTATTGCACCGAGCAAGCGGGCCGACCTAGGGTCGGCGGCATGACGGCGATCCCCCTGGTCCTGGTGCACGGCCACCCCTTCGACCACACGATGTGGCGCCCGCAGATCGAGGCGTTCTCCGCCTCCCGCCGCGTGCTCGCCCCGGACCTGCGCGGCTACGGCACCGCCCGGCCGGCCGCCGAGGTCGACCGCTTCGAGCGCTTCGCACGGGACATCGAGGCGCTGCTGGACGAACACGGCGTACCGGAGTGCGTGCTGGCCGGCCTGTCCATGGGCGGCCAGATCGTCATGGACTGCTACCGGCTCTTCCCCGGGCGGATCCGGGCCCTGGTCCTCGCCGACACCTTCCCGGCGGCGGAGACCCCCGAGGGCGTGCGGGTCCGGCACGCCATGGCGGACCGGCTGGAGCGCGAGGGGATGCGCGGCTACGCCGACGAGGTGCTGGAGAAGATGGTCGCGCCGTACGCCGCCCCCGAGGTCAAGGCGCACGTCCACGGCATGATGACGGCCACCCGCCCGGCGTCCGCGGCGGCGGCCCTGCGCGCCCGTGCCGCCCGCCCCGACTACCGCGAGCTGCTGACCCGGGTCGCGGTCCCGGCGTTGGTGCTGGTGGGCGCCGACGACACCTACACGCCGGTCGCCGACGCCGAGGCCATGCACGCGGCGCTCCCCCAGTCGCAGCTGCACGTCTTCGAGGGGGCGGCGCACCTGCCGAACCTGGAACGGGCGGCGGAGTTCAACGCCGTGCTCGGGGAGTTCCTGGCGAAGGCCGACGCCCGCTCGTAGGCTCGGGACGGTGACCCGCCGAAGGCTCGGTACCTGGACCGCCGCCCTGCTCTTCGCCACCGTGAGCGTCGTCCTCGGATGCCGGCTCGCCGACACGGACGGCGTCACCCCGGTCCCGCAGCTCCTCGCCTTCCTGCCCTGGCTGCTCGCGCCCGCCGCGGCGGGCCTGGCCCTCGCCCTGCTGGCCCGCTGGTGGTCCGGGACGATCTGGGCGGCCCTCGTCCTCGGGCTGCTGGCGTGGTTCATCGCCCCGTACGGGCAGGGCGGCGAGCCGGATGGGCGGGTGCTCGCCTCCTTCCGCGTCATGACCTCGAACGTCGAGTTCGGGCGGGCGACCGACGCCCTCGTCACCGCCGTCCGCGAGGAGAGGCCGGACATCGTGTTCGTCGAGGAGTGCGACCACGGCTGCTCGGCCGCCCTGCGGCGGTCCCTGGCCGTGAGCCATCCGTACCGGCGGTCCGTGGAGGGCGCCGGCTCGACGGGGTCCGTCGTCCTCAGCCGCTTCCCGCTGGAGCCCGCCGCCGGGATCCGGGACAGCACCATGGGCATGCCCGGGGCGGTCGCCGACGTGCGCGGTCACGCCGTACGGCTCCAGCTCGCGCATCCCATGCCGCCGCTGCCGGGCCAACTGGACGTGTGGCGCCGGGAGCTGGGGGAGCTGCGGGACTTCGCCGCCACCACCGGTTCCCCCACCGTCCTGGCCGGCGACTTCAACGCCTCCCAGGACCACGCGGCCTTCCGCGCGATCCTCGACACCGGACTGCGCGACGCGGCCCGCCTGGCGGGAGCGGACCGCACCCCGACCTGGCCGGCCCGCACCGCCCCGGCGATCGGCGCGCAGATCGACCACGTGCTGGTGTCGGCGGACTTCTCCGCGCGCGGGGCCCGTTTCCTGGACCTGGCGGACACCGACCACCGTGCCCTGCTGGTGGACATCGCGCTGCACGGGCCCGGCTGACCCGGGTGTTCATAATGGCCCCATGTCCCGCATCGGCCTCACCCCGCCCGACTGGCTGGTCCGGAACCTCCGATCGCAACCGTCCCCCGTCAACCGGCCCGCCGTGGCCCGCGCGGCGATCGCGATGACCCTCCCCCTGGCGGTCGGCCTCGCGGTGGACCGGCCCCTGTACGGCGCCCTCGCCTCCATGGGCGCCCTGTCCGGAGTCATCGGTGACACCGCGGACGCGTACCGCATGCGCATCCTCAACATCGCCGTCCCCCAGCTGTTCGGCGCGGTCGGCGTCACCCTCGGAGCACTGGTGTACGGCCACGGCTGGACCGCGGTCCTCGCGGTCACCGGGGTCGCCCTGGTCTCCGGGATGATCTCCACGATCGGCGCGGTCGCCTCCGTCTCGGGACTGCTCCTGCTGCTGAACTCCGTGGTGGGGGCGGGTCTTCCGATGCCGGGCGACTGGTGGACGGCCCCGCTGCTGATGACCGGCGGCGGACTGCTCGTCCTGCTGCTGGCCCTGCTCGCCTGGCCGCTCAGGTCCGGGGTGCCGGAGCGGACGGCGGTCGCGGACACCTACCGGGCGGTGGCCGGCCTGATGGCCGCCTGCGGCCGCACGGAGTACGACGAGGCACGGCACGCCGTCACCCAGTCGCTGAACCAGTCGTACGACCTCGTGCTCGCCCGGCGCGCCCGCCACCACGGCCGCAGCCCCGAACTCACCCGGCTGCTGGCGCAGTTGAACGCGATCACCCCGGTGGTGGAGGCGGCCCCCGCGGCCCATCTGTCCGGCCGGCCGCTGGCACCGGAGATCCCGGAGGCGGTCCGCCGTCTCGCCCAGGCGGTGGAGACGGGGTACACGGGACCGACCGGACTGCGTCTGCCGGTCCCGGTGTCGGAGACCGCCCGCGCCGTCGACCACGCCCTGCGCCACGCGGCCGAGGTCGTCGCCGCGCCGGACGTGGATCCGAGCGGCATCGACGACCGCCTCGGCCGGCCGGCCGCGCTCGGCGTCCGGGCCGCCCGCGCGGCGCGGAACGTGGCCCTGTCGGGGGTGTCGTGGCGGTACGGCCTGCGGCTGGCCCTGTGCATCGGGCTGGCCCAGGCGCTGGTCTCGATCGTCCCCGTGCCGCGCTCCTACTGGGTGGCCCTGACGATCACCTTCGTGCTGAAACCGGACTTCGGCTCGGTGTTCTCGCGGGCCCTGCTGCGGGCGCTGGGCACGGTGGCCGGACTGGTGGTCGCGGCGGCGGTGCTCTCGCAGGTGCCGCGCGGGTGGTGGGACGTGCCGGCGATGCTGCTGCTGGCCCCGCTGATCCCGGCCCTCACCCCGCGGGGCTACGGCTACCAGACGGCCGCGATCACCCCGGTGATCCTGCTCCTGTCGGACATCCTCAACCACCAGGGCACGGCCCTGCTGATGCCCCGTCTGCTGGACTCCCTGATGGGCTGTGCGATCGCCCTGGTCGCGGGCTACCTGCTGTGGCCGGAGAGCTGGCACACCCGGGTGGGCGACCGCCTGGCGGACGCGGTGGGCGACACGGCGGCCTACGTCGAGTCGGCTTTCCTCGCCGGCACCGAACCGTCGGCCCGCGCCCGCATGCGCCGCCGCCTCTACCGCGACCTCTCCGCCATCCGTACCGAGTTCCAGCGCGCGCTGACCGAACCGCCGCCCACCGGACGCCGGGCCGCGGCCTGGTGGCCGCTGGTGGTCGCGGTGGAACGCATCGTGGACGCGACGACCGCGGCGCGGGTCCGGGTGCGGCACGGAGCGCAGCCCCCGTCCCCCGCCGAGGTGGACCAGGTGGCCCTCCAGCTCAGGGAGTTGGCGGAGGGACTGCGGGAGGCGGAGACCCTCTACGAGGTCCGCACCGACCTCACCGGGCCCGCGGGCAGTGTGCTGGAGCCGGTGCGCCAGGAGGTGGCGGCGGCCCGGGCCGTCACCTCACCGCGCTGACGCCGGCGTGCCGGTGCGGGCCGCCGTCTCGTGGTGGGCGGCCCGCACCGGGGTGGGGGGTGGCGGCTAACGGGCTGACTTCTGCAGGGCCTTGTCCATCGCCGCGGCCAGGCCGTTCGCCCAGAGCCGGTTCACCCGGCTGCGCTCGGTGGAGTTGGGGACGGCGTTGGTGCAGGACGGGCCGGGACCGCCGCCCGACATCAGCTCGCTGCACGGACCGGAGTAGTGGTCCGGCAGGCCGAGCACGTGCCCGGTCTCGTGGGCGGTGACCCGGGTCGAGTCGTACTGCTGGTTCTGCCGGTAGTCCAGGAAGATGTAGCCGCTGCCGTGGCCGTCGGTCGAGGCGTAGGAACCGCGCGAGTCGTTGCCCTCGCGGTAGGAGAAGTCGGCGTTCGACGCCGAGCCCGCCTGGAGTCTGACGTTGGTCACCGAGCTGTTCCATATCTGGGCGCTGCGGCTTATCTGGGCGCTGAACGAGGGCGCCCGGGAGGCGTCGTAGACGACGGTGACGGCGGCGGCGGCGGTCGGGTTCGCGGCCCGCTTCTCGGCCACGGACCTCAGGACGGCCTGGAAGAATGCCTCGCTGGTGTCGGTCGTCGCGGCCGCGGTGTAGCCGGCCTTCGGCGCGGGGGCCGGTGCGGCGGTCGCGGGAACCGCCGTGGCCAAAGCGGCCGTTGCCAGACCGAGGGCGGCCGCTGTCGCGGTGAGGGCAGAGGTGTGCTTGCGCATCGAGACTCCTTGGTGGGGGTGAGTCGTCGATGTGAGTGTCGGTGCCGGTGCGGTGGCTGTGATGATGCCAACCCGTGATAGCGCGGCCCTATCACGGGCGTCCGGCACCCCTGGTGCAACCCCTGCCCCCGCCTTACCCTCCGATCGCATGGACCTTGAGGTGAGACACCTCCGCGCCCTTGTGGCCATAGCCGACACCGGCAGCCTGCACCGGGCCGCCCGTCAGCTGGGCGTCGCCCAGCCGTCGTTGAGCACCCAGTTGCGCCGGATCGAACAGGCGCTGGGCGGTGCGCTGTTCGTGCGCGCGCGGTCCGGCTGCCGCCCCACCCCGCTGGGGCGGCTGGTCCTCAGCCGGGCCCGCCCCCTGGTGGCCGAGATGCGCTCCCTGGTGGCCGACGCCCGCGCGGCCGCGACGGGCGGACCGCAGCTCCGGGTCGGCTCCACCGCGAGCCGGGCCCTGTCGGGCTGGCTGCGCCGGCTGCGCGCCCGCGGCCAGGACCCCACCCTCCACATGAACGTCTCCCCCAACGCCCTGCTGCGGATGGTCGCCGACGGCCAGCTCGACGTGGCGTTCGTGCACGAGGTGGAGGGCTGCCCGCTGCACATCCCGCGCGAGCTGTGCCTGCGGGTCCTGGTGGAACGCGAGCCGCAGTTCGTGTCGTTGCCCGCGGACCATCCGGCGGCCGCGAAGCCCGTGGTGGCCCTGTCCGACCTGGCCGAAGACCGCTGGATGATCGACCCCACGGTCGACGGCGAGTGGGACGCGGTGCAGCGCATGTTCCGCGCGGCCGGCGTCAACCCCGTGGTGCTGCACGGCGATTACCACACGGCCGACGCCCTGGTCGCCACCGGCGAGGTCGTCACCGTCTGCCAGCCGACCCGGGTGCCCCGCCCCGACATGGCGGTACGACGGCTGCACGGCGACCCGCTCGGCGTACGGCTCCTGCTCGCGGCCCGCACCGAGACGGACCTGGACGGGGTCCGTCCCGCGCTGGAGGAGGCGTACTGGGAGAGCGCGCGGCAGGCGCCGGCGTACCGGGAATGGCTGGAAGAGGACGGTCGCCGGGAGCGGCGACCGGCGGTTCCGGCCATTCCCTGAACGGGGACGTGCCGCCACCGGGGCTCAGACGCCGATGTCCTCGCCGTCCTCGCGCCACACGGCCACGACGGCCGGCCGCACGATCTTCCCGGGTCCGTCGGGCCAGGTGCTCGCCGGCTGCTCCACCGTCGCCCCGCTGATCTCCCCGGGATGCTGCACCGCGACCAGCACCCGCCGGTCCTGCACCAGCGGACCGCAGGTCTCGGCCCCGGTCGGCACCGTCAGGAACTGCTTCAGCTCTCCGCGCCGCTCGCCCCTGGTGGCGACCCCGAACAGGCCGTCGTGCGAACCGAGCTGGTTGCCGTCGGTGGAGATCCACAGGTTGCCGTGCGGGTCGAAGGCCACGTTGTCCGGGCAGGAGATGGGGCTGACGTCGTCCTTCGGGAAGCCCGCGAAGTAGGTCGCGGGGTCCTCCGGGTCACCGGCGACGAGGAACAGCGTCCAGGCGAACCTCGTGCTGTCGGCCCGGTTCCAGCGCTCGGTGAGCTCCAGGATGTGCCCGTGCTTGTTGGCGTTGCGCGGGTTGGCCTCGTCGGCGGGGGCGTTCGCGCCCACACCCCGGTTGGTGTTGTTCGTCAGGGCCACGTACACCTTGCCGGTGCGCGGGTTGGGCTCGATGTCCTCGGGCCGGTCCATTTTGGTCGCCCCGACCTTGTCCCCGGCGAGCCGCGTGAAGACGAACACCTCGTCGGCGCTCATGCCCTCGACGTGCGACACGGCCCCCTTCGCCGTGGCGGTGGCCAGCGGGATCCACTCCCCGCTGCCGTCGAACTCCCCGTCGGCGGGCAGCTTGCCGGTCCCGTCGATCTCGATGGCGGGGGAGTCGCCGGTGAGCCGGGCCACGTAGAGCGTCCCCTCGTCGAGCAGCGAGAGGTTGTGCTCCCGCACGGCCCGCGAGGAACCCTTCCGCATCCGCTTGCTGCCGACGAACTTGTAGAAGTAGTCGAACCGCTCGTCGTCCCCGGAGTACACGACCGGCCGCCCGTCGTGCGTGAGCCGCACGGTCGCGCCCTCGTGCTTGAACCGGCCGAGCGCGGTGTGCTTGCGGGGCACGGAGGCGGGGTCGTAGGGGTCGAGCTCGACGACGTACCCGAAGCGGTGGACCTCGTTGGGCTCCTGGGCGACGTCGAACCGCTTGTCGAACCGCTCCCACCTGCGCTCGCTGGCGCCCGTCCCGATCCCGTACCGCTTGTCCGTCGTCCGGCTCGCGTTCGCGAAGTACTGGTTGAAGTTCTCCTCGCCGTGGAGGGTGGTGCCCCACGGGGTGGTGCCGCCGGAGCAGTTGTTGAGCGTGCCGAGGACCTTGCGGCCGGTCGGGTCGGCGGAGGTCCTCAGGAGGTCCGAGCCCGCGGCGGGCCCGGTCAGCCGGAACTCGGTGGTGGCGGTGACCCGCCGGTTCAGGTGGTGCCGGGGTACGACGGTCAGCGCGCCGTTCCTCCGGTTCTCCTCCACGACCACGGCGGACAGGCCGTGCGCGGCCCAGGCGATCTCGACCTGCTCGCGGGTGGGGGCGGCGGCGTCGTAGCCGCGGAACATCAGGACCTCGTCGGTGTACTCGTGGTTCGCGACGAGCACCTGCCTGTTCTTCTCCCCGGGCAGCGGCAGCAGGGCGAGGAAGTCGTTGTTGTACCCGAACTGGCCGGCCTGGGCGGCGGCGGTCTGCTTCTCCGGGTCGAAGGCGGGGGCGCCGCGCAGGATGGGCTCGCCCCAGCGGACGACGACGTTCTGCGAGTGGCCGGCCGGGACGGTCACGGTGTCGTCGGTGTTGGGCGCGACGGGGGTGAACCGCAGTCCGCGGGCGGCCCTGTCCTTCGGCTTCCACCCGGCCGGGGCCTGGGGGGCGGCTTCGGCCGAGGGGGCCGCGACGACGGTGCCCGCTGTACCGGCCGCGGCGGCGACGGTCACGACGGCGGCGGCGCGCATCATCGAGCGGCGGCTGAGCGCGGTGGCGATGACATCACCGACGTACGGGTTGGAGGAGGTGTTGGGCGCCGGGTGGAAACAGGCGTCACCACACCGGAAACGGCAGGTCAGGGCGGACCGCCCACCGGGATGCGACGCGCTCGGCCCATGGGTGGTGCTGATCAACGGCAGCTGTGTGCGCACTTTTGCTCTCCCCTTGCTTCCCCTTGAAGCTCGCGTGACGGACGGTATGCGCGCGTTTGTGCGAGAGCGGGGCGGGGCGGTGAACGGTGAATGAACCCGGGGTGGACGGAGCGGAGTTGACGTCACCCGCGGGTGAAGTCCGGAAGTAGGTCTTGACGCCCGGGGCCCCGACCACCCGCCCCTGCCCAAGATCGCCACCGAGGGCCGCTAACCTTACGTGTCCGTCCTGGCCAGGGATTGACGGGCTTCAACTCATGCGAAGGGTTGCGCACATGGGCATTCTCACTCTCCTGCGGAACGCGTTCGGCGGCCGATCACGCAAGGGCGCTGCCACCGAGGCAGAGGGTGCGGTTCCTTCGCAGGAGGCGACGGAACCGACCCAGGCGCCTCCGGCGGCGGCGAGGGCCACCGTTCCCGAACCCCGCGCCGAGGCGCCGGACACCGACTCCGAGCACGAACTGGTCTCGGCCGCGTTCGACAACGTGACGGTCCCGAAGCAGGCGCCTCCGGCGGGGGCGACGGCGGAGACTCCGGTGTCGCCCGAGGCGGAGGCGGCACCCGAGGCGGTGCCGGCCGAGGCACCGGCAACAAAGGAGTCGGCGGCTGAGGCACCGGCCACGGAGGAACCCCCCGCGGTGACCGCCGAGGAACCGGTCGCGGAGCCCGAGGCCGCCACGGAGGAGCCGGCGTCGGCGCCTGTCGCGGAAGCGCCCGCCGAGGAGGCATCGGCTACGGAAGAACCCCCCGCGGCGACCGAGGCTGCGGACGAGGAGCAGGGCGCCGAGGAGGTCGTGGCTGAGGCGGCTGAGCCCGCCGTGGAGGAGCCGGTGGCTGAAGAGCCGGCACCCGCTTCGGTGGACGAGGCCGAGCCGCAGGCCACGGAGGCGGAACCCACCCCCGAGCCGGAGCCCGCTCCGGAACCGGCGGTCGCCGACGTCACCCCCGAGCCCGAGCCGGTCGCAGAGGTCGTCCCCACCCCGGAGCCTGAGACGGTCGTAGAGCCGGAGCCCAAGCCGGAGCCGAAGGCCGAGTCCGAGCCGGTCGCCGAGGTTGCCGCACCCGTCGCAGCGGAGCACGCGTCCGCGGCCGCCGACGGTGAGGACGCCCCACAGGGGCCACGCGCAGCCGACGACGAGAGTGGTACGGGTGGTGCGGGTGGGAACGACGACGACCCGGCCGAAGGCCGGTCGGTGACCGTACCCCAAACGCTCCGTACCGCCTACGACGCCGCCGCCACCACCCTCGCCGCCCACGGCCTCACCGGTACCACCGCGCGGACGTACCTGGTCCTGGACCGGTCGGCGAGCATGCGGCCGTACTACAAGGACGGCTCCGCGCAGGCGCTCGGGGAGCAGACGCTCGCGCTCGCCGCCCACCTGGACCCCGAGTCCAAGGTGCACGTCGTCTTCTTCTCCACCGAACTCGACGGCACCGGCGAGCTCACCCTCACCGACCACGAGAACAAGATCGACGACCTGCACGCCGGTCTCGGCCGCATGGGCCGTACCAGCTACCACGCGGCCGTCGAGGAGGTCCTCGCGCACCACACCAAGGTGTCCCCGGACACCCCCGCCCTGGTCGTCTTCCAGACCGACGGCGCCCCGGACGCGAAGACCCCCGCCACCCAGGCGCTCACGGAGGCGGCGAAGACCCACCCCGCCGTCTTCTTCTCCTTCGTCGCCTTCGGCGACCCGGAGAACAAGGCGTTCGACTACCTCCGCAAGCTGAAGCTGCCCAACACCTCCCACTTCCTCGCCGGCGAGACCCCGAAGGAGCTCACCGACGCGGAGATCTACGAGGGCGTCCTGGCGAACTGGCGCCCCTGACGCCGAGGCACCACCCCCGCCC
>NZ_LJBR01000203.1 GCF_001282115.1 Streptomyces sp. NRRL B-24085 | reverse complement strand
CGGTTGCCGAAGCTGGCGAAGATGTTCCAGCTGATCGAGGAATGGACCGTGACCCTGCCCAAGTGGCGGGTGCTGGAGAAGCTGACCGCGCACCACATTCCGTGCGGGCCGATCCTGTCCCCGAAAGAGATCATCGAGGACCGCTCGCTCGCCGACAACGGCATGATCGTCGAGGTCGACCATCCCGAGCGCGGCTCCTTCACCACGGTCGGCAACCCCCTCAAACTCTCCGACTCACCCACCCACATCACCACCCCACCCCTCCTCGGCCAACACAACGAAGACATCTACGTCCATGAACTCGGCCTCTCCGCGGCCGAGTTGCCGCAGCTCAAGGAGCAGGGCGTCATCTGACCGACTCGACCGGAGTGAGGTAGCCCCACATGTCGACTTCCGTACCCCGAACCGCGACGGTCACCGACCGCCTCGTGGAAGCCAACCGCGCCTACGCCGCCGGATTCACCGACCCCGGCATGGGCGCCCGGCCCGTCCTGCGCGTGGCCGTCGTGGCCTGCATGGACGCCCGCCTCGACCTGCACGCCGCACTCGGCCTGCAACTCGGCGACTGCCACACCATCCGCAACGCCGGAGGCGTCGTCACCGACGACACGATCCGCTCCCTGACGATCAGCCAGCGCGCCCTCGGCACCCGCAGTGTGGCGCTCATCCACCACACCGGCTGCGGTCTGCAGACCCTGACCGAGGACTTCCGGCACGAACTGGAACTGGAGGTCGGCCAGCGCCCCGCCTGGGCGGTGGAGGCCTTCCGCGACGTCGACCAGGACGTACGGCAGTCCATCCAGCGGGTGCGCACCTCGCCGTTCCTGCCGCACACCGACGACGTGCGCGGCTTCGTCTTCGACGTCACGACAGGGCTGCTGCGGGAGATCGCCCCGAACTCCTGAGCCCCCCCGCACCGGTCGGGGGAGCGGTCGGCCGGGGTCAGTCGCCCCGGCCGACCACGGCGGCGATCTGCCGGCAGTAGAAGTCGGTGGTGTTGCGGGTGTGCCGGCGCATCAGTTCCTCGGCGCGGTCGGGGGCGCCCTCGCCGATGGCCTCGATGATCCTCGCGTGCTCGTTCCAGGCGTCCTTGCCGCGGGGCTTCGCGATGGGCATGTAGTACCAGCGCACCCGGCGGTCGACCTGGGGGATGAGCTCGGCGAGGACCGCGTTGCGGGACAGCAGCGTGATGTGGCCGTGCAGGGCGGCGTTCGCCTCCACGATGGCCCGGGCGTCCCCGGTGGCGAGGGCGCTCAGGCCGGTCTGCTGGAGCTCCCACAGGCGGGCGACGTCCCGGGGAGTGGCGTGCTGGGCGGCGCCGCGCGCGGAATGCGTCTCCAGGAGGGCCCGGACGCTGAGGAGCTGGGCGCACTCCTCGGTGGTGGGGGAGTGCACGAACGCCCCCTGGGAGGGGCGCAGGTCGACCCAGCCGGCGGTCTGGAGCCGTTGGAGCGCCTCACGGATCGGCTGCCGGCTCACCCCGAGGCTCTCGGCCAGCTCGGCCTCGACGAGGTGCTGGCCGGGGGTGAGCGAGCCGTTGATGATCAGTTCGGTGAGGGCCTCGTAGACCGCCTGGCGCAGCGGGGTGGGCCTGCTGATCGGGCCGTGGGCGGTCACGGTGGGTGTGTCGGGCATGGGCCCCGTCTCCCTCGTTCGACTGGTGGGTCGAGCCGTCAGGCGATCGCCTGGTCTTGCGCGGTCGCCTTCACATGCAGAATACTGTATGCAATCATCGTTCGACAGTGGACAAGCAGCCACGCCCGAGGGGGTCGCCCCGTGTCGTACCGCACCGCTCTCTCCGAAATCCTGACCGGCGTCGTCGGACCCGTCGCCGAAGCGACGGCCGTCCAGGGCCGGTTTCCCCGCGGCGCCGTGACGGCCCTCGGTGGCGCGGGACTCCTGGGACTCACCGTCTCCACCGAATTCGGCGGCGGGGGACGGGGGTTGCCCGAAGCCGTCGACGTCGTCGCCCGGACCGCGCGCGTCTGCCCGGCCACTGCGGCCGTGCTCCAGTCCCACTACGCGGCCGTCGCCGTGATCGAGGTGCACGGCGGCCCCTGGCTGCGCGCCGAGATCGCCGCCGGCCGCCATCTCGCCGGCCTCGCCCTCGCGGAGACCGAGGAGGAGGCGGCACTGGACGGGCCGGCGGCGGAGACCCAGCTCCTCGTGCCGCGCTCCGCGGCCACCCGGTCCGGTGACGTGGTGGCGCTGCGGGGCCGCAAGCAGCGGGTGGTCGCGGCGGGCGAGGCCGACCTCTACGTCTGGTCCTCCCGGCCTCTCGCCGCCGCCGACGGGCTGACCCTGTGGGCGGTCCCGGCGCACGCCCCGGACCTGTTCGTCCCCGCCCGGCCCGGCGCCGCCGGACCTCGCGGCAGCGGGACGTCCACGGTGTTCGCCGACCCGGTACTGGTGCCCGCGGAGGCGATGCTCGGCACCGACGGCGGCGGGCTCGACACCGTGCTGCGCACGGTCCTGCCGTGGCTGCTCGAACTGCGCGCCGCCGCCGGGACCCGCCGTCCACCGGCCCTCGACCCGGCCCTCGACCTCGCGGGCGCCCGCAGTCCCGCCGGCTCCCTCGCCGCGTCCTGAACCGTGCCCGGTCCGACGTCAGTCCTGATGCGTCCTGGCCGCGATCTGCCTGCGGTAGAAGTCGGCCGTGCGCTCGGTGTGCTTGCGCATGACCTCGCCCGCCAGCTCCGCGTCGCCCTTGGCGATGGCCCTGATGAGCTGGGTGTGCTCGTTCCACGCCTCCTTGCCGCGGGGCTTGGCGATGGGCGTGTAGTACCAGCGGACCTTCTGCCCGACCTGGGCGATCAGTTCGGCCAGCACGGCGTTGTCGGCGACGGCGGTGATGAAGTCGTGCAGCGCGGTGTTGGCGGCGACCAGCCGCTCGACGTCGCCGTCGGCGAGAGCGGCGATGCCCTCCAGCTGGAGCTCGTCGAGGCGCGTGATGTCCTCGGGCTTCACGTTCCGCGCGGCGAGCTGGGCCGAGTAGGTCTCCAGAACGGCCCGGACGCCGAGGAGTTGGGCGGCCTCCTCCTCGGTGGGGGAGTGGACGAAGGCGCCCTGGGCGGGCCGCAGATCGACCCAGCCGGCGGTCTGGAGCCGCTGGAGGGCCTCGCGCACCGGCTGACGGCTGACGCCGAGGTGTTCGGCGAGCTCGGCCTCGACCAGGTGCTGGCCGGGCTTGAGGGAGCCGTTGATGATCAGCTCGGTCAGGGCGTCGTACACGGCCTGACGCAGCGGTGCCGGGCGGGTGACGCGCCGGGACGCTGCGGCCGTGAGTGCCTCGCGCATGGTTGTCCCGTTCTGCCGCCGGTGTCGCCGGGCGGCGGCTCTGCCAGGTGGAGGCCGTCCGGAGGGTTGCCGACGGCCGCGTCAGCATACAGGTTTTGGTATGCAACCTGGCGGGGAGCGCGCCCGGGGCGACCCAGGTCCGCAGGCGCGGCGCCGTCGTCCGACGCTCCGCCCTCCACTGCGGCAGGGTTGTGTATACAGAAGTCTGTATGGAGTATTGTCCGAGTCTCCTGCATCCCTCGCCGGGGACCCGCGTGACGGAAGGCGAAGCGATCATGACGACCAGCGGGAGCGATGTGACGGTCGAGAGCGTGGTCCGGAGGGTGGTGGCCCGTCACCGGGAGGAGCGCGGCGCCCTGCTTCCCGTACTGCACGCCCTCCAGGCCGAGTTGGGGTATGTGCCGCAGGAGGCCGTGCCGGTGCTCGCCGAGGAGCTCAACCTCTCCCGGGCGGACGTGCACGGAGTGGTGACCTTCTACCACGACTTCCGCCGGGAGCCCGCCGGCCGCACCACCGTGCGCATCTGCCGCGCCGAGGCCTGCCAGGCCCTGGGCGCCGACCGGCTGGTGAGCTACGCGCGCGAGGCCGGACTGCCGCTGGGGGAGACCTCGGCGGACGGCTCGGTCACCGTCGAGCAGGTCTTCTGTCTCGGCAACTGCGCGCTGGGGCCCGCCGTCGAGGTGAACGGACGGCTCCACGGGCGAGTCGGCCCCGCCCGGCTGGGCTCCCTTCTCAACGGGACGGTCTCCTCATGAACAACGCATCCCACTCCACGGCCACCGTCTACGTTCCCCGCGACTCCGCGGCCCGGTCCGTCGGCGCCGACGAGGTCGCGCGGGCACTCCAGCACGCGGCGGACCGCGGCGACTTCGCCATCGACGTCGTACGCAACGGCTCGCGCGGCATGCTGTGGCTGGAGCCCCTGGTCGAGGTGGTGACGCCTCAGGGGCGCGTCGGCTACGGCCCGGTGGCCCCCGAGGACATCGACGGACTCCTGGCCGCGGGCCTGCTCGACGGCGCGGACCACCCGCTGCGCCTCGGCGTCGTCGACGAACTGCCCTGGCTGGCGAGCCAGAACCGCGTCACCTTCGCCCGGGTCGGCGTGACCGACCCCCTGTCCGCCGAGGACTACGAGGCGCACGGCGGCCTCGCCGGACTGCGCGCCGCCCTGGAGCTCGCGCCCGCCGACGTGGTCGCCGAGGTCACCGCGTCCGGACTGCGCGGCCGCGGCGGCGCCGGATTCCCGGCCGGCATCAAGTGGAAGACCGTCCTCGACTGCACGGACGAGCTGAAGTTCGTGTGCTGCAACGCGGACGAGGGCGACAGCGGGACCTTCGCCGACCGCATGGTCATGGAGGGCGACCCGTTCATGCTCATCGAGGGCATGACCATCGCCGCGCACGCGGTCGGAGCGAGCGAGGGCTACATATACATCCGCTCGGAATACCCGGACGCGGTGGCCACGATGCGCCGGGCCATCGGCATCGCCCGCGAGCACGGCTGGCTCGGCAGGAACGTCCTCGGCTCCGCCCTCCACTTCGACCTGCACGTCCGCGTCGGCGCCGGCGCGTACATCTGCGGCGAGGAGACCTCCATGCTGGAGAGCCTGGAGGGCAAGCGCGGCATGGTCCGCGCGAAACCGCCGATCCCCGCGATCGAGGGCCTGTTCGGCAAGCCGACCGTGGTGAACAACGTCCTCACCCTCGCCACTGTGCCCGTCGTCCTGGCCGAGGGCGCGAAGGCGTACGAGCAGCTCGGCGTCGAACGCTCCCGCGGCACCCAGGTGTTCCAGCTCGGCGGCAACATCGCCCGGGGCGGCATCGTGGAGACCGCCTTCGGCATCACCCTGCGCGAGCTCATCGAGGAGTACGGCGGCGGGACGCACTCCGGACGCCCGGTGCGCACCGCGCAGGTCGGCGGCCCCCTCGGGGCGTACCTGCCGGAGTCGATGTTCGACCTGCCCATGGACTACGAGGCGTTCGCGGCCGCCGGAGCGATGGTCGGCCACGGCGGCGTGGTCGTGTTCGACGACAGCGTGGACATGGCCGCCCAGGCCCGCTTCGCGATGGAGTTCTGCGCCGAGGAGTCCTGCGGCAAGTGCACGCCGTGCCGGGTCGGCGCGGTGCGCGGAGTCGAGGTGATCGACAAGATCGTCGCCGGCACCCACCGGGACGAGAACCTCGCCCTGCTCGAGGACCTCTGCGACCTGATGACCGAGGGCTCGCTGTGCGCGATGGGCGGGCTGACCCCGCTGCCCGTGCGCAGCGCCCTGACCCACTTCCCCGACGACTTCCTCGGCGGCCGTCGACTCCTGGACATCCAGCCCGTACAGGCGACTGGCCCCAAGACGGAGGGCACGGCATGACACTCCTCAAGGAACCCGACTTCGGCACCCCGGAACGGCCGGGCCCGGCCACGGTGTCCGTGGAGGTGGACGGTCTGCCGGTGACCGTCCCCGAGGGCACCTCGGTGATGCGCGCGGCGGCCCAAGCAGGCGTCGACATACCCAAGTTGTGCGCCACCGACAGCCTGGAGGCGTTCGGCTCCTGCCGGTTGTGCGTGGTCGAGATCGACGGCCGCCGCGGCACCCCGGCCTCCTGCACCACCCCGTGCGCCGACGGCATGAAGGTCAGCACCCAGACCCCGAAGGTGGAGAAGCTCCGCCAGGGCGTCATGGAGCTCTACATCTCCGACCACCCGTTGGACTGCCTGACCTGCCCGGCCAACGGCGACTGCGAACTCCAGGACATGGCAGGGGTGGTGGGCCTGAGGCAGGTCCGCTACGGCTACGAGGGCGAGAACCACCTCGACGCCGAGAAGGACACCTCCAACCCGTACTTCGACTTCGACCCGTCCAAGTGCATCGCCTGCTCCCGCTGTGTCCGCGCCTGCGGCGAGGTCCAGGGCACCTTCGCCCTCACCATCGAGGGGCGCGGCTTCGACTCCAAGGTCGCGGCGGGCGCGGGCGAGTCCTTCATGGACTCCGAGTGCGTCTCCTGCGGGGCCTGCGTCCAGGCCTGCCCGACGTCCACGCTCCAGGAGCGTTCGGTCGTCGAACTGGGCATGCCCACCAGGTCCGTTGTCACCACCTGCGCCTACTGCGGGGTCGGCTGCTCCTTCAAGGCCGAACTGCGCGGCGACGAACTCGTGCGCATGGTCCCGTACAAGGACGGCGGCGCCAACGAGGGCCACTCCTGCGTCAAGGGTCGCTTCGCCTTCGGCTACGCCACCCACCCCGACCGGCAGCTCAAGCCGATGGTCCGCGACCGGATCACCGACCCCTGGCGCGAGGTCGACTGGGACGAGGCGATCGGCACGGTCGCCCGCCGGATGCGCGAGATCCAGGAGCGGCACGGGGCCGGCGCGATCGGCGCCATCACCTCCTCGCGCTGCACCAACGAAGAGGTCTACGTCGTCCAGAAGATGGTCCGCGCGGCCTTCGGCAACAACAACGTCGACACCTGCGCCCGCGTCTGCCACTCGCCGACGGGCTACGGGCTGAAGCAGACCTTCGGCGAGTCGGCCGGCACCCAGGACTTCCGCTCGGTCGCCGAGGCGGACGTCATCATGGTGATCGGCGCCAACCCCACCGACGGGCACCCGGTGTTCGCCTCCCGGATGAAGCGACGGCTGCGCGAGGGCGCAAAGCTGATCGTCGTGGACCCGCGCCGCATCGACCTCGTACGCTCGCCGCACATCGAGGCCCGGCACCACCTCCAGCTCAGGCCCAGCACCAACGTCGCCGTCGTCAACGCCATGGCCCACGTGGTCGTCACCGAGGGACTCGTCGACCGGTCCTTCGTGGACCAGCGGTGCGAAGGCTTCGACGAGTGGGCCGAGTTCATCGCCCGCCCGGAGAACAGCCCGGAGGCCGTCGAGGAGATCACCGGCGTCCCCGCCGCCGAACTCCGCGCCGCCGCACGGCTGTACGCCGAGGCACCCAACGGCGCCATCTACTACGGCCTCGGCGTCACCGAGCACAGCCAGGGCTCCACCATGGTGATGGGCATGGCCAACCTCGCGATGGCGTGCGGCAACATCGGCCGCGACGGCGTCGGCGTGAACCCGCTGCGCGGCCAGAACAACGTGCAGGGCTCCTGCGACATGGGCTCCTTCCCGCACGAACTCCCCGGCTACCGGCACGTCTCCGACGACGCGGTCCGGACCGTCTTCGAGAACCTGTGGGGCGGAACCCTCCTGGCCGAACCGGGACTTCGCATCCCCAACATGTTCGACTCGGCCATCGACGGCACCTTCCGCGGACTGTTCGTGCACGGCGAGGACATCGCCCAGTCCGACCCCAACCTGAAGCACGTCACCGCCGCCCTCGAAGCGATGGAACTCGTCGTCGTACAGGACCTGTTCCTCAACGAGACGGCCAAGTTCGCGCACGTCTTCCTGCCCGGCGCGTCCTTCCTGGAGAAGGACGGCACCTTCACCAACGCCGAACGCCGCATCAACCGGGTGCGCTCGGTGATGCAGCCGAAGACGGGCAAGCACGAGTGGCAGATCGTCAGCGAGATCGCCACCGCCATGGGCTACCCGATGTCGTACGACCACCCCGGCCAGATCATGGACGAGATCGCCTCGGTCACCCCGACGTTCACCGGGGTGTCCTTCGAACTCCTCGACAAACTCGGCAGCGTCCAGTGGCCGTGCAACGAGGCGGCGCCCGAGGGCACGCCCATCATGCACGTGGACGAGTTCGTGCGCGGCAAGGGCAAGTTCGTCGTCACCTCCTACGTGCCGACCACCGAGCGCAGCACCCGGCGCTTCCCGCTGGTCCTCACCACGGGCCGCATCCTCAGCCAGTACAACGTCGGCGCGCAGACCCGCCGCACCGGCAACGTAGCCTGGCATCCCGAGGACGTCCTGGAGCTGCACCCGCACGACGCCGAGGTCCGCGGCATCAACCACGGAGACATGGTCACGCTGGCCAGCCGCGTCGGGCAGACCACCCTGCGCGCGGAGATCTCCGACAGGATGCCGACCGGGGTCGTGTACACCACGTTCCACCATCCCGTCACCGGCGCCAACGTGGTGACCACCGAGAACTCCGACTGGGCGACCAACTGCCCCGAGTACAAGGTGACCGCCGTACAGGTCGCGCTCGCCCGCCCCGACCGGTCGAAAGAGGCGGAAGCGGCCGGGAACGACCTCGTGACGGTGGTGGACTGAGATGACAGCGACCGTGCCGGCCGAGTGCCGGATGGCCAACGACATCGCGAGGAACCTCGGGCACCTGCCGGGGGAGGAGGCCGCGGAGGCGATCGCGGGGCACATCGGCAGGTTCTGGGATCCGCGCATGCGCAGGCGCCTCCACGAGCACGTGGACGCCGGAGCGGACGGCCTCGACCCCCTGGTGGTGGCCGCGGTGAAACTCCTGCGCTGACCTGTGCGGTCTCCTCCCTGTACATCACTGCGAACTGCATACAGTATGGAGTCAGTGATCCCAGGGGCAGGGAGGAGCCGCTCATGCTGTTCCGGCAGCTCGAGTACTTCGTCGCGGTGGCGCGGGAACGGCACTTTGCCCGGGCGGCGGAGTCCTGCTACGTCTCCCAGCCGGCCCTCTCGGCGGCGATCGCCAAGCTGGAACGCGAGCTGAACGTCACGCTGATCAACCGCGGCCACAACTACCAGGGCCTCACGCCCGAGGGCGAGCGGCTCGTGGTGTGGGCCAAGCGGATCCTCGCCGAACAGGACGCCTTCAAGGCGGAGGTGGCCGCCGTGCAGTCCGGCATCACCGGCACCCTCCGCCTCGGCACGGACCCCACGGCCTCCACCACACTGGCGTTGCCCGTGGCCGCCTTCTGCGCGGCGCACCCGCTGGCCAAGGTCCAGGTCCGCTCACGGCTGTCCACCAAGGAACTCCACCGCCAGCTCCGCGACTACGAACTCGACGTGGCCATCGCCCACTTCGACCCGGACGACCAGGAGGGCCTCCAGGTCGTCCCCCTCTACCAGGAGAGGTACATGCTGCTGGTCTCCGACGAGCAGCTCGTGGCCCAGTCCGCCACGGTGTCCTGGGCGGACGCGGCCCAGCTGCCGCTCGCGCTCCTGACACCGGACATGCGGATCCGGCAGATCGTCGACACCGTGTTCGCGGAGAAGGGGTACGTCGTCACCCCGCAGGTCGAGACGGACTCCATCGCCTCCCTCTACGCGCACGTGGGCGGCGGTGGCTGGGCGAGCATCGTGCCGCACACCTGGCTGCGCGCCATGCCGGTGGTCGGCCGCACCCGCGCGCTTCCCCTGGTCGACCCCGAGGCCGGCGCCCAGGTCTCGGTCGCCATCCACGCGGCGACCCCCGGCTCGGTGGCGGCCCGCGCCTTCGTCAACGCGGCGACCGGCCTGTCCCTGGACGACTTCTTCGCCCGCCCGCTGCCCCCCGAACACCGAGTCCGCTGAGCCTGCCGGCGGTTTGGGCCGACGCTGGCTCGCTCCGGCGGGTTTGTCGTGGTGAGGGTCGGGCCGGCGTTCTGGGGGCGGGGGCCTGCCTGGTGCGCGCTGAGCCTGCCGGCGGCAGTTTAGGGCCGGTGCGGGCTCGTTCCACGGTCGCCGCGGTACGGGCGGGGGCCGGCAAGCCCGTGGGACCGCCTGGTGCGTGCTGGTCTGCGGTCGTTGCCGGAGGTGCGGTGCCGGGCCCGTGCCGTCGTCCGGCCCACCGCCCAAGGCGGCTTCCTCCGCAGTGGTGACAGGCCGGCCCTCCTCACCGGCCCCGCACATGCACCGAGGACGCATCTCGTCGCGCCGTCTCCCGGGCCCGTACCAGCTTCCGTCTCGGCCGTCTCCGGGGTCTGCGCCGACGCGGCCACCGGGCTGCCGCCGACGCGATTTCCGTTGCCACTCCGGCTGCTTCTGGGGTGTGCGCCGACGCCGCATCGGCCCCCGCACAGGCACCGAGTACGCCGGACCGGCGGCCACATCCCGTCGCGCCGTTTCCCGGGCCCGTACCACCTGCCGGCTCGGCCGTCTCTGGGCGTCTGCGCCGACGCGGCCACCGGGCTGCCGCCGACGCGATGTCCGTTGCCACCCCGGCTGCCTCCGAGGTGTGCGCCGACGCCGCATCGGCCCGCAGCCAGGCACCTTTCGTCGGCGGCCCGGCCGCTCGCGGGGCAGCCCCGACGCGGCGACGGGCCCCCAACACCCGCCCGGAC
>NZ_LJBR01000202.1 GCF_001282115.1 Streptomyces sp. NRRL B-24085 | reverse complement strand
TCCCCGCCCCTGTCACCCCCCGGCACCGCCGCAGCAACCTCACCCGGTGTCGTCTCCCTCACTCGGCCCGACGCGGCGACCTGCGTGTGGCCCGGGCCCGTGCCGCGGGGCCGGCGGAGCAGGACGACGGCCACCGCTGCGGCCAGCAGGGTGAGGGACCCCGCGACCGTCAGGCAGAGCCGCAGTCCGTCCAGGAAGGCGTCGGCCAGGGCGCCCATGGCCCGGCCGGTGTCCGCACCGAGGTCGAGCCCGGCGACCGCGCCCAGTCCTCCCTGGTCGGCCGCTGTGACGATCCGGTCCCGTGCCGCCCCGTGCAGCCCGGCGTCGGCGAGGCGGCCGGGGAAGCTGTCCAGCGCCCGGGTGGTCAGCAGGGCGCCCAGGACCGCCGGGCCGAGCGCCCCGCCGAGCTGGCGGAAGGCGTTGTTGCCCGCCGCTGCCATCCCGGCCAGGTGGTGCGGCACGGAGGCCACCGCCGTCGCGGTCATCGGGGTCATGACGGCCCCGAGTCCCAGCCCCAGCGGCGCGAGCCGCCAGGCCAGGCCGGCGAAGGAGGTGTCCGCGTCGACACCGACCAGCGCGAACAGCGAGGCGGAGACGACCACCAGACCGCCCGTGATCAGCACGCGCGCGGAGACCCGGTGCATGAGGCGCCCGACGGGCCCGCCGACCAGGATGGCGCAGGCGGTCACCACCAGCATCCGCCAGCCCGCCTGGAGGGTGTCGAGCTGCTGCACCATCCCGAAGTAGAGGCTGAGCAGGAAGAAGAAGCCGATCAGGCCGAGGAAGGTGATCATCGCGACGAGCGTGGTCGCCGTGAAGGCCGGGCTGCGGAACATCGCGAGGTCGAGCATCGGGCTGTCGCTGCGCCGCTCGGCGAGCACGAAGGCGGTGCCGCCGGCCACGGCCACCGCCAGGGCTACCAGCACCTCGGGAGCGGTGAAGGAGTCCGCTCCGCCCTCGATGACGCCGTACACCAGGGCGGTGACCGCCACCGTGGCGGTGATCTGCCCCGGCCAGTCCAGCCGCCGCTCGTAGGGCGCGCGCGAATCGGTCAGCAGCCGGGCCGCAAAGACGGTCGCGAGCAGTGAGACGGGGATCGACAGGAGGTAGATCCAACGCCAGGCGAAGTGGTCGAGGATCACCCCGGCGACCAGTGGTCCGACGGCCAGGGCCGCCATGAGCGAGGTGGCCCACAGGCCGATGAACCTGCCGCGCTCCCGGTGATCGGGCACCGCGTGGCTGATCAGTGCGAGCGTGGTGGGCAGCAGCGTGGCCGCTCCGAGTCCGGCGAGGGCCTGGCCGATCCACAGCGCCTGCACCGACTGCGCGGTGAGCGCGACGGCGGCCCCGGCCGCGGAGGACAGCAGCCCGGCCTGGAACACCTTCTTGCGCCCGTGGACGTCGCCGACGACACCGGCGGTCAGGATGAACGCGGCCATGGGCAGGACGAACGCGTCCTGGACCCACGACAGTTGCGCGGTCGTCGCGCCCAGCGCCGACTGGATGGCGGGCAGGCTCACGGCGACCGTGGTGACCGGCAGGTAGGCGACGAAGACGCCGAGGCAGGCCATGACGAGCGTGGCCGCCCGCCGGTCGGCCGGCCCGCTCGCCGGGGTCGTGACATTCACGGGGATCTCTCCTCTACGGCGACGCGCGCCGCGGTCGTTCGGGATTTCTCGAGCGCCCCAGCATCGGCGAAGGCGAACCCGATCCCCAACGTCACACCCAGAAGTGGACACATACATCCACCGGTGCGCCATTCACTGGCACACTTCTCCCATGTTCGACGAGATCGACAGAAAAATCCTCCGCGCCCTCCAGTACCGCCCCCGCGCCTCCTTCCGCCTCATCGGCGAGGTGGCCGGGGTGTCGGAGCAGACCGCCGCCCGGCGCTACCAGGCTCTGCGCCGCGAGGGGGTGATGCGGGTGGTGGGTCTGGTCAACCCGGAGGTGCACGGCCTGGCCCGCTGGATCACCCGCATCCGCTGCCGCCCGGACCGTGTCACCCCGCTCGCGGACGCCCTCACCCGCCGGCCCGACATCTCCTACGTCGGTCTCGCCTCCGGCGGCTCGGAGATCGTCTGCCTGATCCACGCACCGGTCGACGCCCCCCGCGACGACGTCCTGCTCCGCCAGCTCCCCAAGGCGGCCTCCGTGCTGGACGTCAGCATCGACCTGCTGCTCCACCCGTTCGGCACGGTGGGCACCTCCGAGTGGTCCGGATACGGGGGCCGTCTCAGCGCCGACCAGGTGGCCCGGCTCACCGCGGACCCGCCGCCGACGCCCACCGGCCCGGTGCAGCCGCCCACCGCCGAGGACACCCCGCTGCTCGACGCCCTCGCCGAGGACGGCCGTACCACCCACACCCGGCTCGCCGAACTCACCGGCTGGTCCAAGGCGCGCGTCGCCCGGCGGCTCGACGCCCTGGAGTCCTCGGGGGCCCTCGCCTACGACGTCGACCTGCTCCCCGAGCGGCTGGGCCACCGCCTCAACGCCACCCTGTGGTTGCGGATGGCCCCGGCCCATGTCCACCGTGTCGGCGAGGAGTTGGCCGGGCACGACGAGGTGGCCTTCGCCGGTGCCATGAGCGGTGACCACAACATCATGGCGGTCGCCAACTGCCGTGACGCCGAGGACTTCTACCGCTACCTCACGACCCGTGTGGCGGCCGTCCCCGGGATCGACGCCTACAGCGTCAGCGTCCGCGTCCGCCGCCTCAAGCAGGCCGCGTCCCTCATCGCCGGCGGCCGTCTGATTCCCCCGGCCCCGGCGTGAAGGCGACCCAGGAGTCGGCACACGGTCGCGCCGGCAGGCCCCCCGTCCCGAGGGGCACACCCTCGCCGCCCCGGACCGGCACGTGCAGCGCCCGCATGCGGTTCGGCGGCGCCCGCCTCTGACCAGTCCCCGTTCAACCTCTCGACGACCGCCCCAACTGCTGCTCCCTTCCCAGACGTTGACCCACCCCCGCCACGACAGCAGAATGAGCGCGCCGCTTTGAGAGCGCTCTCAAAACCAAGCCGGCCCGACTTCCCGAGGAGACCCATGACCGGCAGCTCCCGTCCGCCCCTCAGCCGCCGCACCCTCATCGGGACCGGCCTCGGAGTCGCGGTCCTCGCCGCGACCGGCACCGGCACCGCCCACGCGGGGACCCAGGGCACCTCCGCGACCTCCGCGCCCCGCCGCGCACGGGCCTTCCTGGCCGCCGCCATGGACGCCTACCCCGACCACGGGCCGATCCGGCTCACCCAGAGCTACACGGACCAGGCGGGGCTGTTCAGCACGGCGTTCACCTACGACAACGCGCTCGCGATCCTGGCCCACCTCGCCTCCCCGGGCGGCCGGTCGCGGGCCGTGGCCCTCGGCGACGCGCTGCTGTACGCCCAGGCCCACGACCCGGTGTACGACGACGGACGGCTGCGGCAGGCCTACAACGTCGGGCCGTACACCTTCTACGACGGCTCCCCGCAGCCGGACGGGTTCGTCAGGGCGGACGGCACGGTCAACGTGGGCACGCAGTTCGGCTTCACGGGCACCGCCGTGGGCGACATGGCGTGGGCCGGCATCGCGCTCGCCGCACTCGCGGCGCGTACCGGTGAGCGGCGCTTCCTCACCGGCGCGGTGCGGATCGGTGAGTGGATCGAGCGGGTGGGACGGACCGACGAGCCGCTGGGCGGCTACAAGTTCGGGGTGGACGGGGCCGGCAACAGACTGCCGTTCACCTCGACCGAGCACAACACCGACCTGGTCGCTCTGTTCGGGCGGCTCGCCCGGCTGACCGGGGACAGGGTGTGGCGGGAGCGCCGTGCGCGGGCCAGGGCGTTCGTCGTGAAGATGTGGGAGCCGTCGGGGGGCTTCTTCTACACCGGCACCAACGACGGCGTGACGATCAACAGGTCCCCCGTCCCTGAGGACACCCAGACCTGGACCCACCTCGCCCTCGGCTCCCCGGCCCACTCCCGTTCCCTCGACTGGGCCGCGGCCGAGCTGGCCGTCCTGGACACGGCCGACCGCCCGAACAGCACGGTCCCCGCCGGTCAGTCCTACGAGGGCGTCACCTTCAGCTCGGCGAGCCTGCTGGCGAACGAGGGCGCCCCCATCGCCGACGGCCAGCCCCGGCCGGACCGCAACGGCGTCTGGTTCGAGGGCACCGCCCACCTCGCGCTCGCGCTCCGCCACCGTGGACACCCCGGCGACGAGAAGCGCGCCCGCCGCCTGCTCGGCTCGGCCGAACGCGCCCAGGACCACCTCGGCGGCGCCCAGACCGTCGGCGGCAGGGCCCTCCCGGCCCGCTCCGGGGTCGTCTCGGCGAGCAGCCCGCTCGACACCGGTTTCGGGTTCGGCTACTACCCCTACCGCCACACCGGCGCCACCGCCTGGTACCTCCTGGCCACGGCCCGCGCCAATCCCTTGGGGGGCTGACGGGACGTCGGGCGGCGGCCTGGGCGCACGGCGGCGGCCGCCAGGTCGTCCGTTGTCCGGCCGCCGGACTCGACACGGGCCCGGGCTCCTGCTGCTCGCGACGAGGGTCCGGGCGCGCCCGGGCGGCTCCGTTCACGTGACCTTCACCGGCACAGGGCCGATACTGCCGACAGCGGTGCCGCCGCTCCCGTTCGCCTCGGAGCGGCAAGATCGCCTACTGGTCACACTCGTTGTGAACTGTTAGAACGCAGACCACGAGCCCAACCGTTGTCGCACCCGGAGGTACCCATGAAGATGCTGATCAACGTTCCGGAAACCGTGGTCGCGGACGCCCTGCGCGGGATGGCCGCCGCCCATCCGGAGTTGACCGTCGACGTCGAGAACCGGGTGATCGTACGTCGGGACGCCCCCGTTGCCGGGAAGGTCGCCCTGATCTCCGGCGGTGGCTCCGGGCACGAGCCGCTGCACGGCGGGTTCGTCGGGCCCGGCATGCTCTCCGCGGCCTGTCCTGGCGAGGTGTTCACCTCCCCGGTGCCCGATCAGATGGTGCGGGCGGCGGCCGCCGTGGACAGCGGGGCGGGCGTGCTGTTCATCGTGAAGAACTACACGGGTGACGTGCTCAACTTCGACATGGCGGCCGAACTCGCCGAGGACGAGGGCATCCAGGTCGCGAAGATCTTGGTCAACGATGACGTGGCGGTGACCGACAGCCTCTACACGGCCGGCCGGCGGGGCACCGGCGCCACGCTGTTCGTGGAGAAGATCGCGGGGGCCGCCGCCGAGGAGGGGCAGCCGCTGGAGCGGGTGGAGGCGATCGCCCGGCAGGTCAACGAGAGCTCCCGCAGTTTCGGTGTCGCGCTGAGCGCGTGCAGCACCCCCGCCAAGGGCAGTCCGACCTTCGATCTGCCGCCCGGCGAGCTGGAACTGGGCGTCGGCATCCACGGCGAGCCCGGCCGGGAGCGGCGGGCGATGATGACCGCACGGGAGATCGCCGACTTCTCGGTGCACGCGATCCTGGACGACATGAGCCCGCGCAATCCGGTGCTCGTCCTGGTCAACGGCATGGGCGCCACCCCGCTCCTGGAGCTGTACGGCTTCAACGCCGAGGTGCAGCGGGTGCTCGCCGAGCGCGGGGTCGCCGTCGCCCGCACCCTGGTCGGCAACTACGTCACCTCGCTCGACATGGCCGGTGCCTCGCTCACCCTGTGCCAGGTGGACGAGGAGCTGCTGCGCCTGTGGGACGCGCCGGTGCGGACGCCGGGGCTGCGCTGGGGCGTGTGAGCAGGTGACCAACGTACCGACCACGCAAGGAGATCCAGTGCTCGACGCCGACTTCTTCCGCCGTTGGATGACGGCGACCGCCGCCTCCGTCGACCGTGAGGCGGAACGGCTCACCGCCCTCGACTCCCCCATCGGGGACGCCGACCACGGCAGCAACCTCCAGCGCGGGTTCACCGCGGTGGCCACGGCCCTGGAGAAGGAGGCCCCGGGCAGCCCGGGCGCGGTCCTCCTCCTCGCGGGCCGCACCTTGATCTCGACGGTGGGCGGCGCTTCGGGGCCCTTGTACGGGACCCTGCTGCGGCGGACCGGCAAGGCGCTCGGGGACGCCGGTGAGGTCAGTGCCGAACAGCTCACCGAGGCGCTGCGGACGGGGGTGGAGGCCGTCATGACGCTGGGCGGGGCCGCCCCGGGCGACAAGACCATGATCGACACCCTGGTGCCGGCCGTCGACGCGCTCGGCACGGGCTTCGCCGCGGCCCGCTCCGCCGCCGAGGAAGGGGCTCTGGCCACCACGCCGTTGCAGGCCCGCAAGGGCAGGGCTAGCTACCTCGGCGAGCGCAGCGTCGGGCACCAGGACCCGGGCGCGACCTCGGCCGCCCTGCTGATCGCCGCGCTCGCGGAGGCCGCCGGTGAGTGACGCGGGACTGGTCGGGATCGTGCTGGTGTCGCACAGCGCGGAGGTCGCCGCGTCCGTGGCGGAACTGGCGAAGGGGCTCGCGGGCGGTGGCACGGAGGTGCCCGTGGCTGCGGCCGGCGGCACCGAGGGCGGCGGCCTCGGTACGAGTGCGGAGCTGATCGCCGGCGCTGCCGCCGCCGTGGACCGGGGTGCCGGGGTCGCCGTCCTGACGGACCTCGGCAGCGCGGTGCTCACCGTCAAGGCGCTGCTGGCGGAGGGCGACGAACTCCCGGAGGGCACACGGCTGGTGGACGCCCCGTTCGTCGAGGGAGCGGTGGCCGCGGTCGTCACGGCGGCGACCGGGGCCGACCTCGCGGCGGTGGAGTCGGCGGCCGCGGAGGCGTACGGCTACCGGAAGGTGTGACCCCGTCCGCGAGACGGACGGCCGGCCCTCCGGTGCCGTCGGCCGGTTCCGGCGGGTTCACTTCCCCTGCGCGAACAGTGCCGCCAGCCGCTCTCCCGTGGCGACGGCGGAGGCATGGTCCTCGATCGGTTTCACCTGCGTGTTCCTGAAGACGATGTAGGTGACGCCGGATGGCGTGCCGCCCCCGCGCGGATCGGGACGGATCCCGAGGGCCTCGGCGGTGGCGTAGGACGCCTCGCCGATGATGTGGCCCGGCCCCACGTCCCCGACGACGGCGTACTGCACCCGGTCCCGGTACACGACGGCCGCGACCGAGCCGCCGCGCACCCCGTGCGCGCGGTGGTCCCAGATCTGGCTCGGGGCCGGCACCACGATGTAGGGCAGGCTTTCGGCGCTCAGGTAGCGGCCGTCGGACTGCTGGAAGGCGGTGGCGTCGGAGAACAGCGGGTCGGTGCGGCGGTTGCAGCGGCTGCCGGGCCGGCCGTCGCAGTCGATGTCCATGTCGGCCTTCCAGAAGACGGCCTCCCGGGTGCCGCAGACCGGGATGGTCGCGGCCGTGCCGTCGTCGCTGCGGTAGCGGCCGCGTGAGACGGGAGCGCACTCGCGCACCCTGGCCAGGAGGTCGGCGGCCGCGACCTTCCCCTCGCGCCGCACCACCGGTTCGCCCCGGGCGCTGGTGGGCTGCACGGCGGGGGACGTCGTCGGGGCGAGCAGAGCGGCACTTGCCGCGGCCAGCGTCAGCGACTGGGCACGCACGATAAGACCCTCTCCTCGGGGGCATGACGGGCACTCAGCGCCCAATCTGATGCCGCTTCAGCCGGGCGGCCACCGCAGGAGGTCCGGACGGGGCAGGGGCCAGGGGCCGGAGCCCTCGACGAACCCCGGCCTCCCGGCCACCCGTACGGCGCGGGAACAGCGACGACAGCGGCCCGCGCCACCGGCGCGAACTCCGTTTCCCTCGTGGAGAGTTCGGCCGTGAAGGTGTTCAGCATACGTAATCCCGCCGAATGCGCCCCACACGCTCTGCCCTCTTGCTGCGGGCGGGCGACCGGCGTCATATTGGTCCGGACCATTGCCGTGCCTGGTGTCCGGGAGGGCAGAGACGTGCGAGGTGTGCCCGTACCGCTGTCCCTCTGCGCCGGGCTGGTCCTCGTCGCCTCGTGCGGCTGGGCCGGACCGGACGGCACCGGGAGCGGCGGCCTCCCCGCCGCCCCGGTGGGAGTCACCGCCGCCGCGGGGAGTGCGACCACTGTGCACGTGATGTGGAACGCCGTCGGCACGGGGATCGAGCGTTACGAGGTGTATCTCGGCCCCACGAAGATCGAGGACGTGCCGGGTTCGCAGCACATGGTGGATGTCAGCAGGCTGAAGCCCGCCGGCTCGTACGTCTTCACCGTGCGGGCCCGGGACACGGAGGGGCGCCTCGGCCCGCCCAGCCGGGAGGTGCGGGCGACGACCCCGGCGGCCGCGGCGGCCGACCGCTCCGCCCCGACCCGCCCCGGCGGACTGCGCGGACGGACGGTGGGCAGCCGGGCCGTCCAGTTGAACTGGGCCGCCGCCACGGACGACCGGGACGTGGCGTCGTACGACATCTACCAGGCCGGCACGAAGATCCACAGTGTCGGCGGCGAGCAGACGGCGGCCGTGGTCACCGGGCTGCGACCGGGCACCCGCTACGCCTTCACCGTCCGGGCCCGGGACGCGGCCGACAACGTCTCGCCGGCCGGGAACACCGTCCGCCTGACGACACCGGGCGGCGACGACGGCCGGGCCACGGCACCGACGCGGTTCCGCGCGGCCGCTCGGCGGGCGGCCGACGGCGCGTACTACCTCGACCTGTCCTGGACGCCGCCCCGGACGGACGGCGTCGTCACGGAGTACCAGGTCCACCTCGACGGCCGGGCGGCCACCTCGCTGGTGTTCGGCGGGACGCCTCCGCGCGGCAGGGCGACGTACAGCTTCTACCTGGGGCGCGAGGCCGGCGAGAGGCACCGGGTGCGGATCCGGGCGCGGCTGCCCGACGGCACCTGGGGCGGACTGTCGGCGGAGCGGGCGGTGACGACGGGCGCCGCCGCTCCCCCGTAACGGCTGCGCCGGACGGAGCAGTCCGTCACCTGTCCGGCGCAGCCCCGGGTGCGGGCCGGGTCCGGGGCACATTGGCTGTCCCCGAGGCAGCACGGGCTTCCCCCACCTCGGCGGCGCCACGGATGTACCGCCAACCGTGCCGCCGGAGGGCAGTCCATGCGCACTGAACAGCTACTTCTCCGCTCCGGCCTGACCGTCGCGGCCGTCGCCGCGCTGCCGCTCGTCCTGACCGCCGGGCCGGCCGCCGCGGCGTCGGGGATCTCCGTGAGCACCTCCGGATCCACGGTCTCCGTCACGACCACGGCATGCTCCCGCACCGCCACCACCGGCGGCTGGGGCACGGCCTCGCTCCTGACCAGCAGTCAGGCGAACTTCAGCCAGGGCCGTCAGGTGGCCCTGTCCGGGACCACCTCGCTCCAGTCCGCGGCCTGGTCGAACGTGAGCCCCGGCACGTACACCGTCATCGTGATGTGCGCGTACAACAACAGCACGGCGGGCACCCAGTCGATCATCGTGTCGGGGTCCGCCACGCCCACCATCTCGGCGACGGCCACGGCTTCCCCGTCCCGCGGTGTGATGGGCGGTCTGGGCGGCGGCACCGAGGACTACGGCACCCTGACGCTGGTGGCCGGCGGCGGCCTGGTGGCGGTCGGCGCGGTGGCCGCCGGGTGGTTCCTGCGCCGCCGCTCGCGACCGTACCGCCTCTGACGCTACGACGCCTGTTCACCGGGCAGTTCGGCCAAGGCGTCCAGCGCCTCGGTGAGCCACTGCGTCCAGAAGGTCTCCAGCTCGATGCCCGCGCGCAGGACCAGGTGTTGCAGCCTGGCCTGCGCGCTGTCGTCGCCGGGCGGGAAGTCGCGCTGCTCGATCTCCTCGTACTCCGCCAACTGCCGCCGGTGCAGGTTGAGATGGCGGCGCAGGTCGGCTTCGAGGCCGTCCGTGCCGACGACGGCCGCCGCGCGCAGCCGCAGCAGCAGGGCGTCCCGGTGCGGCTTGGGGTCCTGCGCCGCGGCCGTCCAGCGCTCGAGTTCGGCGCGGCCCGCGGGCAGGACCTCGTAGCTCTTCTTCTGCCCCCGGGTCGGCCGGTCCTCCGGAATGGCCCGGATGTGGCCCTCGGCTTCCAGTTTCCCCAGCTCGCGATAGATCTGCTGGTGCGAGGCCGACCAGAAGTAGCCGATCGACTTGTCGAACCGGCGGGTCAGGTCCAGCCCCGCCGACGGCCTTTCGAGCAGAGCGGTGAGGATCGCGTGCGGGAGTGACATGGAGTCATCCTAGGGACGGCCCTCAGAGGGCGGCCGCGACCTCGGTGCCCTGCTTGATCGCCCGCTTGGCGTCCAGTTCGGCGGCCACGTCGGCACCGCCGATCAGGTGCGCGCTGCGACCGGCGGCGACGAGCTCCTCGTACAGGTCCCGGCGCGGTTCCTGCCCGGTGCACAGCACGATGGTGTCGACCTCCAGGACCGTGCTCTCCTCGCCGACGGTGACGTGCAGGCCGGCGTCGTCGATCCGGTCGTAGCGCACCCCCGGGACCATGGTGACGCCCCGGTGCTTCAGCTCGGTGCGGTGGATCCAGCCGGTGGTCTTGCCGAGCCCGGCGCCGACCTTGCTGGTCTTGCGCTGGAGGAGGTGCACGGTACGGGGCGGGGCGTGTCTCGTAGACACATCT
>NZ_LJBR01000201.1 GCF_001282115.1 Streptomyces sp. NRRL B-24085 | reverse complement strand
GTCGGGGCCGTGGGTCCCTCCAGGGGTGGTGGCGCACCGCGGGGGATAAAGGCTGACCACCGGCTCCCCCGGGCCCGTGGCGCGTGGCAGGCGTCCCGGCGGATTACCGTAGGCCTGCCGCGACCGCCGTACCGGAGAGCCGATGCCCGCTGAGACGACCACTCCCCCGCCGGTGCCGGAGTCCGCCGCGCCGGCCGAGGCGGTCGAGCCGCTGATCCGGGGGGTCAGGGTGCTGCGGGAACTGACCGACGCGGGCGGCACGCTGAGCCTGAGCGGACTGGAGCGGGCGACGGGCCTGGCGCGCTCCACGGTCGACCGCGTCACGTCGACCCTGGCCCGGATGGGATACGTCCGCCTCGACGGCCGGGACGCGGTGGCGACCCCACGCCTCATGGAACTCGGCAACGCCTATCTCGCCGCCCTGCGCCTGCCCGCCCTGCTGTCCGGTCGGGCCGACGCCCTCGCCGACGAGCTGGACGAGTCGGTGTCGCTGGCGGTCGCCGACCGCGACGGCATCCGTTTCATCCACCAGGCCACCCGCCGCCGCGCGATGTCCCTCAGCTTCCGCATCGGCGACCTGCTGCCCACCGAACGCACGGCGCCGGGGCCCCTGTTCGCGTCCGAGTGGACGGACGACGACTGGCGGGTGTGGCGCGCCCGCCGGGCGGCGGACCCGGAGAACCGGGGCTTCCCGGCCGTACCCCCACGGCAACTCCCGCTCCCGGACGGTGACTTCGAGGCGACGGCGGCGCGCGCGGGCCGGGACGGCTGGGCCCTGGACGACCAGTTGATCGAACCGGGCCTGGTGGCCGTCTCCGTCCCCGTACGGGACCCGCGTACGGGCCGGATCGCCTGCGTGGCCAACGTCGTGAGCCACACCAGCCGGCACACGGCGACGGACCTGCGCGACACCCTGCTGCCGCGGCTGCGGGCGACGGTCGCCGAGATGGAACGCGCGCTGGCCACCGCCCCCGAGCCGGACCCGGGCCCGCCGCCCACCGGGTCGGCCGCCTGGATCGGCGCGTCCAAGACCGAACTGGGCCGGGACTTCGTCGAGTCCCTCGCACGCGGACTGACGGTCCTGACGGCCTTCGGCGAGGGCAGGGCCGCGCTCACACTGACGGACGTGGCCCGGGCGACCGGCCTGGCCCGCGCGACGGCCCGCCGCGCCCTGATCACCCACGAACACCTCGGCCTGGTCCGCCAGCAGCCGGACTCCCGCACCTTCGCCCTCACCCCCCGCGTCCTCTCCCTCGGCTTCCCGCCCCTGTCCCGTAC
>NZ_LJBR01000200.1 GCF_001282115.1 Streptomyces sp. NRRL B-24085 | reverse complement strand
CCCACGGAGGGGCTGCTGAACCCCACCGGCCCGGACGGCTGCTCCCCCACCGCCTCGAGGTTCAGCAGTTCCACGGCACTGCGCCCCACCTGCTCCACCAGCGTGCCCGGCAGCCACCCCGCCGCCACCAGCCGGGCCGCGCCCTGCGGGGCCAGCCGGCGGGCCACCTCGACCGGCGCCGGCCGTTCCTGCGCCCACTTGACCAGGCAGGCCTCCACGACCTCCCGCAACTCACCGCTCAGTGGTCCGAGTTCGGGCTCCTCGTGGACGACCTTGTAGAGGAGCGAGGCCGAGGAGTCCCCGGGGAAGGGCGGTGTCCCCGTGGCCGCGTACGCCAGGACCGCGCCCAGGGAGAAGACGTCCGCCGCGGCCGACACCCCCTTGCTGAGGATCTGCTCGGGCGCCATGTAACCGGGCGAGCCGATCGAGACCCCCGTCGACGTCAGGGACGCGGTGCCGTCGGTGGCGCGGGCGATGCCGAAGTCGATGAGGAGGGGGCCGTCGACGGTGAGCAGGACGTTGGAGGGCTTCACGTCCCGGTGGACGAGCCCCAGTTCGTGCACGGCGGCGAGCGCCTCGGCCAGGCCCGCGCCCAGGACCCGTACGGAGTGCTCGGGCAGCGGCCCCCCGTCCGTGACCGCCGAGGCCAACGAGGGGCCCGCCGCGTACCCCGTGGCGACCCACGGGACGGCGGCCTCCGGATCGGCGTCCAGCACCGGGGCCGTCCACGCCCCGCCCACCCTGCGCGCCGCGTCCACCTCGCGCCGGAAGCGGGCGCGGAACTCCTCGTCGAGCGCGAAGTGCGGGTGCACGATCTTGACCGCGACCGTGCGGCCCCCGGCACTGCGGCCGAGGTAGACCCGGCCCATGCCGCCGGAGCCCAGCCGCCCGAGCAGCCGGTAGGGGCCCACGGCGGTGGGCTCGTCGACTCCCAGCGGCTGCATGCTGCCTCCCCCGTAAGGCCCCAGAAGGTTCAGATGCAGGTTAGGGCCGAAGCAGTTCCACCTTCACGTCCCCGGGGAAACCCGTCGTGGGTCCCACGCGGCGGGCGAACTCCGTGACCGCCGCTAGCTGCGGGTCGCCGAAGCGGAAGTCCAGGGTCGTGAAGTACTTCTCCAGGACCTCCTCGTCGAAGTCCTCCCAGCGGGCGGCCTGCTCGGCGACCTTGCCGACCTCCTCCAGGGAGAGGTTCCGGGAGGCGAGGAAGGCCTCGTGGACCTTGCGGGTGATGACCGGCTCGCGTTCGAGGTAGTCGCGGCGGGCGGCCCACACGGCGAAGACGAACGGCAGTCCCGTCCATTCCTTCCAGAGCGCGCCGAGGTCATGGACCTGAAGGCCGTACTTCGGGCCGTCGAGGAGGTTCGCCCGCAGGGCCGCGTCCCCGATGAGCACGGCCGCCTCCGCCTCCTGCATCATCAGGCTGAGGTCGGGCGGGCAGGTGTAGTAGTCGGGCCGGACGCCGTAGCGCTCGGCGAGGAGGAGCTGGGCGAGGCGTACGGAGGTGCGCGAGGTCGACCCGAGGGCCACCCTCGCCCCGTCCAGTTCGTCCAGCGGGACCTGCGAGACGATGACGCAGGACATGACCGGGCCGTCGCAGCCGACGGCGATGTCGGGGAAGGCGACCAGGTCGTCCGCGTTCTTGAGGAACTCGACCAGGGTGATGGGCCCGATGTCGAGATCTCCCTGCACCAGCTTCTCGCTGAGCTTCTCCGGGGTGTCCTTCGTGAGCTCGAAGTCGAGGAGCGTGCCCGTCCTCGCGAGCCCCCAGTACAGGGGCAGGCAGTTCAGGAACTGGATGTGGCCGACGCGCGGCCGGGTGCGAGAATTGTCCACATCGCGACAGTAGACCCCTTGGGGTACGCTTCGGACTCCGGCCCCTGGGTCAACGCCTTCGCGATCTTCAAACATCCGGGTGACGTGATCTTGGCCTCTATTGCTTTCGGCTGCCCGCGTGCTAGGCTCGCCGCAAGTTGCAGTTTGGTTTCCCTTGCAGTACAGAGCCTGCGGAGCATGTAACCGCAGGCTCTAGTCGTTTTCAGAAGAATGCAGTTGTGCGGCACTGTTTTCACACTTGCAGGTTCTGGAGCAGGGCAACCCTTTTGGGCCCAAGGAGGGCTTATGGCTACCGGAACCGTGAAGTGGTTCAACGCCGAAAAGGGCTTTGGCTTCATCGCCCAGGAGGGCGGCGGCCCCGACGTCTTCGTCCACTACTCCGCGATCAACGCGAGCGGCTTCCGTTCGCTGGAGGAGAACCAGCAGGTCTCCTTCGACGTGACCCAGGGCCCGAAGGGCCCGCAGGCGGAGAACGTCACCCCCGTCTGAGCGATCCCGTCTCAGCGTGATCCCGTCTCACAGGCGCTCCAGCCTCTGATCCGGACCTGAATGCAGTACCCAAGGAGCCCCGCGCCGCACGGCAGCGGGGCTCCTGCCTTGTCCGCCCGCGCTCTCACACGTGCTGCATGACGAGCACGAAGGTCGTGCCGGGTTCGAGCGCCTCGTACGAGTGGGCCACGTCTCCGCGGTACGTCATGTAGTCGCCGGAGTCCAGTTCGGCCTCCTCCCCAGCCGGTCCGGCCTTGACCCTTCCCGAGCTCACGATCAGGTGCTCGACGGTCCCCGGGATGTGCGGCTCCGATTCCCGTACCGCGCCCGGTTCGGCCCGCAGGTGGTAGATGTCCCGGCGCGCCCCGGGCGGGCTGGACGAGAGGAGGGTGGCGGCGAAGTCGGCCCGCTCCGAGGCGACGGTCGGGCCCTGCCCCGCCCTGACCACCCGCACCGACGACACCGGCGGCTCCACCAGCGTGCTGAACGGCACGCCGAGCGCCACCCCCAGCGCCCACAGCGTCTCCACGCTCGGGTTGCCGCTCGCCGCCTCCAGCTGGGACAGCGTGGACTTGGCGATTCCGGCGCGCTTGGCCAGTTCGGAGAGGGAGAGGCCGGCGCGTGTGCGTTCACGGCGGAGCGCGGTGGCGATCCAGTCCAGGGGGCGTTCGGGCATGCTGTTCGCTCCATCGGTACGATCGTTCGCCTTGACGAACACGACTCCTACCGTCCACTGTAGTGAACATGCGTACGGCACAGCGAACAGCCCTGGTCCGTGACAGCGCGCTCGTCTGGCTCGCGAGCGGGGTCGTCGGCGTCTCCTTCGGCGCGATCGCCGTGACCGGCGGCCTGCCGGTGTGGGTGCCGGTGGTGATGTCCCTCCTCGTGTACGCGGGCTCCGCCCAGTTCAGCGCGGTGGGTGTGCTGGTGGCCGGGGGCGGCCCGGTCGCCGCGGCGGCCACGGGCCTGTTCCTGAACGCCCGCACGGCCGCCTACAGCCTGGCGGTGGCCGACATCCTCGGCCGGGGCCGGCTCGCCCGTCTCCTCGGCGCACACCTGGTGACCGACGAGACCGTGGCCTTCGCCCTGGCCCAGCCGGACCCGGCGCGGCGCCGGGCGGCGTTCTGGATCTCCGGGCTCGGCCTGTTCGCGGTGTGGAACCTCGGCGTCCTGGCCGGGGCCCTCGCCGGGGGCGCGCTGGGCGACACCGGCACCTGGGGACTGGACGCCGCCTTCCCCGCCGTCCTCGTCGCCCTGGTGCTCCCCGCCCTGCGCGAGGATCCGGCCGTACGGCGTTCCGCGCTGCTCGGCGCCGGGCTGGCCCTGGCGGTCACCCCGGCCGTCCCGGCGGGGGTGCCGGTGCTGGTGGCACTGGCGGGACTGGTCCTGCACGGCCGAGGGAGGCCGGCGTGAACGCGACGGTCGCCATGATCCTGGCACTGGCGGTCGGGACGTACGCCTTCCGGCTGGTCGGGCCGGTGCTGCACGGGCGGGTGGAACTGCCCCCGCGGGTCCAGGAGTTGCTGGCCGCGGGTGCGGTGGTCCTGCTGGTGGCCCTGCTGGCGACGGGAGCGCTGACGGAGGGCGGCGGCTTCGCGGGCTGGGCGCGCCCGGCCGGCGTCCTGGCGGGAGCCGCGCTGGCGTGGCGCAGGGCGCCGTTCGTGGTGGTGGTCCTCGGGGCGGCGGCCACAACTGCCGTACTGCGGGCGGCCGGTGTCGCGTAAGTGTCAGTGGGGGCCGCTAGGGTCCCCCGCCATGACCGACACCGACTTCGTGACCGCCACCCGCACCTTCTACGACACCGTCGCCGAGGACTACGCCGAGCAGTTCCGGGACGTGCTCACCGTCAGTCCGCTCGACCGGGTCCTGCTGTCCGGGTTCGCCGAGCTGGTGGGGGACGGACGAGTCGCCGATCTGGGCTGCGGGCCGGGACGGATCACCGCTCACCTCGCCTCCCTCGGGCTGTCCGTCTTCGGGCTCGACCTGTCGGAGTCGATGCTGGCCATCGCCCGCCGGGAGAACCCGGGGCTGCGGTTCGAGCAGGGCTCGATGCTGGAGCTGGACCTTCCCGACGGGGCGCTCGCCGGTGCCGTGTCCTGGTACTCCTCCATCCACACCCCTGTGGACGAACTCCCGCGCCTGTTCGCGGAGTTCCACCGCGTCCTGGCACCGGGCGGGCACCTTCTCGTCGCCTTCCAGGCCGGCGACGAGGACCGGCATCACGACCGGCCGTGGGGGCGGCCGGTCGCGCTGACCTTCCTGCGCCGGCGGCCGGAGCAGATCGCCGGGTTGCTCCGCGCGGCCGGATTCTCGCTCGTCTCGCAGACAGTGCGCGAACCCGGCCCCGAGGAGGTCTCCCAGCAGGCGTTCCTGATCGCCCGCCGCCCCTAGAGCACCCCGGCCAGATCCCGGGCCGCGATGTAACCGAAGGTCATCGCGGGGCCGATGGTCGAGCCCGCGCCCGCGTAGCTGTGCCCCATGACGGCCGCGCTGGCGTTCCCGGCCGCGTACAGGCCGGGGACGACGGAGCCGTCGGGCCGCAGGACACGCGCGCGGGCGTCGGTCACCAGGCCGCCCTTGGTCCCCAGGTCTCCCGGGACGAGCCGGAAGGCGTAGTACGGGGGCAGCCAGAGCGGGGCCAGGCAGGAGTTCGGGAGGACCGAGGGGTCCGTGTAGTAGTGGTCGTAGGCGCTGTCACCGCGGCCGAAGTCGGTGTCGTCGCCCTTGAGGGCGAGTGAGTTGAAGCGGTCGACGGTGGCGCGGAGGGCGGCGGCCGGGACGCCGACGGACCTGGCGAGGGCGTCGAGCGTCCAGGCCTTGTGGGCGGCGCCGGAGCCGTACCAGTCGTCGGGCAGGACGAAGGTCGGGGCGATGTCCCTGAAGAGGTACCGGTTGCGGTAGTTCTGGTCGACGATCAGCCAGGCCGGGATGTCCGGGTCGGTCGGGTTCCGGTCGTACATGGTGTGGACGACGTCGCTGTAGGGGGCGGCCTCGTTGACGAACCGCCGCCCGGCCGCGTTCACGACGAGCCCGCCGGGCAGGGTGCGTTCGGCGAGGCAGAAGTAGGGCTCGTCGGGGAGCGGGACGGCCGGCCCCCACCAGGCGTCGTCCATCAGGGCCACGTCGGCGCCGAGACGCTGTCCGGCCCGGATGCCGTCCCCGGTGTTCTCCTTCGCGCCGACGGTCCAGTCCGTGCCGATGGGCTGCCGCTGGTACTGGGCCCGCATGGCCGCGTTGTGCTCGAAGCCGCCGGAGCCGACGATCACACCCCGGCGGGCGCGGAAGAGGCCGCCCGGGGTCACCGCCCCGGCGACGGTGCCGTTCTCGACGTGGAGCTCGGTGAGGGGGGTGCCCAGGCGGACGGGCACGCCCGCGTCCAGGAGACCCTTCCTCAGCCCGGCGGCCAGTGACTGGCCCATGGTGAGCGGTGTCTGCCCGAGGAGGGCCGCCTTGGTGCCGCGCGCCAGGCACTCGGCGGCGACGGCGGCGCCCTTGGCGCTCACCGCGGACAGGGCGAGCCATTTGTAGTCGGCGCTGAAGACGACCAGCCCGGCCGGGACGTCGAGGTAGGGCGGGTTCAGGCGGGCGAGTTCGGCGCCTAGGAGCTTGCCGTCGAGCTGGTCGGGCTCGATGGAGCGGCCGCCCGGCAGGCCGCCCGGGAGCTCGGGGTAGTAGTCGCTGTACCCCTCCATCCAGCGGAACCGCAGCGGGCTGTTGGCCATGACGAAGGAGATCATCGCGGGGCCGTGGGTGAGAAAGGCCCGCTGCCGGGCCGCGGGGACGTCCGGTCCGACGACGGCGGCGAGGTAGGCGGCCGCCTTGGCCGGGGTGTCCGGGACACCGGCCGCCAGGACGACGGGGTTGTTGGGAATCCAGATCCCGGCCCCGGACCGGGCGGCGGACCCGCCGAAGGTGGGCGCCTTCTCCAGCACCACGACGGTGAGGCCCTGCCTGGCGGCGGTGAGCGCGGCGGTCATGCCGGCGGCGCCGGAACCGATGACGACGACGTCGTACGTGCCGAGCGCCGGTAAGTCGGCGGCACTCGCGCCCTGTTGGATCCCGGCGGCGACGGCCGCCCCGGCACCGGCGGCCAGCAGGTGTCTTCGGGTCACGCTCATGGTCGGGTCCCCCCGCGGTCGGTATGGACGAAGAGGTCCGGAACGTCGCGCGGGGGTCTTGAGAAGTCAAGGGGCGTGGAGGGCGAGGGGGGTGTCCCGCCGGACTCAGAATCCGGGAGCGGGGACGAGGCCCGGCCACCACGGCGGTGCGCCGCTGGGGCATGCGTGCGTGGCACCGCTCCAGAAGAAGGAGACCGCGCACCAGCACACGACGGGGAGCACCACCGTGAGAGCGAGGGCATGAAGGAGGGCTTGTCGCCCCACGACAACTCCCACCATCACCCAACTCAGCGTCAGGAGGCCCCAGAGGGACGGAACGAAGAGAACGACGAGGAACGAGCCGTTCGCCGCGCCGTTGACGCCGCTGTCGCAGGCACTCAGCGCTCTGCCGAGAAGCATGGCGGTGAGCACCGCGAGAGCAAGCCCCATCACCGTTCCGAGACATCCGTGAAGCCGCCGCTCACGCATACGCATCCCCCTCACTGTCGGCTTTCCCCGTCCTTCCCCGCATCCCGCAGCTCACGCTGGGCCCGAGCCCGATCTCGGCCCACACCGTCTTGCCGACGTCCCGCTCCGCGACACCCCAGGCGCGGGCGAGGAGGGTGACGAGGATCAGCCCCCGGCCGTGCTCACCGTCCTCCTCACGGCGGAACCGGAGGGCACGGTCGCCCCGAGGGTCGCTCACCTCGATACGGAGCGTGTTCCCCGGGAGCAGGAGCAGGCGCAGCTCGAAGTCCCGTCCGGGGACCCGGCCGTGGGTCACCGCGTTGGCGGCGAGTTCGGCGACGAGGTGCTGGGCGGTGTCGTTCACCTCGGTGTCATGAGGGTGGCCCCACTCCGCGAGCTGCGCGGCGGTGAGCCTGCGGGCCAGCCGCGCGCCTCGCGGGGTGGCGCTCAGACGCTGGGTCAGTTCGTCGGTGGGGGTGGAGATTTCGGCGTTCACGTGACTGAGCGTGGTGGGTTGTCTCTACGCTGACCAGGGGCGACTCGGCGACGCTGAGTAGCTGTACGGGTGCGTGGCGTGTGGTGTACGGGCTGTCGGG
>NZ_LJBR01000020.1 GCF_001282115.1 Streptomyces sp. NRRL B-24085 | reverse complement strand
GCCGGCGGAGCGGACCTCGACGCGGTCCCCCGCGAGGTGGGCGAGGAAGGCCGCGGCCATCTGGGACCGGCCCGCGTTGTGGACGCAGACGCACAGGACCGACGGGCGGGGGCCGGGAGCAGTCATGGCGTGGTCTTCCTGGGGACGACGGATCAGGGGGCGGCGGGGGCGACGGCTGCGGTGGACGCCGGCGAGACGGCGTCAGCGCGGAACGAAGGTCAGACGGGCACCTTGGCGGGCTCGCCCTTGGTCAGGAACCCGGCCAACCGCTCCAGCACCCCGGGCAGCACCCAGTAGTAGACCCAGGTCCCCCGGCGCTCGCAGTCGATGAGTCCTGCCTGCCGGAGCAGCTTGAGATGGTGCGAGATGGTCGGCTGCGACAGCTCGAAGGCCGGTGTCAGGTCACACACGCACACCTCACCGCCCTCTCCTCGCGAGGCGATCATCGACATCAGCCGCAGGCGGACCGGATCCCCCAGGGCCTTGAAGATCTTCGCCAGATCCGCGGCCTGCTTCTCGTCCAGCGGCGCGGACGCAAGGATCTTCAACTCTTGCTTAGCCATACCTCTATATTGACGTTCTTCGATCCAAGGCGCAAGGTTGCATCAACGAACGTCAATACAGGCCATCCAGGAGTGCGACATGTCCGAACAGTCCACCGACCTGCGCGAGACGGTCCGACAGCGCTACGCGGCGGCGGCCGTGCAGGTCACCGAAGGCGGCAACGCCTGTTGCGTACCCGACCCCGTCGAGGCCGACGAGAACTTCGGCTCCACCCTCTACGCCGCCGAGGAACGCGCCACCCTCCCCGCCGAAGCCCTGGCAGCCTCCCTCGGCTGCGGCAACCCCACCGCCGTCGCCGACCTCCACGAGGGAGAACGCGTCCTCGACCTCGGCTCGGGCGGCGGCATCGACGTCCTCCTGTCCGCCCGCCGTGTCGGCCCCACCGGCAAGGCGTACGGCCTCGACATGACGGACGAGATGCTCGCACTCGCCCTGGCCAACGCGGCGAGGGCGAAGGCGACCAACGTGGAGTTCCTCAAGGGCACCATCGAGGCGATCCCGCTCCCGGCGAACACCGTCGACGTGGTGATCTCGAACTGCGTGATCAACCTGTCCACGGACAAGCCCCGCGTCTTCGCGGAGACCTTCAGGGTCCTCAGGCACGGAGGCCGCATCGGAATCTCCGACGTGGTCGCCGACGACTCACTCACAGCGGCCCAGCGCGCGGAACGCGGCGACTACGTCGGCTGCATCGCAGGAGCCCTGTCCTTCACGGAGTACCGCGAAGGACTTCAAGCCGCCGGATTCACCGACATCGAGATCACACCCACACACCCCGTCGCCGACGGCATGCACTCGGCCCTCGTACGAGCCACCAAGCCCCTGTGAGAGTGCCCGCTCCCGGCAGGCGCCGACGCCGCGTTCTTGACCGTCTGGCGGACAGGAGCCGGACCCCAACCACTCAAGCCCGTCGCCGGGAGAGCGACAGTCGGCGACGCTCACGGTCGACGTCCGTGTGACAACCGTCAACTGATCGCCGCCTGTACGACATCCTCCGGCGCCGCCACCGGCACCAAGTTCAGCTCGGACAGATGCACCAGGCCCTCGACGCCGTCGGCGACCTGGACGAAGACACCGAACGGCACCAGTTTGGTCACCCGTCCGGTCAGCCTCTGCCCCACCACCACGCCTTCGACGAACTCCAGGAAAGGGTCCGGCTGCGTCGCCCGCAGGGAGAGCCGAGCCTCCCCGTTCCAGGTGTCGAACTGCAGGAACTCGCACGTCACCCGCTGCCCGACCTCGACGACCTCGGACGCCGCCTCGAAACGGCGCCAGGACAACTCGGGCCACGTGATGAAACCGACGCCGGGGTACACCGGATGCTCTGGGCCCTCATCAAGCGCCACGAAGACACCGAACCGCTCGATCGCCGCCACGGTGCCGGACAGGAACTCACCGTGATGCAGCCGCTTGAGGAACGCCCAGAGCTCCGGGTTCTCCGTGGCCGCCGTCGACAGCCGCACCCGGCCCGCATCGAGATCAACTGCGGTCACCTCGCCGGCGACCCTCTGCCCGACCACGGCAACGTCGGAAAAGGGCCGACGCCAGGAACCGTCCAACGATCCCACAGTCCCGAGCGGCCGGTCGGTGAAGTCGTCCAGGAGCACCGACATCTCGGACCGAGAAACTGAAGCGACGCTCCCATGGCACACGTCACCGACACGGATCTCCGCCAGAAACCGCCGGACGTCCTGTCCAACCGACGCATCCCCCATGCAGCCAGGCTCTCACGGAGACATCACTGAGCCCACTGCTCCCTGGCACAGACAAAAGGTACGCGAGGAGGCCGACGGCACTTGTGGGCGCGGACCCGGGCACCCCCCACCCCCATCAGCCCAGCCCGTCCCTCCTCGCTCACCCCGCCAGCGCCTCAACCACCCGATCGAGTGCCTCGCCCGCCTCAGTGAGAGTGACCGCCAGGCGCCGACGCCGCGGTCTTGACCGTCAGAGGCAGCAGCTTCTTGCCCGTCGGGCCGATCTGGATGCGGGTGTCCATCTGCGGCCTGATTGCCCCTACCGCGTGCGTGGGCAAGGGAGTGGCCAGCCGGACTGACAGCCCTAGCGTCGGCGTCCGGAATCGGGACGCCGCCACGTTCGCTCTACGTCAGATTCCTCCAAGACCGCATATACACGTGCAGGAATGACCGCTTCGTTCTCATCGGCAACCTGTGCCAGGTCGAGGTACATCAGGGCCGCCTTTCCTGTACCGAGGCGCCTACCGTGTCCTTCGATACCCCAACGCACTAGTTGCCTGGCTGCGTTGTCCAGGCCTTCCTCGGTGGCCGTGGCGAAAGTCAGCCGTAGCGCTGCGCGGGCGATCTCTACGGCACTTCGATTTTGCATGAGGTGTCTCCCCTACTGACTACTGCCCACGGGCCACACAGACCAGACATTTATCTTTGAACGAGGGCATCCACAAGACCGCTTCCGCGAAGCTTTCAGCAGCCTCCAGAGCCTCGCGCCGGTGAAGGTCTGCCAGTTCAGCCGTACACATGACGTCGCGGACCAGTACTTCCCAGTGCTCCTGAGCTGCTATCCAGTCACCGCGATGGATGACCCGCACGTACGTGTCCAGTAGTTGCTGATCTGCCGGGGACTTTCCGAACCGGGCTCCCAAGTAGGTGATCCGCCCCGGCGGTAGGAACTTTTGACCCCAAGTACGCCTTTGGAAGAGGTTGTTCGTGGCGATGTCTTTGACGCGCTGCATTCGAGTGGCGATCACATGACCGGCAACACCACCGATCAGGGCAGGTACGACCAGCCAGCCGATGACGGAGGCGAGCCAGGCCGTCAAGTGGTGAGGCGGTTCGTCGATGAGAGTGAAAACACGATAGACCTCCGCCCAGCCCAGGCCGCTACGTAGGGCGGAGTAGATCCAAGTAACTAGCACCGCCCCGCCGAGGAGCAGTCCCCAGTCGATGAACCATTGAGTGACACCGGAGAGCGCTTTACGCGAACGAAAGAGACGGCGCACACGAGCAGCGGCAGTTTGCCGCTCTGGCGGAGTGAGTGCGGGCGGGAGCGGGGGCTGTGTGGGCAAGCGGGCGAGCCCTTCAGGCAGTCACGAGCGATGACGTAATAAAGCACGCTCAGACGAGCTCCGCGGTTGCGTGCCCGACGTCCGGCACCTTCTTCAGCTCCAGACGCTGACTCGGTTCTCCAAGGGAGCAGCCCACCAGACCGCACCAATCGGACCTGCCAGGATCAAACGCCCCATCGGTGCCCATCGTGTAGCCGCCCTGGGGTTACTGCTGTTGATATGACGCAACCCGAAAGGATCCATCCGAGGGACGGGGCACCCATCGAAGCGTTTGGGACTCCCCACCGCGGGCGCCTGGGCAACACTTGCGCCGCCCGCTGTCGCCTCCTCTGCGCACCGGTGACAACCAGCAGCGGCTGACCACTCACCTCAGTGCCCGTGTGCGCTGGGCAGAGCATCCTCCTTTACCATCAGGGACAGCGACTTCTCGCCGTTATTACTTACTTGTGGCCCAGTGTTCATCTGCGGGCGACAGCCAACAACAACTAGATGCTGAGGCTCAACCTCTACCGGCCTGGTCGAGTTCAGTAACTGGCAGTCCGGTCAAAGCTGGTGACGTTGAGCTTGATGCCCTTCACACTTTTGAGCGTCGTGAAGAACTCACCCCGAGCTGTCTGCCCGGGTTGCACGTTGGTCTCCATCTCCGAACCGTCCTCCACACGCGTGCCGCCGGCGTCGACCGCCTCCCAGTCCCAGGAGTAGTTGGACTTCTCGCTGCTGCTGTTCTTGATCGTCCAGACGAGCCAGATATCGGTGATGCCGGCTTGCGAGCGGTCGTCGAGCTTGAAGCTGATGAGGTCGGACCGCTCGCTCGAGGGTTCCTGAGTCTGCCCCTGCTTCCTCTTCGCTGTGGGGGTCGCACTGGGCGCAGGGGTGGTGCTCTCGTCCTTGCCACCCGATGCGACCACCAGCACAACGATGACGATCACAGCCACCGCGGCCAGAGCTCCGACGCACCCCCACAGACAGCCACGGCCTCGTCGCCTTTTCTGCGGCGGCCCAGGGGGCGACGTCCACTGCCCAGGAGGGGTAGAGGCCTGACCCGGGCTCCCCCACCGAGGACTGCCTTCAGGCGGCTCACTGGCTGACATGGCGCCTCCTTGCTAGCGGTATCGCCACGCTAGAAAGCCACGGAGTACGTCGCGAACAGAGAGCAGCCACTCGGGCGACAACCGCCGAATGAGGACCTACCGCGGCTCGCAATCCCTCAGACCCATTCCACACCTCGGAACGGACAGCCTCCGTGCCCCCAGGAGGCAGCGGCCTTCTCGGCGTCTCCCGCACGATCCCCCGCCACCCGCTCTTCATGCCGAGCGCCCTCAGGACGGCAGCCGTCTCCTCCTCGCTGCCGTCCCTCAGTGCACCCACCAATGCGCCGCAACGCCTGGCTCACGTCAGTGAGAGTGCCCGCTCCCGGCAGGCGCCGACGCCGCGTTCTTGACTGTCAGAGGCAGCAGCTTCTTCCCCGTCGGGCCGATCTGAATGTGAGTGATCCATCTGCGGCCGAATGAAGAACTACAGGACGGAGCTTGACTGTCGGCACCGCGGCGACGGCTCCACTATGTCGTCCAGGCTGTCGCCCACATGCAACCTCGCCCCCGTCACCGCAGTCTGCGATGCCGGCGATTGGCCGTGCCTGCCCGAACACAGCCTTGTGCCGCTGATTTAGTCAAACCTCTCTACTTTTGCGAATGGTGCGTATCTGAGCAGGAGCCTTTTGGGCTTACCTCCTCCGAAGTCAACGGTTGCTTCAGCAGTGCCGCCTTTCCCTTTGGTCGACAACACCGTGCCGCGCCCGAATTGCTCATGGTCGATTTCGTCGCCAACAGCGAGAGTGTCGATATGTGACTTATGTGGCTTTAGGGGTTGAGCGGCGGCCTGAACCTCAGTAGTCAATGCGGAGTCAGCTAGGGTTGATTGAACTTCGCACTCTAGACCAAATTTTTCTGAGAGAGCCCGCTTTAGTACCGATTCGGAATCGGAGGACAGAAAGTTGTCCAGACTGCCACGATTGGCAAATTCTAGGCGGATATTATCTTCACTGAAATGAGCAAGGGTTGCATTTTGGCTGAGCAGGATCCAGGTGTATCTCCGATATTTTTTTACTGCATCAAGTATTGCGGGCCACGGCTTGTGGAGTGATTCATTGGCCGAAATGGGCTGGGGTGTGTGAGTTGCAGGCGTGGGCGTCGATTCTTCGATAGCCCTTTTTTCGTTCGCGCCAAGCGTATCGGCCAGAGGTGGAAAATACAGTTCCTTAGACGTAACCATGTCTGCAGTTTTGACTGACTGGCTCGGAATCAGGCCACTCGCGTATCTACTCAGCTGCTGTTCCATCCATTTCCGATTCCAAGCGAGGGCCAAACTTCCCGGGGAGTTTCTGACGCGCCTCTGGGGTATCGGGAGCGATTTGGAGCGCAATGACTGAACTAACTGTTTGAATATTGTATCCAGATCTAGCAAGGCCAAGTTGGCGTCTTGCGTGCCGTTTCGCAAGAGATTGATAAGCTCCCCGGTGAAGGCGGTGAAGCCGTTCTCCCCATCTGACTTTGCCACCTGAGTTTCGCCAGCGGCTGCGATCAGATACGTCCCCTCGATCAGGGCATACTCCGCGAGGAATTCACCCGGGTCGGACATGATGCCGAGTGCACTGCCCGCATAACAGCAGTCAAGAATTACGATTCGGCGTTTAGCTGAAGATGTGAGCAAGATGTCACGAATGTCGTCATAAAGAGTTGCCGTATACGAGGCACCGGGGCGGGATGAGGTGCTGGTTAGCCGCAACTCCCCACGGTTCGGCCCTTTTGTTCCGTGCCCGGCATAATAGAAGAGCAACGTATCCTTGGCCGCGTTCGCGGATTCCAAGATGGGATCCATGAGTTCTTCAGTATTAGTGGGGTCATGGACAACAGTGCAATGCCGGAACGGGAGGTTCCATGACGCTGCCCCAGTCAGTGAGTACCGCAGAGCTTCCACGTTGTTGTGAACGGTAGGTAGCTTTGGCATGGCGATGTAATTGCTGACGCCCACGAGTACTGCGCGCGACTGATCCGGGTCAGGCAGAGTCACGTCGATCCTGCTCCGCCGTCAAAGCGCGAATAATTTGCTGTACGGCTTGCTCGTCGCTTCCTTCAACGGTGAACACCGTCCCATTGTGCTCAAGGGTTACCGTCGGCGCTGTGTGTCTGGTGCGACGCCACGTACTGAATGCCAAGGCGAAGGTGCTGACTTGCCAGAAATTGTCTGTAATGAGCTGCAGGAGATCGAGTGTGTCGCCCCCCATTTCGTTGGGTGCCGGCGGTTTCATCACCCACGAGATCTCGCAGTGCTGGCGTATCTCAGACGTTTCCAAGAGCCATGCTCGGAAGGAACGCAACTCATCGGCCGCACCAGGACCCGCCATGCCGACCCGTAGAATCACTGAGGCACCCCCTAGCCAAGTCGCCTACAGTCTAGGTCACTTAAGTGCAAGCCTGGGGTCCAGTCCGCACAGCGAGGCTGTTGCCCTGCGTAGTTCGTGAGCGAGCCGCGTAGCCACGGCCGTTGCAGCCGAGCGGGCCCTCCCCTCAGTCTGCTCACTCGCTGACATGTCGCCTCCTCCGTAGCGCTTGGAGCCAGGAGGTACCTCGCGAACCGAGAGCAGGCACTCAGACGACAGCCGAGTACGGCACGCTCCCGCGCTCTTAGCCCTCAGACCCACTCCACCTCGGAACGAACAGTCATCGAGCCTCTAGGGGGCGGCAGAGGCGTTCTCAGTGTCTCCCGCATGGTCACCCGTCGCTCGCTCTCCGCGCCGAGCGCCCTCAGGACGGCAGCCGTCTCCTCCTCGCTGCCATCCCCCAGAGTGTCCACCATGCGCCACAACACCTCACTCACCTCAGTCAGAGTGACCACTCGAAGCCGGCGCCGGACCCGCGTTCTTGACCGTCAGAGGCGGCAGCTTCTTCCTGTCGGGCCGATCTGGATGTGGGTGTCCATCTGCGGGCACACACCTGCGCACATGCCGCGTTGAGACGGTGCGCTGTCCCAGTGATCTACGGCGCGTGCCGGTAGCTCAGCCGGACAGTTCGGCTCGCCAATCACCTGGCCAGGCTCCGGATGGACGAGGAGGCTCTCCCGCTATTCCGAGGTCACGCCGCGCATTGCGATAGAAACCCTCACGAGCCGCATCCATCAGTTTGTGGGCATTAGTCCACACTTCGGTCTCGACGTGTCCGTCTCGAACGAGCAACTCGATACCCCACACCGTCTCGTGCCATCTACGGGCCGCCGCGATCGTCGCCGCGTCTCCGACTAACAACACGGATTCCCACTCGGCTGCTCGACGGCTCTCCGCTTCAGCGAGCAACGGCATGCCTTCCACCGGTTCCAGTGGATCACCAACCTCCTGGAATCCATGCGCCGTACCGATGCGCTGAGCAACACGAAGCTGTGCCTTCAGGGCATTGCCGTAGCGAGCGTAGATCTCAAAACGCTTCTCGTCCCATCTCTCGTCGCGTTGCCGCTGCCACTTCCGACGCTCAGTCAGATGCTGCGTCGCATAGGACGCCACCGCCCCAACGGCAACCCCTATCAGTGCAGGCAATTGATCTAGAAGCACTACGATCCCCCCGAGTAGCCACCTAGACCCATGGATGCCCTGTATCGGCCTGTTGGAAGCCCCGATATCCGAGCCTCCGTAGGACTGCGGCGCGGTCCTTGCTGTCCTCGCCAGCCGCCACCATTCCCTGTGGTGACGGCCAGAAGAACCTCTGCGCCCCGGAACAGCATCGGCGTCTTCTCGTCCCTCATTTCATCTCGCCCCCAGCCGGCGGCAGCGGTTCGAAGGCCAGGATTCATCAGGCACACGCACTGAGCCCCCTCCCGATCAAGGAGGGGGCTCAGAAGTTCGCGAAAGCCCTTCTAAGGCAGCCGGAAGGATCAAACCCACTCCACTTCGGAGTGGATCCCGGGCGAACCCCCAGGTTGCGGCAGCGGTGTCATGGGCGTCTCCAGCGCCTGCCTCTGCCGCCCCGGCGGCACTCCGAGTGCGCCCAGCGCCGCGGCCACCTCATCCTCCGTGGCGTCAGCCACAGCCTCAGCGATCCGCCGCAGCGCCTCACTCACCTCAGTGCCCGTGTCCGCTCGCCGCAGCGTCCTTCTTGACCGTCAGCGGCAGCAGCTTCTTCCCCGTCGGGCCGATCTGGATGTGGGTGTCCATCTGCGGGCACACCCCGCAATCGAAGCAAGGCGTCCACCGGCAGTCCTCGACCTCCGTCTCGTCGAGGGCGTCCTGCCAGTCCTCCCAGAGCCAGTCCTTGTCGAGGCCGGAGTCCAGGTGGTCCCAGGGGAGGACCTCCTCGTACGTCTTCTCGCGGGTCGTGTACCAGTCGACGTCCACGCCGAAGGCCGGCAGCGTCTTGTCGGCGCAGGCCATCCAGCGGTCGTAGGAGAAGTGCTCGCGCCAGCCGTCGAAGCGGCCGCCGTCCTCGTAGACGGCCCGGATGACCGCGCCGACACGGCGGTCACCGCGGGAGAGCAGGCCTTCCACGATGCCCGGCTTGCCGTCGTGGTAGCGGAAGCCGATGGAGCGGCCGTACTTCTTGTCGCCGCGGATCTTGTCGCGGAGCTTCTCCAGGCGGGCGTCCGTCTCCTCCGCGGAGAGCTGCGGGGCCCACTGGAAGGGGGTGTGGGGCTTGGGGACGAAGCCGCCGATCGAGACCGTGCAGCGGATGTCGTTCTGGCCGGAGACCTTGCGGCCCTCGGCGATCACCTTGGTGGCCATGTCGGCGATCTGGAGGACGTCCTCGTCGGTCTCCGTGGGCAGGCCGCACATGAAGTACAGCTTGACCTGGCGCCAGCCGTTGCCGTACGCGGTGGAGACGGTGCGGATCAGGTCCTCTTCCGAGACCATCTTGTTGATGACCTTGCGCATGCGCTCGGAGCCGCCCTCGGGGGCGAAGGTGAGGCCCGAGCGGCGGCCGTTGCGGGTCAGTTCGTTGGCGAGGTCGACGTTGAAGGCGTCCACGCGGGTGGAGGGGAGGGACAGGCCGATCTTGTCCTCCTCGTACCGGTCCGCCAGGCCCTTCGCGATGTCGCCGATCTCCGAGTGGTCCGCCGAGGACAGGGAGAGAAGGCCGACCTCCTCGAAGCCGGTCGCCTTCAGGCCCTTCTCCACCATGTCGCCGATGCCCGTGATGGAGCGCTCGCGGACCGGGCGGGTGATCATGCCGGCCTGGCAGAAGCGGCAGCCGCGGGTGCAGCCGCGGAAGATCTCCACGGACATGCGCTCGTGGACCGTCTCCGCCAGGGGGACCAGCGGCTGCTTGGGGTACGGCCACTCGTCCAGGTCCATGACGGTGTGCTTGGACACACGCCACGGGACGCCCGACTTGTTGGGGACCACGCGGGCGATACGGCCGTCGGGGAGGTACTCGACGTCGTAGAACGCCGGGATGTACACCGAGCCGGTCTTCGCGAGGCGGAAGAGGACCTCCTCGCGGCCGCCCGGCCGGCCCTCCGCCTTCCAGTCGCGGATGATCTTCGTCATGTCGAGCACGGCCTGCTCGCCGTCGCCGATGATCGCCGCGTCGATGAAGTCCGCGATCGGCTCGGGGTTGAAGGCCGCGTGGCCGCCGGCCAGGACGATCGGGTCGTCGAGGCCGCGGTCCTTGGACTCCAGCGGGATGCCCGCCAGGTCCAGGGCCGTGAGCATGTTGGTGTAGCCCAGCTCCGTGGAGAAGGACAGGCCGAACACGTCGAAGGCGCCCACCGGCCGGTGGCTGTCCACCGTGAACTGCGGGACCTTGTGCTCCCGCATCAGCGCCTCCAGGTCCGGCCACACGCTGTACGTGCGCTCGGCGAGGACGCCCTCCTGCTCGTTCAGGACCTCGTAGAGGATCATGACGCCCTGGTTGGGCAGACCGACCTCGTACGCGTCCGGGTACATCAGTGCCCAGCGGACGTCGCAGGACTCCCACGGCTTGACGGTGGAGTTGAGCTCACCGCCGACGTACTGGATCGGCTTCTGCACATGCGGGAGCAGAGCTTCGAGCTGCGGGAACACCGACGCGGCGGTTTCGGCTGACATCTCGCACTTCCATGGACGGACAGGGGTGACCATCTAGCCTAACGCGGCCGCGGCCACCCCCCGTACGCCCGGAAGGTCACAGGGCGTCCGCCGCCCCCCTGATCCCGTCCCAGAAGCCGGGCAGCTCGGCCTCCACCGCCGCCGCCCGCTGCTCCTCGCGCCCGTACAGCAGCCCGTAGGTGAAGGCGCTCTCCCCCGCCGCGTGGGCGACCGCGGACAGCTCGCGCAGCGTCTGGCGGGCCATCACGCCGTCCTGGTGCTCCCCCAGCAGGTTCTGGAGCGCCTTCATGGACTTGACCATGGTCTTGGCCGGCTTGCCGAGGGCCGGGCGGGCGGCCTCGGCCGCGTAGCGAGCGCGCTTGGTCTTCTTGCGGGCCTCGTGCATCGCCTTGTCCCGGTCGGTGCCGGGTTCCAGTTCCAGGGCCCGGCCGACGAGCCCGGCGACCTTGCGGAAGTCCTTCCGCACGGCCTTGGCGATCACCTTGTGCGGCTTCTTCCCGGCGGCCTTCAGCAGCGGCGGGTCCGCGATCAGCGCGTCCAGGGCGTCGAGCAGGGCGAGATGGCGCCGGGAGTCCAGCACCCCGACCAGCCGTGCGCTCGCCCCGCCGGGCCGCTCCCCCGCCCAGGTGCTCAGTCGCTCGGCCACGGGCCCCGAGACCAGTGCCCCGGGCACCTCGTCGAGGGCGGCCGAGAGGCGCTCGCTGAGCACCTCGCGGTCGCGGTCCACGCCCAGCTCGCCGGCCAGCCACTTCAGCTCGTCGCCGATCGGGTCGGTGACGGCCCGGTCGAGGACCTTGCCGTACGACTTGAAGGCGCTGCGCAGCCGGCGGGTGGCGACGCGCATGCCGTGCACGGAGTCCTCGACGTCCTGGCGGACGGCGGGGTCGAGCGCGACGATCGCGTCCCGCTGGGCGCGGACGTACGCGAGGACGTGGTCGCCGGCGGTCACCGGGTCCCCGCCGGCCGGGCGCTTCTTCCTCGGCGCTGTCTCGGCGAGGGCCCGGGCCAGCTTCGAGGCGGACCGGGAGGGCCGTACGCCCGCCTTGCGCAGTCGTTTCTCCACCTTGTCGAGGAAGGCCGGGTCGCCGCCGTCGGCGAGTTCCACCTCGATCTCGGTCCACTGGGCGTCGCCGACGCCGCCGCTGAGCCGTTCGGCGTGCACGGCGTCGACGCTGACCTCGGCGAGCAACTGCCCGTCCGCGTCGAGGAGGTGGCGCACGTCGCGGTCCGAACGCAGCCGGACCACGGGCACCGGTTCGACGTCCCGGACGCGGGAGCGGACCAGTGCGGCGAGTTCGTCGGGGAGGGTGTCGGTCAGGGGTGCCCGGATCTCGTCGCGCACGCCCTCGGAGACGGGGAGCTTGAGGTGCCAGCCCGCGTCCGATCCACCGGTACGGCGGCGCAGGGTGACCGAGGACGCGACGAGGCGTTCGTCGGGGGTGTCGTAGTAGGTGGCGTCCAGGTGCGCGACACCCTTGTCGACGACGGCCTCGACGCCGGCGACTCCGGTCAGGTCGGGCAGGCCGCTGTCGTCGGACTCATACTTGCGTTCGATCTCCCGTTTCGTGTCCGCCATGATTCGAATCTAGTGGTCGGACCACGGTTCCGGCAGGGGGCCGCGGCCACCCGGGGCACCCGCCTACGCCGACATCGGCCGCTGCACCCTGATCGACTGCAACAGCCCTATGGCCACCCACACCGCGAACATCGAGGATCCGCCGTACGACACGAACGGCAGCGGCAGACCGGTGACCGGCATGATCCCGAGGGTCATGCCGATGTTCTCGAAGCACTGGAAGGCGAACCAGGCGACGATCCCGGCGGCCACGATCGTGCCGTACAGCTCGGTCGTCTCGCGGGCGATCCGGCAGGCCCGCCACAGCACGACGCCGAGCAGGACGATGATCAGGCCCGCGCCGACGAAGCCCAGTTCCTCACCGGCGACGGTGAAGACGAAGTCGGTCTGCTGCTCGGGGACGAACTGGCCGGTGGTCTGCGAGCCGTGGAAGAGGCCCGCGCCCGTCAGTCCGCCCGAACCGATCGCGATCCGGGCCTGGTTGGTGTTGTAGCCGACGCCCGCCGGGTCGAGGCTCGGGTTGGCGAAGGCGGCGAAGCGGGCGATCTGGTACTCGTCCAGCACCCCGAGCTGCCACACCGCGAGCGCCCCGATCGTGCCCGCGCCGAGCAGTCCGAAGACCCAGCGGTTGGAGGCGCCGGAGGCGAGCAGCACGCCGAGCACGATGATGACCATGACCATGACCGACCCGAGGTCGGGCATGAGCATCACGATCAGCATCGGTACCGCGGCCAGGCCCAGCGCCTGGAGCACGGTCCGGTGGTCGGGGTAGGGCTTGTCGCCCGCGTCGACCCGGGCCGCGAGCAGCATCGCCATGCCGAGGATGATCGTGATCTTCACGAACTCCGAGGGCTGGAGCGAGAAGCCGCCGCCGAGCACGATCCAGGAGTGGGCGCCGTTGACCGTGGAGCCCAGGGGGGTGAGGACCAGCAGGATCAGGAACACCGAGGCGCCGTACAGCAGGGGCACGGCGGTGCGCAGGGTGCGGTGGCCGACCCAGACGGTGCCGATCATCAGGGCGAACCCGATGCCGGTGTTCATGACGTGCCGGATCAGGAAGTAGTACGGGTCACCCTGGTTGATCTCGGTGCGGTTGCGGGTGGCCGAGAAGACCAGGACCGAGCCGATCATGGACAGGGCGAGGGCCGAGAACAGTATCGGCCAGTCCAGCCGGCGGGCGAGCGAGTCGCGGGCCAGCAGCCGGGTCCAGCCCGCGCGTGCGGGGCCGTACCCGGAGACCTGGAAGCTGTTCGCCCCGGTCATGTGAGCATCCTCCGGCTTCCCCTCCTGCGGCGCCGCCTGCGGGTGTCACGGTTCCCGCCGGTCGACGTGTTCACGGTCGCGCCCTGCTGCGTCTCGTCCGGCTCGGGCGCGCCCTCCTGGCTCGCCCGCTGGTCCTTGGCCGGGTCCTTGGCGATCTTCGGGGACTTGATGGTCCCGTCCGTCCGGACCTTCGGCAGGCTCTTCTGGGGGGTCGGCAGCAGGGCGTTCTTCTTGTCGATGGTGCCGTCGTCGGAGACGCCGTACAGCGCGTCGTAGATGTTGCGGACGGCGGGGCCCGAGGCGCCGGAGCCCGTACCACCCTGGGAGATCGTCATGACGATCGAGTAGTCCTTGGTGTACGTGGCGAACCAGGACGTCGTCTGCTTGCCGTAGACCTCGGCGGTACCGGTCTTGGCGTGCATCGGGATCTTGTCCTGCGGCCAGCCGACCTGGGCGAAGCGCCAGGCGGCGGTACCGCGGGTGGCGACGCCCGCGAGGGCCTCGTCCATCTTGCTGAGCGTGGCACGGCTTATCGGCAGCCTGCCGTGCGAGCTGGGCTTGATCTCCTCGACCTTCTTGCCGTCGGCGCTGACGACGGCCTTGCCGACCGTCGGGTTGTACAGGGTGCCGCCGTTGGAGATGGCCGCGTAGATCGTCGCCATCTGGATCGGGGTGACGAGGGTGTCGCCCTGGCCGATGGAGTAGTTGATCTCGTCACCGGCGCGCATCTTGTTGCCTTCGAGGCAGTTCTCGTACGCGATCTTCTCGACGTAACTGCCGTCCTTCTTGCCGGTCTTGCACCAGGCGTCCTTGTTGGCGTTCCAGTACGACTGCTTCCACTGGCGGTCGGGGACGCGGCCGGTGACCTCGTTGGGCAGGTCGATGCCGGTCTCCTTGCCGAGGCCGAACTGGTGCGCGGCCTTGAAGAAGTAGTCCTTGGGCTCGCCCTTCTTCGGGTTGATCCCGCCGTCGCGCTGCCACTCCCGGTGGGCGAGGCCGTAGAAGACGGTGTCGCAGGAGACCTCCAGGGCCCGGCCGAGGTTGATGGGGCCGAAGTTCTCCGACTCGAAGTTCTTGAAGACCTGGCCGCCGACGGAGTACGAACTCGTGCACGGGTAGCGGCCGTCGAAGTCGTAGCCGGCCTCGACGGCGGCCGCCGTGGAGATCACCTTGAAGGTGGAGCCGGGCGCGGACTGACCCTGTATGGCCCTGTTCAGCAGGGGGTAGTTGGACTTCTTGCCGGTGAGCTTGGCGTAGTCCTTGGCGGAGATGCCGCCGACCCAGGCGTTGGGGTCGTAGGTCGGGTTGGAGGCCATCGCGACGATGCGGCCGGTCTTGGCCTCCATGACGATGACCGCGCCCGAGTCGGCCTTGTAGTTCTCGCCGGTGTTGTCGTCGAACTGCTTGCGGGCTTCCTTCATCGCGTCGTTCAGCTCGTACTCCGCGACGCGCTGGACGCGGGCGTCGATGCTGGTGACGAGGTTGGCGCCGGGCTGGGCCTCGTCGGCCTCGGCCTGGCCGATGACCCGGCCGAGGTTGTCGACCTCGTAGCGGGTCACGCCGGCCTTGCCGCGCAGTTCCTTGTCGTACTGGCGCTCCAGGCCCGAGCGGCCGACCTGGTCGGAGCGCAGGTAGGGCGAGTCGGTGTCCTGGGCCTTGGTGATCTCGTCGTCGGTGACCGGGGAGAGGTAGCCGAGGACCTGGGCGGCGTTGGACTTGCCGGGGGCGGCGTAGCGGCGCACGGCCTCCGGCTCGGCGGTGATGCCGGGGAAGTCCTCGGCGCGCTCGCGGATCTGGAGGGCCTGCTTGGGGGTGGCCTCGTCGGTGATGGGGATGGGCTGGTAGGGCGAGCCGTTCCAGCAGGGCTGGGGGGTCTTCGCGTCGCAGAGCCGGACCTTGAGCATGACGTCCTCGGCGGACATGCCGAGGACCTTGGCCAGCTTGGTGAGGACCGCCTTGCCGTCGTCCTTCATCTTCAGCAGGTCGGTGCGGGAGGCGGAGACCACCAGGCGGGTCTCGTTGTCCGCGAGGGCCACTCCTCGGGCGTCCAGGATCGAGCCGCGCACGGCGGGCTCGACGACCTGCTGGACGTGGTTCCCGGAGGCTTCCTTGGCGTAGGCGTCGCCCTCGCGGATCTGGAGGTACCAGAGGCGGCCGCCGAGGGTGCCGAGGAGGGACAGCACGAGGATCTGGATGACGACGAGTCGGATCTGGACCCGTGGGGTCCGTCCGGTCTCCGGAATGTTGGTCATGGGCGCAGCCCATTCGTTGGAAGGGTGGTGGTGGGCGACGGGTGGGCGTTGGTCACTGCGGCTGCCGCCCCCTCTCAGTGTGTGTACGTGTCATATACGGCGAACCTGTGAACGCGGTCCGCCGGCTCGCGGGGGGTCACAGCCGCTTGACCCCCTTGATGCGGCCCACCCGCGCGGTACGGGTGCGTGCCTTCGTCTTCAGGCTGCCGAGGCCGCCGCGCTGGCCGCCGATCTTCAGGCCCGTGCCCGAGGAGAGCCAGCCCGAGGAGATGTCCGCCGACTTGGCCGCGGAGTTGGTCTCGGCGAGCGGGTCGTTCTCGGCGCGGCGGGCGAGCGCCATGATGCCGGGGACGACGAACGGGGCGAGCAGCAGGTCGTACAGGGCGGCGGTGAACAGCAGGCTGGGCAGGCCGACATGACGGGCGGCGGTGTCGCCGACGAGGGCGCCGACGCCGGCGTACAGCAGGGTGGTGCCGATGGCCGCGGCGACCACGACGACCATGGGGCCGGTGGCCGACTTGAGCCTGCCGTTCTCCGGCTTGGCGAGGCCCGCGAGGTAGCCGATGACGCACAGCACCAGGGCGTAGCGGCCGGCCGCGTGGTCGGCGGGCGGGGCGAGGTCGGCGAGCAGGCCCGCGGCGAAGCCGACGAGGGCACCGCCGACATGGCCGTAGACGAGGGCCAGGCCGAGGACGGTCAGGAGCAGCAGGTCGGGGACGGCGCCCGGGAGGTGGAGGCGGGCGAGGACGCTCACCTGGATCACCAGGGCGACCACGATCAGGGCGGAGGACAGCAGGATCCGGTTGACGCGCATGACTACAGCTCCTACTGGTCTTGCTGGATCTCGCCGTCGACCGGCGCATTGGCGGACGGGGTGACGGTGACCGTCACGGTCGGCGTGGGCGTCGGCTTCGGTTTGGCGGGCAGCACCGTGTCGCGCGGGTCCTTCTTCGGGGTCTCGACGACGACGCCGACGATGTCGAGCTTGGTGAAGCTGACGTACGGCGTGACGTAGAGGGTGCGGGTCAGGTCGCCGCCGGAGGGGTCGACGCGGGAGACCACGCCGACCGGGACGCCGGGCACGAAGGGCTTGTCGGCCTGCGAGCCGAAGGTGACCAGGCGGTCACCCTTCTTCACCTCGGCCTTGCCGTTGAGGAGTTCGACGCGCAGCGGGCGGTCGCCCTGCCCGGAGGCGAAGCCGAGTTCGTCGCCGGCCTCCATGCGGGTGCCGACGGTGAAGTCGGGGTCGTTGGCGAGGAGCACGGTGGCGGTGTTCGGGCCGACGGTGGTGACGCGCCCGACCAGTCCGTCGCCGTTGAGGACGGTCATGTCGCGCCGGATGCCGTCGTCGGCGCCGACGTCGATGGTGATGGTCCAGGAGAAGCCCTGGGCCGCTCCTATGGCGATCACCTGGGCGCCCTTGATGCCGTACTGCCCGGCGCCGGCGATCTTCAGCATCTTGTCGAGCTGCTTGAGGCGGCTGGTGTTGCGGTCGTCGCTGCCGAGCCGCGCCTTGAGGGCGGCGTTCTCCTTCTCCAGCGCGGCGAGCCGGTCGTGCCGCTCGCCGGAGTCGCGGATGGCGGAGACGGCGTTGCCGACCGGGTCGACCGCGGAGGACACTCCGTCCTCGATGGGGCCGAACACGGCGGCCGCACCTTGGCGGGCACCGTCGACCGGCGAGTCCTCCCCGCCGCGGATGTCCACCGTGATCAGCGCGAACGCTACGGCGATCAGCAGCACCAGGAGCAGCCGGCTCTCTCGTGTGTCCCTCACGTGCGGCGGCCGTGCCCTTCTTATCGGAGTGGCGTTTGTGGGAGCTTATGCCTCTATATCAACGATCCGCCGCACGAGAGGAGATCATCTCGTACGGCGGAATCGAAGAGTTACGTCATCTGCGCGGCTGGGCGTCCAGCACCTGCTGGAGCGCCTCGAATTCCTCGACGCACTTCCCGGAACCGAGCGCCACGCTGTCCAGCGGGTCCTCGGCGATGTGGATCGGCATGCCGGTCTCCCGGCGCAGCCGCTCGTCGAGCCCGCGCAGCAGGGCGCCGCCGCCGGTGAGGACGATGCCGCGGTCCATGATGTCGCCGGAGAGCTCGGGCGGGCACTTGTCGAGGGTCGTCTTGACCGCGTCCACGATGGCGTTGACCGGCTCCTCGATCGCCTTGCGGACCTCGGCGGCCGAGATGACGACGGTCTTGGGCAGTCCGGAGACGAGGTCCCGGCCACGGATCTCCGTGTGTTCGTCAGCGTCCAGGTCGTACGCCGAACCGATCGTGATCTTGATCTGTTCGGCGGTCCGCTCACCCAGAAGGAGGGAGTACTCCTTCTTGATGTGCTGGATGATCGCGTTGTCCAGTTCGTCGCCCGCGACGCGGATGGACTGGGCGGTGACGATGCCGCCGAGCGAGATGACCGCGACCTCCGTGGTGCCGCCGCCGATGTCCACCACCATGTTGCCCGTGGCCTCGTGGACCGGCAGGCCGGAGCCGATGGCGGCCGCCATGGGCTCCTCGATGATGTGCACCTGGCGGGCGCCGGCCTGGGACGACGCCTCGATGACGGCACGGCGCTCGACGCCGGTGATGCCCGAGGGGACACACACGACGACGCGCGGCCTCGCGAGATACCGCCGCTTGTGGATCTTCAGGATGAAGTAGCGCAGCATCCGCTCGGTGATCTCGAAGTCGGCGATCACGCCGTCCTTCAGCGGCCGCACGGCAACGATGTTGCCGGGGGTCCGCCCGATCATCTTCTTCGCTTCGGCGCCGACAGCCAGGATTCCACCGGTGTTCGTGTTGATCGCGACGACGGACGGCTCGTTGAGTACGATCCCGCGACCCCTGACGTACACCAGCGTGTTGGCGGTCCCGAGGTCGACAGCCATGTCACGGCCGATGAACGACATTGAGTTCCCCATCAGGATTCGTCTGGCCTTCCTGGGAGCTTTTGAGGGCTTTTCAGGTCGGCGAAGTGGGTGCTGTGACGTGAAGGCTTCCATCGTAGACGCGCCTGCACGAACACTGCGCGAGGGTCTTCGCCATTGTCAGCAGATCAAACACCGCCTCGCTTGTGGAGACGGTCCATAAGGGCCACTCGTTCCCCCGATCGGCACGCATATGCCGAAGGACGGCCGAAAAAGTACGGCCGCCCCAGGTCAGGCGGGAGTGCGAGCTGACACACCCTCAGAAACTGCCACGAAACCTACGCACGTGACCTGTGCACGTGACCTATGCGCGGCCGGGGAAGAAGATCTTCACCTCGCGCTCGGCGGACTCCTCCGAGTCGGACGCGTGGATGAGGTTCTCGCGGACGATGACACCGAAGTCCCCCCGGATGGAGCCGGGCGCGGCGGCGATCGGGTCGGTGGGACCCGCCAGTTGGCGTACCCCCTCGATGACCCGCTCGCCCTCGACGATCAGCGCCACGACCGGACCGGAGGCCATGAACTCCACCAGCGGCTCGTAGAAGGGCTTGCCCTTGTGCTCGCCGTAGTGCTGCTCCAGCGTCTCCTGGTCCAGGGTGCGCAGCTCCAGCGCGGTGATCTGCCAGCCGGCCTTGCGCTCGATACGGCTGATGATCTCGCCGGTCAGGCCACGACGGACGGCGTCGGGCTTGAGGAGGACGAGGGTGCGCTGGCTCACGAGGGGCTCCTAACCTGCTGACATGTGCGGTGGGACGAGATTACAGGGCGTGTCGGTGCGCTCGTCACACAGCGTCAGGTGTAGTGGAGTCCACCTGGGCGGTCCGGGGGGCCCGGCCGGTCCGAGGGTCCTCGGCGGCCTGGGCGGCCTGGGCGGCGAATCTGGCCTTGGCCTCGTCGATCTTGCGGCCGTAGTGCACGGACGCCCACCACAGGGCCGCGAAGACCGCGCCCATGAAGAACATGGTCGGCACCACGAAGCCGGAGGCGATCAGGGCGATCTGCAGCGCCCAGCCGAGGGCGACGCCGCCCGGCCGGGTCACCACCCCGCACAGGGCGAGGCACAGGAACATGGCGATGCCGCTGACCGTCCACACCGTGGAGGTCGCGAGGTCGGGGTCCTTCATCGCGACCAGCGCGGCGAAGCCGATGACGAAGAACTCGCCGATCAGGGTCGATGCACACAGCGTACGCATGGCGCGGTTCAGCCCCTTCCGAGCAGCAGCCGGGCCTCGCCGACCGTGATGACCGACCCGGTGACGAGCACCCCGCCGCCCGTGAACTCGCCGTCCTCCTCGGCCAGCGTGATCGCCTCCTCCAGGGCGTCCGGCAGCCGCGGCTCGACCTGGACGCGCTCCTCGCCGAACACCTCGACGGCGATCGCGGCGAGCTCGTCGGCGTCCATCGCGCGGTGGCTGGAGTTCTGGGTGATGACGACCTCGGCGAAGATCGGCTCGAAGGCCTCCAGGAGCCCCCGCACGTTCTTGTCGCCGCTCGCGCCCACCACACCGATCAGCCGGCTGAAGTCGAAGGCCTCACCGACCGCCTCCGCGGTGGCGCGGGCGCCCGCCGGGTTGTGGGCGGCGTCCAGGACGACGGTCGGGGAACGCCGTACGACTTCGAGGCGGCCCGGGGAGGAGACGGAGGCGAAGGCCTTGCGGACGGTGTCGATGTCCAGGGGGTCGGGGCGCTGGGCACCCACGCCGAAGAACGCCTCCACGGCGGCGAGCGCCACGGCCGCGTTGTGCGCCTGGTACGGGCCGTGCAGCGGCAGGTACACCTCGGTGTACTCGCCGCCGAGGCCGCGCAGGGTCAGGAGCTGACCGCCGACGGCGACCTGCCGGGAGACGACCCCGAACTCCAGGCCCTCGCGTGCGACGGTCGCGTCGACCTCGACGGCCTTCTTCAGCAGGACCTGCGCCGCGTCGACCGGCTGCTGGGCCAGGACGACCGTCGCGTCCTGCTTGATGATCCCGGCCTTCTCGACGGCGATCTCCCCGGGGGTCCCGCCGAGCCGGTCGGTGTGGTCCAGGTCGATGGGGGTGACCACGGCGACATCGCCGTCGATGACGTTGGTGGCGTCCCAGGAGCCGCCCATGCCGACCTCGACGACGGCCACGTCGACGGGTGCGTCCGCGAAGGCGGCGTACGCCATGCCGGTCAGCACCTCGAAGAAGGACAGCCGGTACTCCTGCTGCCCGTCGACCATCTCGACGTACGGCTTGATGTCCTCGTACGTCTCGATGAACCGCTCGGCCGAGATCGGGGCGCCGTCCAGGCTGATGCGCTCGGTGACCGACTGCACGTGGGGGCTGGTGTAGCGGCCGGTGCGCAGTTCGAAGGCGCCGAGGAGGGCCTCGATCATGCGGGCGGTCGAGGTCTTGCCGTTGGTCCCCGTGATGTGGATCGAGGGGTACGACCGCTGCGGCTCGCCCAGCACGTCCATCAGCGCGGCGATGCGGCTGACGCTCGGCTCCAGCTTGGTCTCGCCCCAGCGGGTGGCGAGCTCCGCCTCGACCTCGCGCAGAGCCTTGTCGACCTCGGGGTCCTCGGGTCGTGCGGGCACGTCGGCCTCCGGCGGGCCGCCCTGGGTGCGCAGGGTGCGGCTGCCGGCCTCGATGACCGCGAGGTCGGGGTCACGGTCGGTCTCGTTGGCGATGATCTCGTCGAAGGGGTCGCTGTCACTCACACGGTCAGTTTAGGGCTGCGCCCACGTGGAGGGTCGGCTGGTCCCGTTCGGCGGGCGCGGGGAGGCTGTGGCTGATCGCGCAGTTCCCCGCGCCCCTTCAGGTGTCCTACTGCTGAGGCAGCCTTTCCAGTTGCTCCTGGATCCTCTTGATGTCCTCGTCCGCCTTGGCCAGGCGGCCGCGGATCTTGTCCACGACGTTGTCCGGGGCCTTCGCGAGGAACGCCTCGTTGCCCAGCTTGGCGTTGGCCTGGGCCTTCTCCTTCTCGGCCGCCGCCAGGTCCTTCGCCAGGCGCTTGCGCTCGGCCGCCACGTCGATCGTGCCGGAGAGGTCGAGCGCGACGGTGGCGCCCGCGACCGGGAGGGTCGCCGTGGCCGCGAAGTCCTCGCCCTCCGGCTGGAGGCGCAGGAGCTGGCGGATGGCGGCCTCGTGGGGGGCGAGGGCGGTGCCGGTGAGCTCCAGGCGGGCCGGAACCTTCTGGCCGTCCTTGAGCCCCTGGTCCTTGCGGAACCGGCGGACCTCGGTGACCACCCGCTGGACCAGCTGGATCTCGAGCTCGGCGTCCTTGTCGCGGAAGCCGCTGTCCGCCGGCCACTCGCCGACGACCAGGGACTCGCCGCCGGTCAGGGTCGTCCACAGGGCGTCCGTCACGAACGGGATGACCGGGTGCAGCAGCCGCAGCGTCACGTCGAGGACCTCGCCGAGTACCCGGCCGGACACCCTGGCCTGCTCGCCGCCCGCGAAGAACGTCGTCTTCGACAGCTCGACGTACCAGTCGAAGACCTCGTCCCACGCGAAGTGGTAGAGCGCGTCGGCGAGTTTGGCGAACTGGTAGTCGTCGTAATACGCGTCGACCTGGGCGACCGTGGTGTTGAGCCGGGAGAGGATCCAGCGGTCCGTCGCCGACATCTCGGAGGCGTCCGGCAGCGGGCCCTCGACCGTGGCGCCGTTCATGAGGGCGAAGCGGGTGGCGTTCCAGATCTTGTTGGTGAAGTTCCGGGAGGCCTTGACCCAGTCCTCGCCGATCGGCACGTCCGCGCCCGGGTTGGCGCCGTTGGCGAGGGTGAAGCGGACGGCGTCGGAGCCGTAGGCGTCCATCCAGACCAGCGGGTCCACCGCGTTGGGGTTCGACTTCGACATCTTCTTGCCGAACTCGTCGCGGACCAGGCCGGTCAGCGCGATGGTGTGGAAGGGGACCTGGCCGTCCATCGCGTACAGGCCGAACATCATCATCCGGGCGACCCAGAAGAAGATGATGTCGTGGCCGGTCAGCAGGACGTCGGTCGGGTAGAACTTCCGCAGGTCCTCGGTCTGTTCGGGCCAGCCGAGCGTGGAGAAGGGCCACAGGCCGGAGGAGAACCAGGTGTCCAGGACGTCGGAGTCCTGGGTCCAGCCCTCGCCGGTGGGCGGCTCCTCGTCGGGTCCGACGCACACGACCTCGCCGTCGGGGCCGTACCAGATCGGGATGCGGTGGCCCCACCAGAGCTGGCGCGAGATGCACCAGTCGTGCATGTTGTCGACCCAGTCGAAGTACCGCTTCGACATGTCCTCGGGGTGAATCTTGACGCGGCCGTCGCGGACCGCGTCGCCGGCGGCCTTGGCGAGCGGGCCGACCTTGACCCACCACTGCATGGACAGGCGGGGCTCGACGGTGGTCTTGCAGCGCGAGCAGTGGCCCACGGAGTGCATGTACGGGCGCTTCTCGGCGACGATCCGGCCCTGCTCCTTGAGGGCGCCGACGACGGCCGAGCGGGCCTCGAAGCGGTCCAGGCCGATGAACGGGCCGTGGACGGTGATGACACCGTGCTCGTCCATGATCGTCAGGGACGGCAGGTCGTGGCGGCGGCCGATCTCGAAGTCGTTCGGGTCGTGCGCCGGGGTCACCTTGACCGCGCCGGTGCCGAACTCGGGGTCGACGTGGGTGTCGGCGACGACCGGGATGGTGCGGTCGGTCAGCGGGAGCTTGATCTGCTTGCCGATGAGGTGCTTGTACCGCTCGTCGTCGGGGTGGACGGCGACGGCCGTGTCACCGAGCATCGTCTCCGCGCGCGTGGTCGCGACGACGAGGCTGTCCTCGCCCTCGCCGTAGCGGATGGAGACCAACTCTCCCGCGTCCTCCTGGTACTCCACCTCGATGTCCGAGATCGCCGTCAGACAGCGCGGGCACCAGTTGATGATGCGCTCGGCGCGGTAGATCAGCTCGTCGTCGAAGAGGCGCTTGAAGATGGTCTGGACGGCCTTGGACAGGCCCTCGTCCATGGTGAACCGCTCGCGGTCCCAGTCGACGCCGTCCCCGAGGCGCCGCATCTGGCCGAGGATCTTGCCGCCGTACTCCTCCTTCCACTGCCAGACGCGCTCGACGAACTCCTCGCGGCCCAGGTCGTGGCGGGACTTGCCCTCCTCGGCGAGCTGCTGCTCGACCTTGTTCTGGGTCGCGATGCCCGCGTGGTCCATGCCCGGAAGCCACAGGGCCTCGTAGCCCTGCATGCGCTTGCGGCGGGTGAGGGCGTCCATGAGCGTGTGCTGGAAGGCGTGGCCCAGGTGGAGCGAGCCGGTGACGTTCGGCGGCGGGATGACGATGGTGTACGGCGGCTTGTCGCTCTTCGCGTCGGCGGCGAAGTAACCGCGCTCCACCCAGCGCTCGTACAGCGTCCCCTCTACCTCGGCCGGCGCGTACTGGGTCGGCAGTTCGGTGCTGGGCGCTGTGGGCTGCTGCTGAGCGTTCTCGGTCACGGGGTCAGTTTAGGGGTGTCCCGGGCGTGTCCCGAAACGCGTTTGTTCTGTAACGGTGGGGGCCCCGATGCGGTGTGCCGCCCGAGCCTGGGCCAGGATGTCGGGAACACATAAGCATCTGGAGGGGAACCCAGAGATGAGTCACAACCAGCCGGGCCCGTACGGGCAGCCCCAGCAGCCCGGGCAGCCGCCGCAGCCCGGGCCGTACGGCCAGCCGGGCCCCTACGGCCAGCCCCCGCAGGCGCCCCAGCCCGGCTACGGCTACCCCCAGCAGCCCGCACAGCAGCCTCCGCAGCCGGGGTACGGCTACCCGCAGGAGGGTGCGCAGCAGCCTCCGCAGCCGGGTTACGGCTACCCGCAGCAGGGCGGGGTGCCGCCGCAGGCCCCGCCGCCCTACGGCCAGCCGCAGGCCCCCTACGGCCAGCAGCCGCCGTACGGCCAGGCGCCCTACGGCGTTCCCCAGCCTCCGCCGCCGGGCGGCGGCAACGGCAAGAAGGTCGGCATCGTCATCGGCGCGGTGGCGGTCGTGGCCGCGATCGCGGTCGGCGCGTACCTGGTGATCGCCGGGGGCGGGTCGGGCGGCGGCGGCTCGGACATCGCGGACGACGGGGCGCACAAGCTGACCGCGCCGGCGACCGTCCTCGACGGGGAGTACAAGAAGGGCTCCGACACCGGGGCCGGGGGGATGACCGACGACGACATCAAGGACGCGGAGTCCTGGGGCGTGGACAACCCCAAGGACGTCAGCGCGAGTTACACCGCGGGCTCGGGCCTTACCTCGAAGAACCTGACGTTCGCCGGTGTGTACGGCAGCATCGACGACCCGGAGAAGGTCATCGACTCGATGTTCGGCCAGATGAAGACGGAGGCGTCCAAGAGCTCCAGCGAGGGCGAACTCGTCGGCAGCCCCAAGGCGTTCACGCCCGCCGGTTTCGAGAACGGTGTCCTGAAGTGCCAGGAGATCAAGACCACCGAGTCCGGGCAGACCGTGACGATGCCGTTCTGCATCTGGGCCGATCACAGCACCGTCACCTATGTGCTGTCGTTCGACATCGCCGGCCTGGCGGAGGGCAAGAGCACGTCCATGGAGGAGGCGGCCGAACTGACCGCGAAGCTCCGCAACGACGTGCGCGTGAAGGCCTGACGGACTCCGCCGCCCGAGCACGAGGGGCCCCCGGTCGGTCGACCGGGGGCCCCTTCGATGTATGCGGTGGGCCTACGCCGTCTTCTGCTCGCCCGAACCCCTGCCGCGCGCGTCCCTCGGGATCAGGGTCGGGTTGACGTTGGAGTGGACGACGTCCGCGGTGATGACGACTCGGGCCACGTCCTTGCGGGACGGGATCTCGTACATGACGCCCTGGAGGACCTCTTCCATGATGGCGCGCAGGCCGCGCGCGCCGGTCTGGCGGAGGATGGCCTGGTCGGCGATGGCCTCCAGCGCCTCGCGCTCGAAGTCCAGCTCCACACCGTCGAGTTCGAACAGGCGCTGGTACTGCTTCACCAGCGCGTTGCGCGGCTCGACCAGGATCTGGAGGAGCGCCTCGCGGTCCAGGTTGTGGACCGAGGTGATGACGGGGAGGCGGCCGATGAACTCGGGGATCATGCCGAACTTGACCAGGTCCTCGGGCATGACGTCCTCGAACTGGTCCTTGGCCTCCAGCTCCCGCTTGGAGCGGATCGTCGCTCCGAAGCCGATGCCCTTGGCGCCCGCCCGGGACTCGATGAGCTTCTCCAGACCCGCGAAGGCACCGCCCACGATGAACAGAACGTTCGTCGTGTCGATCTGGATGAACTCCTGGTGCGGGTGCTTGCGTCCGCCCTGCGGCGGCACGGAGGCCGTGGTGCCCTCCAGGATCTTCAGCAGGGCCTGCTGCACGCCCTCGCCGCTCACGTCCCGCGTGATCGACGGGTTTTCACTCTTCCGCGCGACCTTGTCGATCTCGTCGATGTAGATGATCCCGGTCTCGGCCTTCTTGACGTCGTAGTCGGCCGCCTGGATCAGCTTGAGCAGGATGTTCTCGACGTCCTCGCCGACATAGCCCGCCTCGGTGAGCGCCGTCGCGTCGGCGATGGCGAACGGGACGTTCAGCATGCGGGCGAGGGTCTGGGCGAGGAGCGTCTTGCCGGAGCCCGTGGGGCCCAGCAGGAGGATGTTGGACTTCGCCAACTCGATCGCGTCGTCACGGCCGTTGCCGCCGCCGTTCTCGCCGGCCTGGACGCGCTTGTAGTGGTTGTACACCGCCACGGAGAGGGCCTTCTTGGCCGCCTCCTGGCCCACCACGTAGCCCTCCAGGAACTCGTAGATCTCGCGGGGCTTGGGCAGTTCCTCCCAGCGCACCTCGCTCGTCTCGGCGAGCTCCTCCTCGATGATCTCGTTGCAGAGGTCGATGCACTCGTCGCAGATGTACACACCAGGCCCTGCGATGAGCTTCTTGACCTGCTTCTGGCTCTTGCCGCAGAACGAGCACTTGAGCAGATCGCCGCCGTCACCGATGCGTGCCACGGTGTGCTTCCCCTTCGCCTGGGAGACGCCTAGGTCCAGCGGCTCCTGGTGCTGCCTTATGTCCGACGGTACCTTGCCGGGCCCCCCGTTCGGGCCCCCCTTGGCAGGGTTCACTTTGACGTGCGCTGTACCAAGGGGCGGCATATCCTACGGGTCCGCGTCAGCGGACGGCGGCGTTGTTCATCTTCCGGGTGGAGATGATCTGGTCGATCAGGCCGTACGCCAGGGCGTCGTCGGCCGTGAGGATCTTGTCGCGCTCGATGTCCTCGCGGATCTTCTCGATCGGCGTGGTCGAGTGCTTGGCCAGCAGGTCCTCCAGCTGCGCGCGCATCCGGAGGATCTCGTTCGCGGCGATCTCCAGGTCGGAGACCTGACCGCGGCCGGTCTCGCTGTACGGCTGGTGGATCAGCACGCGCGCGTTGGGCAGCGCCATGCGCTTGCCGGGCGTACCGGCGGCCAGCAGGATCGCGGCGGCGGAGGCCGCCTGGCCCATGCAGACCGTCTGGATGTCCGGCTTCACGAACTGCATGGTGTCGTAGATCGCGGTGAGCGCCGTGAAGGAGCCGCCGGGGCTGTTGATGTAGACCGAGATGTCCCGGTCGGGGTCCATCGACTCCAGGCACAGCAGCTGCGCCATGACGTCGTTGGCGGAGGCGTCGTCGATCTGCACGCCGAGGAAGATCACGCGCTCCTCGAACAGCTTCGCGTACGGGTCGTACTCGCGGATGCCCTGCGAGGTGCGCTCGACGAAGCGCGGGATCACATAGCGGGACTCGGCGCGCGGGCCGGTGTACTCGGCCTCGGTGCGGGCGTAGAGGCCGCTGCCGGGGAAGTCGTTCACTGTCTGTCTCCTAGGGGCTTAGGCGGTCGGCTGAGGGGCTGAGCGGGGGTGTGGTGGCCCCGCACGGGGCTCAGGCCCCGGTGCCGCCGCCGCCCGGCATACCGGCGGCCGTGGCGATCACGTCGTCGATGAGGCCGTACTCCTTGGCCTCGAAGGCGTCGAACCAGCGGTCGCGGTCCGAGTCGCGGGTGATCTGCTCGATCGTCTGGCCGGTGTGCTGCGAGGTGAGCTCGGCCATGCGCTTCTTGGTGTGCAGCAGCCGCTCGGCGTGGATCTTGATGTCCGAGGCCGAGCCGGCGAGGCCGGCGGAGGGCTGGTGGATCAGGATCTCGGCGTTGGGCAGAGCGAAGCGCTTGCCCGGCGTGCCCGCGCTGAGCAGGAACTGGCCCATGGAGGCCGCGAGGCCCATGGCGATGGTCACCACGTCGTTCTTGATGTACTGCATGGTGTCGTAGATCGCCATGCCGGCGGTGATCGATCCGCCGGGGCTGTTGATGTAGAGGTAGATGTCCTTGTCCGGGTCGGCGGCAAGGAGCAGAAGCTGTGCGGTGATCTTGTTCGCGATGTCGTCGTCGACCGGCTGGCCGAGGAAGATGATCCGCTCGTTGAGCAGCCGGTTGTAGACATGGTCGCCGAGGCCACCGCCGATGGAAGGCTCGCCGGCGGCGGAGGGCATCAGATTCGTCACGTATCCACCTGCTCGTCTTACGACGGCGCCGGGCCGTCTCACGTGTTCCCGTCCGGGGGCTGGGCAGCTTGCGGGACTTCCCTGCCCTGGTACTCATGGACCCTAACGCGCTGGTCCCCTTGGGGAATCCCGGTAAGGGGGGTGTTCGCCGGGGGCGTAGCGCCGTGGTATCGCCGGGCCGCGGCCGGGCGCGCGCGATCCGTGGCCCGCCGCGCGGCTCACCGCGCTCCCGGGCCGGTCTCGCGGCCGGGTGCCGGAAGGGCCCCGGAGACATGGTCTCCGGGGCCCTTCCTACGACGTGGAGGTGCCGTGGGCTCAGCCCTCGGTCTTCTCCTCGGCCTCGGCCGGGGTCTCCTCGGAGGAGGCCTCGACCGTCTCGGCCGTCTCGTCCTCGTCGTCGTCCAGGTCGACGACCTCGCCGTTGGTGTCCTTGACCGTGGCGGCCTCGACCACGACGGCCAGGGCCTTGCCGCGGGCGACCTCGCCGACGAGGAGCGGAACCTGGCCGCCCTCGACGACCGCCTGGGCGAACTGGTCGGGGGACATGCCGGAGGAGGCCGCGCGGCGCATGAGGTGCTCGGTGAGCTCCTCCTGGTTGACGTTCAGCTTCTCGCGCTTGACGAGCTCGTCGAGCACGAACTGCGTCTTGATGCCCTTGACCGCGGCTTCCTTGGTCTCGGCGTCGAACTCCTCCTCGGTCTTGCCCTGGATCTCCAGGTACTTCGCGAGGTCGAGGCCCATCTGACCGAGCTGGTGGTGCTCCAGGTTGTGCTTGCGGGTGTTGATCTCGTCCTCGAGCAGCTTCTCGGGGACGGGCACCTCGACGAGCTCCAGGAGCTTCTCCAGGACGCGCTCCTGGGCCTGGGTGGCCTGGTCGTACTGCTTCATGTTCTCGAGGCGCTTGCGGCTGTCCGCCCGCAGCTCCTCCAGGGTGTCGAACTCGGAGGCGAGCTGCGCGAACTCGTCGTCCAGCTCGGGCAGTTCGCGGGCGGCGACCTGGGTGACCTTGACGGTGACCTCGGCCTCCTTGCCGGCCGCGGAGCCGCCCTTGAGCTCGGAGGTGAAGGTGGCCTCGCCACCGGCCTCCAGGCCCTTCACGGCGTCGTCGATGCCGTCGAGCAGCTCGCCGGAGCCGATGGTGTAGGAGACGCCGCTCGCGACGCCGTCCTCCAGCACCTCGCCGTCGACCTTGGCCTCCAGGTCGATGGTGACGACGTCGCCGTCCTCGGCGGCACGCTCGACCGGGGACGTCGAGGCGAAGCGCTCACGGAGCTGCTCGACCGACTTCTCGATGTCCTCGTCGGTGACCTCGACGGCGTCGACCTCGACCTCAATGCCGGAGTAGTCCGGGATCTCGATGGACGGGCGGACGTCGACCTCCGCGGTGAAGTTCAGCGTCTCGCCGTCCTTCAGCTCGGTGATGTCGACCTCGGGCTGGCCCAGGACGTCGATCTCGGCCTCGTTGACCGCCTCGGTGTAGAACTTCGGCAGCGCGTCGTTGACGGCCTCCTCCAGCACCGCACCGCGGCCGAACCGCTGGTCGATGACGCGGGCCGGGATCTTGCCCTTCCGGAAGCCCTTCACCGTGACCTGCTGGTTGATCTTCTTGTACGCCGCGTCGAGGCTGTCCTTGAGCTCCTCGAAGGGCACCTCGATGCTGAGCCGAACCCGAGTCGGGTTCAGGGTCTCCACGGCGCTCTTCACGGTTCGGTCTCCTTGTGGCTGACTTCTCGGATTCTGCCGGGGCCAGAACGGCTCCGGCGGATAGCCGCCCGGAGGACTTCTAGTAGGAGAGACACACGGGCGTGCAGCTTGCATAGTAACGGCAGCGGCGACACGCCCCAAAGGCGATCACGGACTCGGGCGCGCGTGCTGATCGCGCAGGTGGTCGGGGTGGCGGGATTTGAACCCACGGCCTTCCGCTCCCAAAGCGGACGCGCTACCAAGCTGCGCCACACCCCGTCTGGTGCGACACGTAGGGTACATGCCCCCAGGCTGCGGGGTTGCCGCATTTCACGAGCCCCGGCCCTCAGTGCCCCGGCGTGCGCCGGGGACACCGCCTTTCCGGGCAGCCACAGGCGTCGGACGGCGAGCGGGCCCGCTGTGCCGCCGGCCCGCGGCACGCCCGGGCACGATGTCCCGCTCGGTCACCGGGCGCGTCGCGTACGGCCGGCCGCCCGGCCCAAGGCGGGAGGGGCGCGGCTCCGGCCACGGAGGCCAGGGGCTCGGTCCCGCGGCCACCGCTCCTCGGGAGCCACCGCGCGATGCGCAGCGCGGCCGCCCGTACCCCGGCCGCGAGGGCCCGGTCGGTGCCCGGCGGCGCACGCCGCAGACGCCGGGCACGCCTCGCCTGCCGGTCCCCGCCGGTGAGGCCCCTTCGCCCCGGCCGGCCGTGCCCGGCCATGCCAGGGGCCGACGGTCCGGGTGAACGCGAGGGCGGGCCGCACCCGGGACGGACCCGGCGGCGGACGGGCGCGGACACCGCTCGGGCTTTCGGGTGCGCGGAGCGTGCGGGGGCCGGGCGGAGGGCCGCACGCGCCCCGGGGATCCCCCGCGAGCCCTCTCCGAGCACCGCGCGGGCGGAAGGGGTGTGCGACGAGGGGTGACGACCCGGTACGATGCTTGCGTGCCGTCGGTCAGCGGACCGCGGCGCGTGCTGTGCGGGCGTAGCTCAATGGTAGAGCCCTAGTCTTCCAAACTAGCTACGCGGGTTCGATTCCCGTCGCCCGCTCCGAGAAGGCCTCCGGCCCGGTCCCTCAGGGGATCGGGCCGGAGGCCTTTCGGTGTGTGCGTCTGCCCCGTGTCCGGGGCTAGAACTGGATCGAGTTGATGGTCTCCGCTATCGAGTCCAGGAAGCGTTGGATGTCGTCGGCCATGCCGGTCGAGGCGAGGAAGAAGCCGAAGAGCACCGCGACTATGGCGGGGCCGGCCTTGATGGAGCCTCCCCGCATCAACACCACCAGGATGATCCCCAACAGCAGCACCACTGACAGCGAAATGGCCACAACTGATCACACCCTCGGTCGGTCCCGCTCTCCCGGCCCGGGGACGCGACCCCGCGACCCCCGCCAGAACCATCGTGCCACCAACGCGGCCCGCATATGCGGCCGGTGAGCCAACGTTTGGCCATGCCGATACACGCGCGGCACCCCCTGGCCGGTTCCTTTCGGTCCACGGTCACCGCGTCCGCACATTCCGTCCGCAGGGAACGCGAAGCACCGGCACAGGTGTGCGAGGAGCGTGACCGTGTGGCTGTTCGGGGGGTTTTATCCCGACAATGTCGGCCTGTTGAGGGTGGCTCAGAAGTGAACAAACGGCAACGAGACAGCCGGTTTCACGGAAACACACAGCCGGGACTAGGGTGCCTCAGATGTTTCCAGCCGCCGCCGACGCCGTACCCCGTCCGCGCTCGCCGCAGGACCCGCCGCCCGCCAAGCAGCGTGACGCCTTCTTCGACAACGCCAAGTACCTGGCGATCGTCCTGGTGGCGGTCGCGCACTCCTGGGAGCCGCTCAAGGGCGACAGCCGAATCCTGGAGGGCGTGTACACGGTGGTGTACTCGTTCCACATGCCGGCGTTCATCATCGTCTCCGGGTTCTTCTCGCGCAGTTTCGACATGCGCCCGGACCGGCTGAAGCGGCTCGTCACCGGCGTCGCCGTGCCGTACGTCGTCTTCGAGACGGCGTACTCCCTCTTCAAGCGCTACGCCGACCACGACCCCGGCATGGAGATCAGCCTCCTGGACCCGTGGTTCCTGACCTGGTTCCTGGTGGCGCTGTTCGTCTGGCGGCTGACCACGCCGGTCTGGAACCTGGTGCGGTGGCCGCTGCCGCTCGCGCTCGGCATCGCCATGCTGGCGTCCGTCACCCCGGACATCGGTGACGACCTGGACCTCCAGCGGGTGTTGCAGTTCCTGCCGTACTTCGTGCTGGGCCTGGTCATGAAGCCGGAGCACTTCCGGATGGTGCGCCGGCGCTCGATGCGGATCGCCGCGGTGCCGGTGTTCGCGGCCGCGCTCGCGGTCGGCTGGTGGGCGGTGCCGCGGATGAACACCGAGTGGTTCTACCACCGCAACGCCGTCCAGGAGATGGGCGCGCCCTGGTGGACGGGGCCCGTCATGGTGCTGGCCATGTTCGGCAGTTCGCTGCTGCTGACGGCCTGCTTCTTCGCCTGGGTGCCGGGCCGGCGGACGTGGTTCACCACGCTCGGCGCGGGCACGCTGTACGGCTATCTGCTGCACGGCTTCCTGATCAAGGGCGCAGGTTTCGCGGGCTGGTTCGACCACGCCTGGCTGCACCGCCCGGCCGGTGAGCTCTTCGTGAGCGCCCTGGCCGCGGCCGCCGTCACCCTGCTGTGCGCCGCGCCGGTGCGCCGGGTCTTCCGGTGCGTGATGGAGCCCGACATGGACTGGGCGTTCAAGAAGGACGCTCCCGACGCGGCCCGCGGGCGCGAGCAGAAGGCGGCTCCCCGCGAGAAGGCCGGCGTCTAGACGGACCGGCCGTCCAGACCGAGCAGCGCGCGCATCCCCGCGTACTTCTCGGTCAGTCGTCTCCGGGTCGCCTCGTCGAGGACGGCCAGGCGTGCGGGGTTCGCGTTGTGCGCCAGGTCGGCCTCCTTCACCAGCAGCGCGCCCGGGGTCGCCAGGATGCGCCCGGCGTACGCCTCGGGCGGCTCCCCGGCCCGTTTGGTGACGGCGCGCACGATGTCCTTCGTACGGCGGCTGAGCGCTGCCTCGTCGAGCCACCGCTCGGTGAGGGCGTCGTCCTCGACGGAGTCGTGCAGCCAGGCCGCCGCGATCTGGTCGTCGTCGCCGCCCCGCGCGCGTACGCCCTCGGCGACGGCCCGCAGGTGTTCGGCGTAGGGGCGGCCGGCCTTGTCGGTCTGGCCCGCGTGTGCGGCGCGGGCGAGGGCCTCGACCTCGGCCAGGGTCAACTCGTCGGTCATTGCTCCAGTGTGTCGCGCCTCGGTGCCGCGCGGGCCGGGGGGCTGCCGCGGTGAGGCCGGGCACGACGGTCGTCGTCCACAGCCCGGTGGCGTGGGTCGCAAGGTCTGCGCGGGCCACGGTCACCGGGGCGAGGCCCGGGCCGTGTCCGTACGTCGCCACGAGGCACGGCAGGGCCGGCAGTCGGCCCTGCCGCAAGTCCGGGTCCTGGACCGCGGCCGGGTCGCGCGGTGAGCCCGTGACGCCCCTGCGCGGTCGATGTGCCCCGGCCGTGACGCCGGGTGCCTCCGGACGTTCTACAGCGCAGTCGGCCGGCGGTCGGACCGGGGTGAACCCCGTCCGCCGCGGCGGACGGCTAGTGCGGGACGGCCTGGGCCGTCGGGCCCTCGCGGCAGATCAGCAGCAGCGCCCGGTCGTCGTTGACGTCCTTCGCGACCGCCTCGATCAGGTGCCAGGCGGCGCCGTGGAAACCGCCGGCCACATACCGGTCGGCCTCCCCCGTCAGCCGGTCGATGCCCTCGACTATGTCGCGGTCGGAGGTCTCCACCAGACCGTCGGTGAAGAGCATCAGGACGTCGCCGGGCCGCAGCGAGCCCTTCACGGGGTCGAACTGGGCGCCGTCGTAGACGCCGAGGAGCGGCCCCTCCGCGGCCTTCTCCTCCCAGCGGCCGCTGCCGGAGCTGAGCTGGAGCCCCGGCGGGTGGCCGGCTGAGTAGAGCTCGTAGTCCCCGGAGTCCAGGTCCAGGACCAGGTGGATGGAGGTCGCGAAGCCCTCGTCCCAGTCCTGGCGCAGCAGATAGCCGTTCGCGGCGGGCAGGAAGGCATGCGGGGGCAGCGAACCGAGCAGACCGCCGAACGCCCCGGACAGCAGCAGGGCGCGCGATCCCGCGTCCATACCCTTGCCGGAGACGTCCGTGAGGACGACCTCCAGCGTCCGGCCGCCGTTGGTACGGGCCGCGACAACGAAGTCACCGGAGAAGGACTGGCCGCCCGCGGGACGCAGCGCCATCTCCCGGTGCCAGCCGTGCGGCAGGTGCGGCAGCTTGCTCTGGACCCGGATGCGTTCGCGCAGGTCGAACAGCATGGTGCCGCCGCGCCGCCAGGGCACCCCGACCCGGCTGCGGAACTGGGCGATCAGCAGGCCGAAGAACCCGCAGGCGGCCACGACCAGGACCACGCCCGGGGTGACCCGGGACGGTCCCTCGGTGTACGGGCCCAGCTGCACCGACTCCACGATCAGCGCGGTCGCCGCGGCCGCGTACAGGCCGAGCAGGCTCGCCGGGCGCAGCAGCAGACCGCCGGCGACGATGGGGAGGACCAGTGCGGCCGGTGAGCACCACACCGAGTTCATCAGGGTCACGGCCGCGATCACCGGGACGGTCATGAGCAGGCCCGCCAGCGCGACCCAGTCCGAGCCGTCGCCACGGAAGTAGTCCACGGCGCTTCTGCGCAGGCCGACGCGGACCCGGTGCCACTGCATCCTCAACCGGGCCGTGAACGTCTCGGCTTCCGCGCGCCGCTCTCGTCCTGCTGCCATTAGTTCGGGACCTTATCCGTCGAACCCCCTGCTTGGCACAGGAGGTACGACTTGTCCCCCGTGTGAGGTCCAACTTCACAGCCGTTCAAGGGCCGTGCCCGCGCCGGCTCACGACGGGCCCGGGCGTAATTCCCTCGCCCGTCCCGCGGTGCCCTGGTAGGCATGGTTCATGGGGACTGACTTGCGGGTGCTTCGGCAGGACGACTGGGACGAGTGGTACGGCAGCCTGATCCGCGCCTTCGGCGGGGTTCCGGAGTCGGCCGAGGAGCGGGAGCTGTGGCGTGAGCTCACCGAGCACGAGCGCTCCATCGGCGTCTGGGACGACGGGCGGTGCGTGGGCACCGCGGGGGCGTTCAGCTTCCGGGTGACCGTGCCCGGCGGGGCCGCCGTGCCCGCGGCCGGCGTCACCATGGTCGGCGTGGCCGGCACGCACCGGCGGCGCGGGCTACTGACCTCGATGATGCGCCGGCAACTGGACGACGTGCGCTCCTGGGGCGAGCCGCTGGCCGTGCTCACCGCCTCCGAACCGGCGATCTACGGCCGCTTCGGGTACGGCGTGGGCACCTACCACCTCAACGCCGACATCGACACGACCCGGGTGCGGCTGTCCCTGCCGCCCGGTACCGACGACGTACGGCTGCGCTACGCGGCGCCCGCCGACGTGCTCGACGCGTGCGAGGCGGTGTACGCCCGGCTCGTGCCCCTGCGGCCCGGGATGGTCGCCCGGGCCCCGGGCTGGGAGCGGGTGGGGCTGCTCGACCCGGAGAGCGACCGGGGCGGTGCCTCTCCGTTGCAGTGCGTGGTCGCCGAGCGGGACGGCGAGGTCGTGGGCTTCGCGCGGTACCGGGTCAAGGCGGACTGGGAGCCGGCCGGGCCCAAGGGCACGGTGGTGCTCTCCGACCTGGAGGCGCTGGATCCGGCCGTCCACGGCGCGCTGTGGCGGTTCCTGTTCGACCTCGACCTCACCTCGCGCATCGACGCCCGGCGGCGGCCGGTCGACGAGGCCTGGCAGTACCTCGTCTCCGACGTACGGCGCTGCTCCCCGCTGGTGCGCGACTCGCTGCACGTACGGCTGGTGGACGTGGGTGCCGCGCTGGAGGCGCGGACCTACCAGACGCCGGTGGACGTGGTGCTGGACGTCGAGGACGCCTTCTGCCCCTGGAACAGCGGGCGTTGGCGGCTCAGCGGGGACCCGAAGGGCGCCTCGTGCGAGCGTACGACGGACCCGGCCGATCTCGCCCTGTCCGTACGGGAGTTGGGCGCGGCCTACCTCGGTGGGGTGAGCCTCGCCGCGCTGGCGGGGGCCGGGCTGGTGCGGGAGGTGCGGCAGGGGGCGCTGGCCGAGGCGGCGGTGGGCTTCGGGTCGGCGGTGGCGCCCTGGCTGCCGCACGGCTTCTAGGGCC
>NZ_LJBR01000002.1 GCF_001282115.1 Streptomyces sp. NRRL B-24085 | reverse complement strand
CTGCACCGGCTGCCCCTGCCCCTGCTGAGCCTTCTCCAGAAACCGCAGCAGTTCGACGGGAAACGGCAGCACCAGCGTCGAGTTCTTCTCCGCCGCCACCGCCACCACCGTCTGCAACAGCCGCAGTTGCAGCGCGGCGGGCTGCTCGGACATCTCCCTGGCCGCCTCGGCCAGCTTCTTCGACGCCTGGAGCTCCGCGTCCGCGTTGATGACCCGGGCCCGCCGCTCCCGGTCCGCCTCGGCCTGCCGGGCCATGGACCGCTTCATGGTCTCGGGCAGGGAGACGTCCTTGATCTCGACCCGGTCGATCGTGACCCCCCACTCCACCGCGGGACTGTCGATCATCAGCTCCAGTCCCTGGTTGAGCTTCTCGCGGTTGGACAGCAGATCGTCCAGCTCGCTCTTGCCGATGATCGACCGCAGCGAGGTCTGCGCCATCTGCGCGACGGCGAACCGGTAGTCCTCGACCCGCACGACCGCCTCGGCCGGCGACGTCACCTTGAAGTAGACGACGGCGTCCACCCGCACCGTGACGTTGTCCCGGGTGATGCCCTCCTGTCCGGGCACCGGCATGGTCACGATCTGCATGTTGACCTTCCGGAGCTTGTCGATGCCCGGAACGATCATCGTGAATCCCGGCCCGCGCACTTCCGGCAGGAGCTTTCCGAGGCGGAAGACCACGCCCCGCTCGTACTGCTTGACGACCCGCGCGGCCGCCATCACGTACACCGCTCCGGCGGACACGAGCGTCACGCCCGCCGCCACCAGCTCCTCGACCATCGCGACCCCCAGGGTCCGAACCAGGCGCTCAAGGTGAGTACTTCGACGGTAACTCCGCTGTGTACACAAAGGGAGACGGAGGACACGGGTGGACCACGGCATCAGGACACCTGACGGCCGACACCTGACGGCCGACACCGCCCGGGACGTGGTGGAACCGGCCGGCGGCCTCGGGCTCGGGGCGCCGCTTCCCGGTGCCCGCCCTGTCCCGCGGCGCCCCGCCCCCTCTGACCTGCGCCGCGCCGCTGCCCTGGTGCACCCGGCCGGTCCTGCCGTGGCACGGCTCCCGGGACACGCCCTCCTGGGCTGACCCCGTCGTGAACACGACGAACCCCCGTACGGCGGATGCGTACGGGGGCTCGCCGGGTGCCGGCTGTGCTGCCGGCCGTGGCCGGGGCTAGAAGACGCTGACGCCGTAGGCGCTCAGGGCCTCGGTGACCGGCTGGAAGAAGGTCGTGCCGCCGGAGGAGCAGTTGCCGCTGCCGCCGGAGGTCAGACCGTAGGCGATACCGCTGTTGGAGTAGAGCGGGCCGCCGGAGTCGCCGGGCTCGGCGCACACCGTGGTCTGGATCATGCCGTAGACGACGTCGCCGCCGCCGTAGTTGACGGTCGCGTTCAGGGCGGTGACCCGACCGCTGTGCGTGCCGGTGGTGGAACCGCGGCGGTAGACCGTGGTGCCCACGCTCGGGGTGGCGGCGCTGGTGATGTCGACGCTGCCGACGGTGCCGGAGATCGACGAGGTCGGGTAGCTGGACGAGTACCGGACGAGCCCGTAGTCGTTGGTCGGGAAGCTGGAGCCCGCTGTCGAACCGAGCGTGGTGGTGTGCCCGGAGTTCGACCACCAGGTGCCCGCGCCGTCGGTGCAGTGACCGGCGGTCAGGAAGTAGTAGATGCTGCCGCTGCGGACGTTGAAGCCGAGGGAGCAGCGCCAGCTACTCGCATAGATGGCGTCGCCGCCGGAGATCAGCTTGTTGAACTTGCCCGGGGTCCGCTTGATCGTGAGCGCGTCGGCGTTGCTGCCCGCCTGCTCCTTGATCTTGGCGATCTCGGCCTGCGAGACCGTGCTGTCGACGGTGACGACGACACGGTTGGTCTTGCTGTCGACGGCCCAGGCGGTGCCCGGGATGTCGGCCTTGAGCACCGAACTGCTGGCGCTCTTGAGTTCGGCCGTGCTGAACGGGGTCGCAGCAGTCGCGTTCGCGCTGGGGACCGCGATCGCGGCCGCGGCCACGAGGCCGGTGGTACCGGCGATCAGCCGGGTCCGTCTCGCAATGCCGCTGCGGGGGTTGGTGCGCTTGATCCTCACGTTTCGTTCCCTCCAAGGGAAGTCGGGGGCCCGCGTGGGGTCGGGGCCCGTGAGGCGCAGTCAGCAGCACGAGTGTCCGGTTTACGAACACGCCGTGCTCCTGACAAGCGCTGAGGGGGAGTATTCGGCCGAACGGACGGTCGGCGCAAGGGCGCCTTTCGGCCGTCAACCTTTGGAAGATCTTTGAGTTTCAGCGGGAACCGCAACGCCCCCGAGTACGTCCCGCTCCCCTGCCGCGACGGTGACTTCCGGGGCTCTCGGCGGAGGCGGAAGGCCGCAGAAGCAATGGTCGGCGAGGGGCTGGGGCATCAGCGGCGCCCGGTCGACGCCGACCTTCGTCAGGCGGTCGGCGGCCGGCACAGGACGGGTACGGAAACGGAATCCGCGGTTGCCGTCACGGCTCGCCGGATCGCCGAAAACAGACCCCGGCAGTTGCCCCCGCACGGCGCCTCCGACGGCGCCGGCCGCCCGGGAGAGAGCGGCCCGGAGGCATCCCCTCGCGCCTCACGAGGCTCTCCCGTGTCCGGCACCCTGCCGGGCGGGTCCGGCGAGGCCCAGGTGCTCACGGAGCGTGCTGCCCGGATAGAAGGTGCGGAACAGTCCGCGGTGCTGGAGCACCGCCACTGTGCCGTTGACGAGCCGTTCCAGGTCGCGCGGCGATTCGGCGGGCGTGAGGTGGAAGCCGTCGACGACGCCCTCGCCGTGCCAGGTGGCGATCAGTTCCGCGAGGTCGACGGGGCCGCCCCGGTACAGCGGCCCCCGTGCGCTCTGGCGGGGGCCGCCTCCGCCGTGGCCCGGCTCGGCCGCGTGCTCGCCGTCCCCGAGGTCGACGAGAAGACCGGCCAGGACCCGCGGCTCCTCGGGACGACGCCCGAACTCAGCCGCCTCAGCACGGAGTTGATCCCGTACGACGGCTGCCTGCGCGGCACTCACGGCACGGACGATGGCCACGTCGGCGTACCGGGCGGCGGCCCTGCGGGCGGGCTCGTCGGTGGCGTCCACCACGCGGACCGGCCGGCCGCGCGGAGGTCCCGGCAAGGGGAGCCGCGGCGCCTTGCCGGAGGAGGACACGCCCCGGAAGTCGACGCGGTGCCGCCCGACCCGGTCCTCGAAGGGGGCGGCCGGCATCCCGGCGCCGTCCATCCGGCGGTCCCCCGACTCCACTCCCGCGTAGGCGACTTCACCCGTCTCCTGAGACAGCGCGCCGACCGGCCCGGTCCGCCGACGGCCCGGAGGACGCGCCTCGCCCCCGGCGGTCGTGACGTCGGTCCACCAGCCGGCCCGGCCCCCGCTGACCCGGTCGAGGACCGCGACGCCGGCAGGTAGGTGGAAGGGCTCGGTGTGCGGGGTCGCGACGGGCACCAGGCCGATCCGGTCGGTGGCGGCCGCGACGCGGGACAGCACCGAGAGCGCGTCGAGGCCGGGCCGGGCGAAGGTGTCGTCCAGGGTCACGAAGTCGAGCCCGCCGCGTTCGGCGAGCCGTGCCGCCTCGACACAGGAACGCTCGTCGTACGACGAGGACAGATCGAGGGCGGCGGCCAGGTGCACCAGCCCCCGGCCGGACAAGGAAGCCATGTGGGGTAAATCCTTTCGGGAAAGGGAGAATCCGGCCCGCCGTGCCCGGAAGCGGCCACCGGCACGGCGACCGGCAGCCGGATCGCTCAGCGCGCCGCCGCGAACGGAAGCGGCCACCGGCACGCGGACCGGCAGCCGGATCGTTCAGCGCACCTCGGAGAGCACGGTCGAGGACCTCGGCCCATCGGCCGTGGGGTCGGCCCGCCCCGCGAGGAACCGCAGCACGGCCCGCGCGGTCGCGTCGTTCTGCCGGAAGGCGGGGCCGCCGGTGCGGGGCCGGGTGAAGGCGCCCGGGGTACGGCCGTCGGTGTGCGGCCCGAGCGCGAAGCGCCGGGGGTGCGGCCGGCCGGACCGGTCCAGGAGCCGCCCGTCGGCACGGTCCACGCGCAGCAGCCCGTCCGGGGTCTCGCCCACGCCCTCGGCGTGCAACCCGCGCAGCAGTGGATCCAGGGCCCGCCGGACGGTCGGTTCGGGCAGCCGTGCCTCCACCAGCGCCCGCGCCTCGACCGAGCGGCCCGGCACGGTCGGGCTCGACGCCCGGAACACCCCGTCCTCGGCGCGGACCTCCATGTCCGCCCCGACGAACCTGAGCACCCCGGCCCTGGACAGCGCGAGCAACTGCCGCAGCCGGGGCCCGGGCGGCCCGGAGGCGAGGTAGCTGAAGAAGCCGTGCCACCAGCCGCCGATGTCCCCGAGCCGGACCAGTTGCCCGTAGACGGAGAGCAGTCCGAGGAACACGGCCAGGTCCGGGCTGTACCGCCGGTCATGGCGACGCCTCAGGTCACTCTCGACATACTCCCGCAGCCCGTCCTGGAGCTCCTCGTGCGTCGCGTACCGCACGCCCTCCAGCGGCCGGTCGAGCGCGGCGAGGTCGAGCCGGTCGCGGGGGTCGGGCACGGCGGAGGCCACCAGCGCCTCGCGTTCGACGGTGTCCTCGGCGGCCGCGTACTTCTCGTCGAAGTCGGCCCAGGACATCGCGGTCCGCTCCGGGTGGACGGTGAACAGCCGGTGGTAGTGCGCGAATCCGAGCTCCTTCTCCACCAGCGGCCACACGTCCCGCCGGAAGTCGAAGCCGTCCGGCCGGGCGAGCAGTCCGTCGATCTGGGCCGGCCCCAGGAAGCGGGGCAGCGGCGGCCGCTCGCCGGTCCAGTCGTAGCCGATCTTCGAGTGGTACGGCACTCCCCGCCGCGATCCGACGTGGAGCACGGGTTCCCGCCCCGACGGCACGTACGTGTCCCCGTCGTACCGTCCGCCCCGGCCCTCGGTGAGCAGGGCCATCAGGTCGACGAAGGCGAGCCCGAACCCGCGCACCAGGACCGGTTCGCCGGGCGCGAGGGCGGACAGGTCGCTGTCGGCGGTGAAGTCGGGCGGCAGGTGGACGAGGCCGTGGGTGCGGGCGTACTCCGCCAACTCCTTCTGTTCGGCGTCGGGTTCGGCGTCGAGGTGGCCCAGGGTGAGGACGACCAGGTCGGCGAGGAGCGGGCGCGGGCGGCCCTCCAGCCAGACCCGCTGGTGTCCGTCGCGCGGTCCGCTCACCCGCACGGCGCGCCGCGGATGGTGGTGGACGCGGACGGACGGCGGCAGCGCGGCCACCGCCTGCTCGTGCACCCAGCGCAGGTACGCGCCCTGGAGCTGCCGGTCGGCGAAGGTGCGGCCGTCGATGCCGGCCCACTCGTGCAGGGTGGGGCCGGGGCGCACGGGTCCGGCCATGTCCACCGTCTCGTCGGTGAACATGGTGACGTCCTCGGCGTGCGAGTTCATCCACAGCAGCGGTGACTGCGCCGCGCGCCAGATGCGTCCGGCGCCGGGCGGGTGCGGGTCCACCAGGTGCAGGTCGAGGCCCGCACCGTCGTACAGTTCGGGCGCGTTGGCGGCGATCCGCTCGATGAGGCCGGTGCCCCGCGGCCCGGCTCCGACGATCACCAGCGAGCGCCTCATCGGGTGCGCTCCGAGCCGGGGATCAGCCGGTACGGATGCTCGTGCGGTGCGCGCCCGTGGGCGGCGGGGGTGGTGGCAAGGGTGTGGGAGGGCATGCGTGGGCTCCGTGGCATCGAGTCGGTCGAACTCGGATCGGTGCCTTCACACGCGTACGCCTGACACGGCCGAGCCCCTCAGCAGGGCCGCATCCGCCGAGACTACGGGGCCGTTTCCCCGGACTGTCAAGGCTGTCCACACTGTGGGCGGTACGTCTCAAGTCAGTTGACGCGACACCGAATGCCTGTTCCACTTGCCCCATGCATCCGCAGCAGTGGCTGGTCAAGCGCTCCCACATCGACCTCGGTCGCGTGTGGTCCTCTTCCTGTTGAGCTGACCCACTGCGCGCCCCGCGTCCGCGGGGCGCCTTTCGCGTTCTCCTTCTCCGCCTTCACGCACACCCCCGCCTTCACACGCGCCCACCCCTCACCCGGCGTTTCTCATTTCCCAGAAGTCCGCTTCACCGCGCGCATGTGCGCCTGAGCGACCGTCAGAAGCGGTACCCGTCAACGGACGGCGACGGCCCGGCGAATCCGGGAACGGCGATTCCCCGTGCTCGGCACGGCGTTGAGCAGCGGATTCATCCCGGGCGTGGCGTTCACCCGTACGCCCCGCGCCTCACCCGTACGCCGTGAAGAATCATATTTCACTCACAGTCAGCAGCCGTATGGGACGCGACCCTTGGGGTACCTGGGCTCTCGACGTATTCGCTGTGCACCAGTACCGTCACAAACCCCCCGCGCGGCGGCTATCCACTTGGCGCGCGATCCGCATCATGGATGACCATAGGGATACAGAAGCAAGAGAAACCGCTGTGAGAGGAGGCGTCCATGGGATCGGTGCGCAAGGCGAGTGCCTGGCTGGGCCTCGTTGACGACAACGATGACGAGCGTTACTACGACGACGACGGATACTCCGAAGGGACCGAGCCCGGGGATGCCTGGGTCACCGACCCCCGGGTCAAGGTGGCCTCGGACGTCGCCGAGGAGAAGGGCCGTCGCATCGGCACGGTGACCCCGGACAGCTTCCGGGACGCCCGCGCCATCGGCGAACTGTTCCGCGACGGCGTGCCCGTCATCATGAACCTCACCGCGATGGAGGCCGGTGACGCCAAGCGCGTCGTCGACTTCGCGGCCGGGCTGATCTTCGGACTGCGCGGTTCCATCGAGCGCGTGTCCACCCGGGTGTTCCTGCTGACCCCCGCCAACACGGAGATCGTGAACGGCGACCCGGCCGCGCACCGCACGGACGGCTTCTTCAACCAGAGCTGAGGCAGGGCCGCTCACCGGCCCTGCCCCCAGCAGGGTTCACCGGAAGGCATCCAGTCCGGTGAGCGCCTTGCCCAGCACGAGCTGGTGCATCTCGACGGTGCCCTCGTAGGTGAGCACCGACTCGAGGTTCGTCGCGTGCCGCATCACGGGGTATTCGAGGGAGATCCCGTTGGCACCGAGGATCGTCCGCGCCGTACGGCAGATCTCGATGGCCTCGCGGACGTTGTTGAGCTTGCCGAAGCTGACCTGCTCGGGACGCAGGCGGCCGGCGTCCATGCGCCGCCCCAGATGGTGGGCGAGCAGAATCCCCTTGTGCAGTTCGACCGCCATGTCGGCGAGTTTGGCCTGGATGAGCTGGAAGCCCCCGATCGGCCTCCCGAACTGCTCCCGCGTCTTCGCGTAGTCGACGGCGGTCTCGAAACACGACCGCGCCGCCCCCATCGCGCCCCACACGATCCCGTACCGGGCGTGCGAGAGACAGCTCAGCGGCCCCTTGAGCCCGGCGACCTCGGGCAGCACCGCGTCGGCGGGCAGCCGTACGTCGTCCATGACCAGTTCGCTGGTGACGCTGGCCCGCAGCGACCACTTGTGCTTGATCTCCGGCGCCGAGAAACCCGGCGTGCCGGTCGGCACCACGAAACCGCGGATCCCGTCGTCGGTCTGCGCCCACACCACGGCGACCCCGGCGACCGACCCGTTGGTGATCCACATCTTGCGCCCGTTCAGGACCCAGTCCGTGCCGTCCTTCTTGGCATAGGTCCGCATGGAGGCGGGGTCGGAGCCGTGGTCGGGTTCGGTGAGCCCGAAGCAGCCGATCACCTCACCGGCGGCCATGCGCGGCAGCCAGTTCTGCTTCTGCTCCTCGCTGCCGAACCGGTGGATCGCGTACATGGCGAGCGAGCCCTGCACGGAGACGAGCGAGCGGATCCCGGAGTCGGCGGCCTCCAGCTCCAGACAGGCGAGTCCGTACTGCACGGCGGAGGCGCCGGCGCAGCCGTACCCGCTGAGCGACATCCCGAGGGCGCCGATCTCCCCGAGTTCCCGGGCGAGTTCCCTGATCTCCGGCAGCTCGCCCTTCTCGAACCAGTCGGCGACCCGGGGCAGCACGCGGTCGGCGGCCCAGGTCCGCACGGTCTCCCGGATCGCCAGGTCCTCCGGCTCCAGCAGGTCGTCGAGGCCGAGAGGGTCGGCGGGGTCGAACGGGGGCATGGCACATCCTCCGGCAGACGAACGGCTCGAAACTAGCAGCGCTAATTAAGCTGCGCGGCCGACGTTACAGCGCGGTCCCCCGCACAGCCAGACACCGTCAGGCCGAGACGCGTGACTCCGCGACTTCCCTGGGCGCCGGCAGCTCCACGGCCGCCGGGGCCTCCCCGCACTGCATCGTGCGCGGCAGCCGCAGCGCCATCACCGCGCCCAGCAGCAACAACCCGGCACTCACCAGCAAGGTCACGTGCAAGCCGTGCACGAAGGAGTCCTGGGCGGCCCGGCGCAGGGCCACACCCGCGGATCCGCCGAGGCGTCCGGCGACCTCGTAGGCCTCACCCAGGGAGTGACCGGCCGACCTGGACGCGGACTCCGGCACCCCGGGCACGCCCGAGAGTCCGGGCGTGTACGCCGCGTTCATCACGCTGCCGAGCAGCGCGATCCCGATGCCGGCGCCGAGCTGGTACGAGGTCTCGCCGATCGCCGCGGCCCCGCCCGCCTGCTCCGGCGGCGCCTCGCTGAGCATCGACTCGTACGCCCCGAAGAGCGTCGTCTCCAGTCCGAACCCGAGCAGCACGAACCCGGCCACCAGCAGGCCCGTGTTGTCCGCGTCGCCCATCGCGGTGAGCAGCAGCACGGCCAGGGCCGTGAGGCAGAACCCGGCGCTGACCATCCGGCGCGGCCCGAACCTGCGCAGCAGCCGCGCCCCGGCCAGCCCCGCCGCCATCGCGGCGATCGTCAGCGGCAGCAGCCGCAGACCGGTCTCCAGCGGGGACAGGTCGAGCACCAGTTGCAGGTACTGGGCCGCGATCAGTTCGAGCCCGACCAGTGCGAGCATCGCCAGGACGATGCAGCCGACCGAGGTGCTGAACGCGGGGCGCGCGAACATCCGCAGGTCCACCAGGGGATGCGTGAGCCGCCGCTGCCGCCGTACGAAGAGGACGAACAGGGCGGCGCCCACGGCCAGCGGGATCGCGGTGAACGCGTCGAGGTCCCCGCCGCCGAGCCGCTTGACGCCGAGCACGAGGGCGAACAGCCCGGCGGCGGCCGTCAGCGCGCCGACCACGTCCCAGGGGCCCTCCCGGCTGCCCTTCGACTCGGGCAGCAGCAGTCGGCCCACCGGCAGGCTGACCAGCATCAACGGGATGTTGACGAGAAAGACCGAGCCCCACCAGAAGTGCTCCAGCAGGAAGCCGCCGAGCAGCGGTCCGACGGCCGCGCCGACGGCGGCGACCGCGCTCCAGATGCCGATCGCGAGCGCCCGCTCACGCCGGTCGGGGAAGACCTGGCGGAGGATGGACAGCGTCGCGGGCATGATCATCGCGCCGCCGACGCCGAGCAGCGCCCGCGCGAGGATCAGTACCTGGGCGGTGTCCGCGACGGCGGCCACACCGGAGGCGACGCCGAAGAGGGCGTAGCCGAGGAGGAGGACTCTCCGGCGGCCCACGCGGTCGCCGAGCGTGCCGAAGAGGATCAGCAGCGAGGCGCAGACGAGCGGATAGACGTCGACGATCCAGAGCAGTTCTATCGCGCCGGGCTTGAGGTCCTCGGTGACGGCGGGCACCGCCACGTGCAGCACGGTCGCGTCGAGGGCGACCAGGAGCAGGCTCACGCAGAGGACCACCAGGACGACCCAGCGGTTTGCACCGGCCCCGGCCGCCCGACGGCGCAGCGCATCGGCGGCCGTGGTCGTCCCGGACATGTACGTACCTCCCAGATGTTCCCTCGCGTTCGGCGGGCACACGGGGTGGGGACTCCCCATGCTCTCGGCCGGAGAGGAGCGGTGGTCTCCGGCCCGCGCAGCGAACGGCGGGTGACACGTCAGCGTACGCGAGTTCACGCTCAGGCCCAGTGGCGGACCTCTCACACTTCGGACGGAACACGTGTGGCGTGCGCCACTTTCACCGCCTGTCGCCACGGCCCGGCGGACGGGCGGGTGCGGCGGCCGGTCGATAATCGGACCCGTGACCGATCTTGGAACGCGCACCGAACCGGCCCTGCGCCGAGCCGCCCCGGCGCTGCTCGGCTACGCGGCCGTCCGCGCCCTGGGCCTGCTCGCGCTGGCCCTGTGGAGCGCCGCGCGCGACAAGAGCGCGTACACCCTGCTGACCGCCCGCTGGGACGCCCTCTGGTACACGAGGGTCGCCGAGCTGGGTTACGGCTACGAGGTGCGGCTGCCCAACGGCGACGTGCACTCCAACCTGGCCTTCTTCCCCCTCCTCCCGTGGCTGGAACGGCTGCTGTCGGCGACGACCCCGCTGTCGTACGCCGACGCGGGCTTCACGGTCTCGCTGCTCGCGTCCCTGGCCGCGGCCTGGGGGATCTTCGCGGTCGCGGACCATGTGTACGGCCGTCGGGCGGGCGTCTGCGCTGCCCTGCTGTACGCGGTCCTGCCCGTCGGGATCGTCCAGTCGATGGCGTACAGCGAGTCGCTGTTCACGGCCTTGGCGGCCTGGTCGCTGTACGCGGTGCTGACCGGCCGCTGGGTGACGGCGGGCCTGACGGCCTGTCTGGCGGGCCTGACCCGTCCGGTGGGTCTCGCGGTGGTCGCGGCGGTGTGGGCTGCGGGCGTCGCCGCGTTCCTGCGGGACCGACGGGCCCTCGACGCGGGCGCCGCTCCCACGGTCACCGCGTCCACCCCGTCCGCCCCGGCCCGCCGCGTCCTGGGCATGGCCCTCGCCTCCCTCGGCACCGCCGCCTACGTGCTGTGGGTGGGGCACCGCACCGGCCGGGGCCCGCTCGGCTATCTCGACGTGCAGGCGGGCTGGCGCAACGGATTCGACGGCGGGTACGCCTTCGCCCGCTTCGTCGCCGACAAGTTCACGTCGTTCCCCTCGGCTCTGGCGGGAGCCGGCCTGATCGTCGGTGTCGGGCTCGTGGTGTGGCTGTACGTCGTCTGCGCACGGCAGGGCCAGCCGCTGCCCCTCCTGGTGTACGCCGGGGTCGTCACCGCGCTCGCCCTGTGCGCGTCGAGCTACTTCGGCTCGAAACCGCGCCTGCTGATGCCCGCCTTCCCCCTGCTGTTCCCCCTCGCCCTGGCCCTCGCCCGGGCACGGACCCGCAGGTCAGCCACGATCGTCGCCCTGGTCGCCCTGGCGTCCGCGCTGTACGGCGCCTTCTGGCTGAACGGCTCCGGTCCGCCATGATCCACTCCGGGCGTCGATGAGCGCGCGGAGAATTCCGCCCCATGATTCGGTGAACGAATTCATAAGGGCCATAAAACCGCCACCCGGAATGATCAAAAGAATTGAAGGGCGCAGCCGCCCGCCTTTGCGGAATCCCTGGAAATAGGCCCCCACCTGAGAGGAATCCCACATCACATCGTCATCACAAAGCCGCTGATTCGCCGGGGAACAGAGCTCACTCGCTGTAACGTCGATTGGGTGCGTACCGAACGAAACCCCACCCGTCTGGACCGGGTGTTCGCCAGGCTGGACCGTGAGCCGGAACGGCCGGCCCACCTCAGCGTGCCTCGGGCGAGCCGCCACCGGACCGTCCTCGTGGTCGCCGCCCTGGCGTTCTACCTGGCGATCGTGTGGCTGGTGGTGACCACCTCGTGGCTGGTCCGCCTCGACTGGCAGGTCATGTTCTTCCGGCCGTACCAGCAGTGGGCCTCCATCCACTGGTTCGTCGACTACTACGTGGTGCTGGGCCAGCGCGGCCCGACCGCGGTGATGGTCGCGGCCTGGCTGGGCTGGCGCTCCTGGCGGCAGCACACCCTGCGCCCGCTGCTGACCCTGGGCACCTCGCTGCTGCTGCTGAACATCACGGTGGGCGCCGCCAAGTACGGCATGGGACGGCTCGGACCGCACTACGCGACCGTCATCGGCTCCAACGAGATGGGCCTGGGCGGCGATATATTTCCCAGCGGCCACACCGCCAACGCCGTGGTGACCTGGGGAATCCTGGCGTATCTGGCCTCCACCCCGAGAGCCCGCCGCTGGCTGTCCGCGATCTCCGCGGTGACCTCGCTGGGCGTCGGCATGGCCACCGTCTACCTCGGTACGCACTGGCTGAGCGACGTCCTGCTGGGTTGGGTCGCCGGTCTGCTGATCCTGCTCGCGCTGCCCTGGTTCGAGCCGCTGATCGCCCGCACCGAGGACTACGCCTTCGACCTGCGCGACCGCTGGCGGTCCCGCGGCGGCGCGAAGGCCCCGGCCCCGGTCACCCCCGTCACCGCGCCCGCCCGCCTCAAGCCGCTCACGGCCCCGCAGAACGAGACGGCGGCCCGCGAGGCCACCGCCCCGGCGCGCGGCCCCAGGTCACCCGCCTATCTGTCGCCGGGCCCGCACAGCGCCCGCTCGGAGCGCACCCCGGTCACCCCGGCCGGCAGCCGCCGCCCGCCGCACCCGGACCGGATCGTGCGCGGTACGGCGTCCCCGGCCACCCGGCCGGTGACCGGCGGCTGACCCGCCTCACGACCGTCGGGGCCGGTACGCACCGCCGCCCCGGGCACGACAGGGCCCCGGCTCCCCCACAGGGAACCGGGGCCCGTGTCATGCGTTCAGCCCTTCCAGGCCCGTGCCACGCGACCGTCCTTGACCTCGAAGTTCAGCCGGCCCGCGCGGTACTCCATCGTGATGATCGCCCCCGGCGGCAGCGACCGGACCGTGGACCAGCCCCGCTCACGCGCGATCCGCTCGGCGGAGTCGGAGTCGAGGCCGACGTAGGTGTCCGGGCTGTCCTGGGGTTCGGCGGGCGGTGTCGGAATGGATGCCATACGGCCACGCTAGGCCCTGCCCGGCGGCCACGGAAGTCCGGGTCCCGCCCGCCCCCTGTCACGCTTGTGTCACAGGATGCCGTCACCCGTTTCCCTCGCGCTGCGTCACACGGACGGGCGTTTCCCCAGCCCTTCCACGCGTATTCGAACGCAATTCCCGCGCGTCGTACGACTTCCGCCAATGCGCCTCGGGAAGGCTTGTCCGAGGACTGTCCAGGACCCGTTTTCCCACCGATTCCGGACAGGCCCACGACGGTCAGTCGCGCATAGGAAATACACGGTTCCGCCACAGAACCCCCTTACGCCCTCTGTTGCCGCGCACGACAGCGCGAGCATCATGGCGTGAGCCGAGCGAAGGGGCGAGCGATGGGGACGCAGACCGTGCAGGCCACGGCACGACCCGTGCGGACCAAGCGGCACGGGCGGCTGATCGTGGACTGGCTGACGACGACCGACCACAAGAAGATCGGTCACCTCTATCTGATCACATCATTCGTGTTCTTCCTGGTCGGCGGGGTCATGGCGCTGCTGATGCGCGCGGAACTCGCCCGGCCGGGGCTGCAGATCGTGGACAACCAGCAGTTCAACCAGCTCTTCACGATGCACGGCACGGTCATGCTGCTGCTGTTCGCGACCCCCAGCTTCGCCGGCTTCGCCAACGAGCTGATGCCGCTGCAGATCGGCGCCCCGGACGTGGCCTTCCCCCGGCTGAACATGCTGTCGTACTGGCTGTTCCTGTTCGGCGGCCTGATCGTGACGGGGTCGCTGCTCGTGCCGTCCGGCCCCGCCGCCTTCGGCTGGTTCGCCTACGCGCCGCTGAACAACTCCGCGCACTCCCCCGGGGTGGGCCCCGACCTGTGGATCATGGGCCTCGCGCTGGCCGGCTTCGGCACGATCCTCGGCGCGGTCAACTTCATCACCACGATCATCGGGATGCGCGCGCCCGGCATGACCATGTTCCGGATGCCGATCTTCACCTGGAACACGCTGTTCACGTCGATCCTGATCCTGCTGGCGTTCCCGGTCCTCGCGGCCGCGCTGCTGGTCCTGGAGGCCGACCGGCGCTTCGGCTCACAGGTGTTCGAGGCCGACAACGGCGGGGCGCTGCTGTGGCAGCACCTGTTCTGGTTCTTCGGTCATCCCGAGGTGTACATCATCGCGCTGCCGTTCTTCGGGATCATCACGGAGATCATCCCGGTCTTCAGCCGCAAGCCGATCTTCGGCTACCTGACGCTGGTCGCGGCGACGATGTCGATCACCGGACTGTCGATCGTGGTGTGGGCGCACCACATGTTCGTCACCGGCGCGGTGCTGCTGCCGTTCTTCTCCTTCATGAGCTTCCTGATCGCCGTCCCGACGGGCGTGAAGTTCTTCAACTGGACCGGGACCATGATCAAGGGCTCGCTGTCCTTCGAGACGCCGATGCTGTGGGCCACCGGCTTCCTGGTGACATTCCTGTTCGGCGGTCTGACCGGGGTGCTGCTGGCCTCGCCGCCGCTGGACTTCCACGTCTCGGACACCTACTTCGTGGTGGCGCACTTCCACTACGTCGTGTTCGGCACAGTCGTCTTCGCGATCTTCGGCGGGCTGTACTTCTGGTGGCCGAAGTTCACCGGGAAGATGCTCGACGAGCGGCTCGGCAAGATCCAGTTCTGGACGCTGTTCGTCGGCTTCCACACCACGTTCCTGGTCCAGCACTGGCTGGGCGCCGAGGGCATGCCCCGCCGCTACGCCGACTACCTCGCGGCCGACGGCTTCACGGCCCTGAACACCATCTCGACGATCGGCGCGTTCCTGCTCGGCGCCTCGACGCTGCCGTTCCTCTACAACGTGTGGAAGACGGCCAGGTACGGCGTGCCGGTGGAGACCGACGACCCCTGGGGCTTCGGCCGTTCCCTGGAGTGGGCCACCTCCTGCCCGCCGCCCCGCCACAACTTCGTCACGCTGCCGAAGATCCGCTCCGAGTCCCCGGCGTTCGACCTGCACCATCCGGAGTACGCGGCGCTGGCTCCGCAGCCCGAGCCGAAGAGCGAGCAAGCGAGCGAGCGAGGCGGTCGTGAGCCGTCCTGATCGCCTCGGTCAGCTCGGCCGGCTCCAGCACCTCGAAGTCGAAGCCCGTCATCATCACGTGGATCACCATCACGTCGAGGCTCGACGCCCCGGTGCGCAGGATGCAGCTGTCGGGCCCCTCCGCCTCCAGCACGCCGGCGCTCGGTGAGATCCGCTCGGCGGCCCGCTCCTCGGACACCAGCAGCCGCACGACCGCGTGCGAGGCGTACGCGCGCGTGGAGACACCCCGCGAGACGTAGGCGGCGAGGTCCTCGGCGGGCGGGGTGCGCGGTGCGAACCGCGGGCCGTGCGGCGGCTTCGGGGTGATCCGGTCGACGCGGAAGGTCCGCCAGTCGTCCCGGTCCAGGTCCCAGGCGACCAGGTACCAGCGCCGCTCGCTGCACACCAGGCGGTGCGGTTCGACGCTCCGGCGGCTCGGCGTGCCGCCGTGGTCGGCGTACTCGAAGCGCAGGCGCTCGGCGTCCCGGCACAGGTGGGCGAGCTCGGTGAGGACGCCGGGGTCGACGGCATCCGGTTGCGGGCCGCGGAGCATCGGCACCGTGAAGGCGTTCAGGGCGCCCACCCGCCGGCGCAGCCGACCCGGCAGGACCTGCTCCAGCTTGGCGAGGGCCCGCACCGAGGTCTCGCCGATGCCCTCGATGCCCTGGCCCGCGGCCGTGCGCAGGCCGACGGCGACCGCGACTGCCTCGTCGTCGTCGAGCAGCAGCGGGGGCAGTTCCGCGCCCGCGCCGAGCTGGTAGCCGCCGCCGGTGCCGGGGCTGGCGTTGACCGGATAGCCGAGCTCGCGCAGCCGGTCCACGTCCCTGCGGACAGTGCGCGGGGTGACGCCGAGGCGGTCGGCGAGGTCGGGGCCGGACCATTCGCGGTGGGCCTGCAGGAGCGAGAGCAGGCGCAGGAGTCGTGCCGAGGTCTCCAACATGGTGCCGAGTCTGCCAGCCATTGCGGACAGTGGCTGTCCGCAAGCCCTCCTACCTTGGGCTCATGGCAGACAACAGCGCGACCGCAGAGAACCGTGACAGCCGTGAGACCGGTCAGATCCGTCCCTTCCGGATCGACATCCCGCAGGCGCAGCTCGACGACCTGCACACCCGCCTGGACCTCACCCGCTGGCCGGACGAACTCCCGGACGCGGGCTGGGAGTACGGCGCATCCCTGCCCTACCTCCGCGACCTCGCCGGCTACTGGCGGGGCGCCTACGACTGGCGCAAGCACGAGGCCGCCCTGAACGAACTCCCGCAGTTCGTCACCGGGATCGACGGCGCCCAGGTGCACTTCCTGCACATCCGCTCGTCCCGTCCGGACGCCCTGCCGCTGATCCTGACGCACGGCTGGCCGGGGTCGGTCGTGGAGTTCCTCGGGGTGATCGGCCCGCTGAGCGAGGACTTCCACCTGGTGATCCCGTCCATCCCGGGCTTCGGCTTCTCCGGCCCCACCCGCGAGAAGGGCTGGAACGTCAACCGGGTCGCCCGCGCGTGGGCGGAGCTGATGCGCAGGCTCGGCTACGAGCGCTACGGCGCCCAGGGCGGCGACATGGGCGCGCTTATCTCCCCCGCGCTCGCCCGGATCGCGCCGGAGTCGGTCGTCGGCGTCCATGTGAACGCCGCCTCCGTCGGCTTCATCCCGCTCGGCCCGGTCGATGAGGAGGCCCGCACGGGACTGACCGAACGCGAGCTGAGGAGCCTCGCGAGCATCGCCGACTTCACCACGGACGGCTTCGGCTACAACGCCCTCCAGTCGACCCGCCCGCAGACCCTCTCCTACGGCCTCACCGACTCGCCGGTCGGCCAACTGGCCTGGATCATGGAGAAGTTCCAGGCGTGGACGCACTCCTCGGCCGTGCTGCCGGAGGACGCGGTCGACCGGGACACCCTCCTGACGAACGTGATGCTGTACTGGCTGACCGGCACGGCGGGTTCCGCGGCTCGCATGTACTACGAGAACAGCCATGTGCCGGACTGGTTCCCGACGTCGAGCTCGGGGGTGCCGACCGCGGTGGCCAACTTCGCCGAGGACGTGGCGATCCGCCGCTGGGCCGAGCAGGCCAACACCGTCGTCCGCTGGACGGAGTTCGACCGCGGCGGCCACTTCGCCGCCCTGGAGGTGCCCGAGCTGCTGGCCGCTGACGTCAGGGAGTTCTTCGGCTCACCGCGGTGACGGGCGGGAACTCACTGCCGGTACGGCAGTTGCGGAACGTCGAAGCACGTGCGGTCCATGTCGCCCTGGGAGACCCAGCCCCGGCCGTCCTGCCAGCGGGCCACCGAGAGGCACGTCCTGCGGGACCTCGGCGGCTCGGCCAGGCGTTCGAACCGGACGGGGACGAGCAGGCCCTGCGCGGTGTAGTCCTGGCTGCGGTCCATGTAGGCGTCGACACACGCGCGCGTGACGCCTTGCGGCGCACACGACTTCGCGGCGTCGGTGAACCACATGGCGGCCGCCCAGCCCTCCAACTGCCACTGGGAGTGCGTCTCCAGGCCCTTCGTGGCGTCCCTGAACTCCCGTACGGCCGCGTTCCCGGTGTCCGCGTAGTTGCGGCTTGATCCGGTGGCCCACAGGGCGTTGCGGCAGCGCGGGGCGTCCTTGTAGTCGTCCTGGACGGTGGACGTCCAGGACTGCACGTTGGTGACCTTGGCGGTGACCTCGACGCCGGCCGCGTCCATCGCCTCGCACAGTTGGGCGTTGCCATGGCTGTCGACGGCGTCGAAGACCAGGTCGGCGCCCTGCTCCTTCAGGTCGGCCGCCACGGCACGGAAGTTGGGCAGCGCGAAGTCGACCTGCTCGGTGACGACCTTGTAGCCCTCGGCCCGCAGCCCCTGCTCGACGAGCCGGGCGTAGGCGGCGGACGCGGCCTGGTTGTAGGAGACGACGGCGGCCGTACGGGCCCCGTGCTCGCGTTTGAAGTAGCGGTAGACCTCGGTGCCGCCGTACTGATTCCCGTCCCAGCCGGTCGTGCCGTCGCGGGGCGCGAGGCTGCCGTAGATGCCGTAGAGGTGCGGCCAGGTGTCGTAGGCGGCACCGATGGGCTGGCCGCCGATGTCGGGCACGCGCGCGTGGGAGACGCGGGAGGCGCCCGCGTAGTCGAGGACGGTGGTGGCGACCAGGGCGACCACCTTGTCCTCGTCGATCAGCTTGTGCACACAGGTGTTGTTGCCGACCCCGCTGCCGCCGTCGTCGCACTCGCGCACCTCGACGCGGCGGCCGTCGACGCCTCCGCGCGCGTTGAGCCGCTCGAAATACGCCTTGGCGCCGTCGCGCGGGCCGGTGAAGGCGCTGCCACCGACCGGGCTGGTGGCGCTGGTGACGATGCCGACGCGGATCGGTGTGCGGTCCCGGGCGGGGGCCGTCCGCTCGCGGTGCTCGAAGTCGCTCTCCGGCAGCCTGCTGCCGCACGCCGTGACGAGCGCGAGCAGCAGGACCGCGAGGGCGGCCTCAGCAGCCCGGAAGAGCCGACGCGGTGGCATTGCCGCTCAACTGGACCAGCGCACAGAGGGTGTTGACCGAGACCTTCCAGGTGCCGTCCTGTTCGACCGCCGTCCCGGAGGCGTCCGGCAGGGCCGTGGCGCCGTTGAGCATCAGGGTGTACGTCACGTCGGCCGCGGTCGCCCCGGTGAACGCGACCTTGGTGACCTTCGCCTGCACCTGTCCTCCGCGCTGGTCACCACTGAAGGCCTGGAGCACCGGGCCCATCTCGTCGCCGTTCTCCAGGACGGCCTGCTTGTCCTCGGTGGAGGTCTTCGGGTCGAAGAACTTCTCCCAGTTCGTCTTGATCTCGCGCTGGGCGGCGGCCGTGTCAGCCGGTCCGCTCGGCGACGGTGCCGCGGACGGCGTGGTCCGCTCCACGGACGGCGTCGGCGGCGGGCTCTCGCTGCCGCCGCCGCTGTCGTCGCTGCACGCCGTGAGGGCCACGGCGAGGGCGAAGCCCACCGCCACCAGCCCCCGGCTGCCGTTCCCCCACGTGCGGTCGCTCCCGAGAACCATCTGGCTCACCACCGGGTGTCGGTCCGGGCCACGTGCGCCCGGTGCTTTCAGGGTCAGCTTCAAGAAGGCATAGTGCAAGCGATTGGCTTACATGGACAGGCATGCGACATGTGGGAGCCAGAGATGCGGACAGCCCGACTGCGGACCGTGCACCCCGTCCTCTGGGCGGGCTGGGCCGCGCTCGCCGCGGGCGCGGTGCTGTGCGTCCTCGGCTGGTACGGCGTCTCGGGCGAGCGTTTCGCCGAGCGGCAGGTGCCCTACCTCGCCTCCTGCACGGTGCCCGGGGCCGCGCTGATCGTCGCCGGGGCGGTGCTCCTCACCCACGGCCGGGGCGCGCTCGCCGCCGCACGCGTGGAGGAGCTGTACCGCCTCCTGGTCGCCGAGGAGCCCACCGGGGCCGAGGGGGAGCCCGGTACGGCGGCCGGCGCGCCCCTGGCGGTCAGCGGGGACCTGCTGATGGTGCCCGGCGGCACCCTCTGGCACCGCGCGGACTGTCCGCTGGTCGCCGGGAAGGCGGAGGCGGTCCCGGTGGACGCCAAGCTGCTGACCGGCGGTGAGCTGGGCCCCTGCCCGATCTGCGAGCCGGTCGAGGAAACCGACTGATGTCGTCGCTGACCTACGACCTGACCCTCGCCGGGTTGTCGGTCGGCGCCGCGGCCGCGCTCACCGGGATCGGCCTGATCGTGACGTACCGGGCGACCGGGGTGCTGAACTTCGCGCACGGGGCGGTCGCGATGGTGTGCGCGTACGTGCTGCGGCAGTGCGTGGTGGAGTGGGGCTGGCCGCTGTGGGCCGGGGCGGCGGCGACCCTGCTGGTCCTGGCACCGGCCCTGGGCGTGCTGCTGGAGCGTTTCGTCTTCCGGCCCCTGGCGGTCCTGGGCGGCGATCCGGCCCAGACCCTGGTGGCCTCGCTCGGCGTCTTCGTGCTGCTGGTGGGCGGGGCCGCGCTGCTGTGGGGCCAGGGCGCCCGGGACGACGCCCCGGAACTGGTGCCGGCGGACCCGTGGGGGCAGCTCGCGGTGGTCCTGGCCCTGGCCGCGGGCGTCGGGGGTGTGATCCGCTGGACGCGCTTCGGGCGGGAGCTGCGGGCCGTCGTGAACGACCGCGGGCTGGCCGTGCTCGGCGGGATCGACGCCGACCGGGTGGCGGCGGCCGGCTGGGCGTTCGGGTCGTTCACGGCGGGCCTGACGGGCGTGCTGCTGGCCCCCTACGTCCGCCTGGACCCGTACGGGCTGCCGCTGCTCGTCATGGAGGTGGTGGCCGTAGCGGTGGCCGCACGGATGCGCAGCCTGCCGGTGGCGGTGCTGGCGGCGCTGGCCATCGGGGTCGCGCAGAGCCAGCTGACCCGGCTGCACCCCTCGGGCCGGGCCGAGCCGCTGCTCCAGGCGGTGGGCGCGAACCTGTTCGTCGTGGCCCTCCTCGTCGCGGCCCTGGCCCTGCCCGGCGTCGGCACCCGGGACGCGCTCCCGCGGACGGCCACCGCGCGCGTGTCCACGCCGCCGGGCGCGTGGATCGTCGCGGCGGTGCTGTTCCTGCTCCCGCTGGGCTTCGCGGGCTCGGACCTGCACACGTCGGTCCAGGTCCCGGCGCTGGGTGTGGTGCTGCTCTCCCTGGTGGTCGTGACCGGCAGGGGCGGCCAGATCTCCCTTGGCCAGGCGGCCTACGCCGGCCTGGGCGCCCTGTTCACGGCCCTGCTGGCGGCGGGCCGCTTCCCGGGCCTGCCCCGCCTGCCGGAACTGGCCGCGCTGGCGACGGCGGTCGTCCTGGTGGCCCCCCTCGGCCTGCTGACGGGCTGGCCGGCGATCACCCGCCGGGGTCTCGCGCTGGCCCTCGCGACCTTCGCGGTCGGCGTCGGGGTGAGCCGCTTCGTCTTCGCCCAGCCGTACGCCACCTCCGGCCTGTCCCTGGACCGCCCCTACGGCTTCGACGGCGACCGCGCGTACTACGTCCTGGAGCTGGCCCTGCTCGCGCTCGCCCTGCTGGCGACCCGCGCGCTGCGCAGGGGCCGCACGGGCCGGGCCCTGGCCGCCCTGCGCGACCACGAGTCCGGGGCCTCGGCCGCGGGCGTCCGGGTCCCCGCCCTGAAGCTGCTCGCCTTCGTGGCGGGTGCCGCGCTGGCCGCCCTGGGCGGCGGCATGCTCGGCATGGGCCTGCGCGCCTTCGACCCCACCGCCTACGACCCCGTCCGCGGCCTCCTCTGGTTCGCCGCGGTGGTCGTCCTGGGCGCCGACAGCACCCTGGGCGCCCTGGCGGCCGCGGCTCTGCTGGTCGGCCTGGACGCGGGGGCGCGGGGCGGGGTCGCGGCGGCGCTGATCGGCGTGCTGGCGGTCCTGGTGGGCCGCTTTCCCGGAGGACCGTACGAGGCGGTACGAGCACTGGCGACGCGGCTGATGCCGACCGGCCCGACGGTCCTCACCCCTCTGGGAGCCAGGGTGAGACAACACCTCCACAGACCACCCCTCAGCGCCCCCACACATGGGCCGACACCCGCACCCGCACCCGCACCCGCACCCGCACCCGCACCCGCACCC
>NZ_LJBR01000199.1 GCF_001282115.1 Streptomyces sp. NRRL B-24085 | reverse complement strand
CACGGGGAACCGCCGACGACCGCCGCGGCGATGGTGCGCGCGCAGTCCGGGGAGCCGGTGCGGGTGGTGTCCACCTCGATGTCGTAGACCACGCCCTGGTGGACGAGCTCGGCCTGCTTCTCCGCCATCCCGTGGACCCGGTCGCCCCGGGCGGTCTCGCGGGCCGCGGCAACGGCGGCCTCGCAGCGCACGCCGACCCACAGGACGTCGAGGCCGGCCAGGGTGTCCCGCCAGCGCTCCTGGGAGTGCGGGCCGCCGAGGAAGACGTCGTCGACGACGACCCGGGCGCCCGCGCGGACGGTCGCGGCGAGGCCCGCCCTCCAGGCCGCCTCCAGCCGTGTGAAGTCCGCTCCCACGCTCACCGTGCCGTCCGCCGTGACCTCCAGGCCCGCGTCCGACTCCTGGAGGGCCGGCGGCATCGAGTCGACGAAGTCGTCGATGCTGAACGCCAGCCACGGCTCGGGCAGCACGGCCTGGAGGGCACGCGCGAGCGCCGTCTTGCCGGAACTGGACCCGCCGTTGAGCACGATCACCTGAGTCGTCACGGCGTCACGGTAGCGTCAGGCCGGCCACTGGCCGTACGCGATATTCGCGCCCCGGGTCGCACGGGCGTCCTCACAGTGCTCCCGCGCCGCCCGTCCCGAACCCTCACACCCGCCCCCGGTCCCTGCTGAGGGCAGCGTTCCTCACGGGAAACAGAGGTGATGCGGTCGGGTAACACCCACCACGCACGCTCCTGACATGACCTCGAATACGCGTGTGGTGGTGATCGGCGCCGGGCTCGCGGGCGTCCGGCTCGCCCGGCGGCTCGGAGAGCTCGGCACGCCCGTGACGCTGATCGGCGAGGAGGAGCACCGCCCGTACAACCGGGTGCTCCTCGCCGAGGTACTGGCCGGGCGGTACACCCCCGACGTGATCGCGCTCCCGGCGCCGGCCGCGCTGACCCGTGCCCGGGTCACCGGCATCGACCGCGAGGCACGGACCGTCGAGTGCGCCGACGGTTCGCAGATCGCGTACGACACGCTGGTCCTGGCCACCGGCTCCAACCCGGTGCTTCCGCCGCTGCGCGGTCTGTTCACCCCCGACCACGTGCTGCCCGAGGGCGTGCACGCCTTCCGGACCATGGACGACTGCCTGGGACTGTCCAAGGCCGTGCGGCCCGGCGTGAAGGCCGTCGTCATCGGCGGCGGGCTCCTCGGGGTGTCCGCGGCCCGCGCGCTCGCCCAGCGCGGCGCCCAGGTGATCCTCGCCCAGCAGTCCGAGCGGCTGATGGAGCGCCAGCTCGACCCGAGCGCGTCCAAGCTCGTCCGCCGCCACCTCGTGGACCTCGGCGTCGAGGTCCACACCGACCTGCGCGTGCGGGACGTGCGCTGTGTCGGCGGGGCGGTCCGCTCGGTCGAGATGGCCGACGGATACGCGCTGGACGCCGAGATCGTGGTCCTGGCCTGCGGGGTCCACCCCCGTGTCGGTCTCGCGCAAACCGCGGGCCTGGACGTGCGCAAGGGCATCGTCGTGGACGACGAACTGCGCACCTCCGACCCGCACATCCACGCCATCGGCGACTGCGCCCAGCACGACGGCACGGTCTACGGCCTCGCCACCCCGGCCCTCGAACAGGCCGACGCGCTGGCCGAGTTGCTGGCGGCCGGCACCGGAAACCAAGGCGCCCGCTACACCGGCACCCGTTCGCTGACCCGGCTCACGCTGCCCGGGCAGACCGCCTTCGACCTGGCCGCGTTCGGCGAGACCGAGGCGCTGCCTGGCGACGACGTCGTCCAGCTCACGGACGCCACCCGCGGGACCTACCGCAAGGTCGTCGTCCGCGACGACCGCCTGGTCGGCGGGGTCCTCGTCGGCGAACTCGGCACCGTCGGCGCGCTCGCCCGCGCCTGGGAGGGAGCAGAGCCGCTCCCCTCCGACGGCGGACCGCTGCTCCACCTGCTCACCAACGATGGAGGCTCCTGATGACCGCCACCCCGGAGGCCACGGAGGCCACCCCCACGATCGTCCTCGTCGGCCACGGCATGGTCGGCCAGCGCTTCCTGGAGGCGCTCGCCGAGCGGGGCCTGACCGCCACCCACCGCGTGGTCGTGCTCTGCGAGGAACCGCGTCCCGCGTACGACCGGGTCGCGCTCACCTCGTACTTCTCGGGGAAGACGCCCGAGGAACTGTCCATGACGGACATGGAGTTCATCGAGACGCACGGCATCGAGCTGTACGTCGGCGACCCGGCCGTCGCGATCGACCGCGAGGCGAAGAAGGTCACCGCCAAGTCCGGTCAGGTCTTCGCGTACGAGACCCTCGTCCTCGCCACCGGCTCCTACCCCTTCGTGCCGCCGGTCCCGAACAAGGACGCCGAGGGCTGCTTCGTCTACCGCACGATCGAGGACCTCCTCGCCATCGAGGAGTACGCCAAGACCCGCACCACCGGTGCCGTGGTCGGCGGCGGTCTGCTCGGACTGGAGGCGGCCGGCGCCCTGAAGGGCCTCGGACTCACCTCCCACATCGTGGAGTTCGCGCCGCGGCTGATGCCGGTGCAGGTCGACGAGGGCGGTGGCGCGGCGCTGCTGCGGACCATCGAGGAGATGGGCCTGACCGTCCACACCGGGGTGGGCACGCAGGAGATCGTGGTCGACGCCGAGGGTGCCGTCACCGGCATGAAGCTGTCCGACGGCTCCGAACTCGCCACCGACCTGGTCGTGTTCAGCGCCGGTGTCCGCCCCCGCGACCAGCTGGCCCGCGAGTGCGGCCTGACCGTCGGCGAGCGCGGCGGCATCACCGTCGACGAGCAGTGCCGTACGGTCTCCGACCCGCACGTCTTCGCGATCGGCGAGTGCGCTCTGGCCGCCGACGGCCGGGTGTACGGCCTGGTCGCCCCCGGCTACGAGCAGGCCGAGACGGCGGCGGCGACCATCGCCTCCGACGAGGCCGCCTTCCTGGGCGCCGACCTCTCCACCAAGCTGAAGCTGCTCGGGGTGGACGTGGCGTCCTTCGGCGACGCGCACGGCGCGACCGAGGACTGCCTGGACGTCGTGTACTCCGACTCCCGCGCGGGCCTGTACAAGAAGCTGGTCATCGGCCGGGACGGCACGTTGCTCGGCGGCATCCTGGTCGGTGACGCGGAGGCGTACGGCACGCTGAAGGCGTTCACCGGTTCCGTCCCGCCGGTCTCTCCCGAGTCGCTGGTGCTGCCGGCCGGCGCGGGCGAGTCGGTGCAGCTCGGCCCGACCGCGCTGCCGGACGACGCGATCATCTGCTCCTGCAACAACGTCCGCAAGGGCACGATCCGCGGAGCGGTCACCGAGCACAACTGCACCACCGTGCCCGAGGTGAAGAAGTGCACCAAGGCCGGTACCACGTGCGGCAGTTGCGTCAAGGTGCTCGGCCAGCTGGTCACCGCGGAGCTGGAGGCGTCCGGCGTCGAGGTCGACAAGGGCCTGTGCGGCTGCTTCGCGCAGACCCGCGAGGAGCTCTACGAGATCGTCCTGGCCCTGCGCATCAACACCTACCAGGACCTCCTCGACCGCTACGGCCGCGACGGCGCCCGGGGCGGCGACGGCTGCGAGGTCTGCAAGCCGGCCGTCGGCTCGATCATCGCCTCCCTCGCCCCGACGATCGGCGCGAGCGGCTACGTCCTGGACGGCGAGCAGGCGGCCCTCCAGGACTCCAACGACCACTTCCTCGCCAACATCCAGAAGAACGGCTCCTACTCGGTCGTACCGCGCATCCCCGGCGGCGAGATCACCCCCGAGGGCCTCATCACGATCGGCGAGATCGCCCGCGACTTCGGCCTCTACACGAAGATCACCGGCGGCCAGCGGATCGACATGTTCGGCGCGCGGGTCGAGCAACTCCCGCTGATCTGGACGCGGTTGGTGGACGCCGGCTTCGAGTCCGGGCACGCCTACGGCAAGTCCCTGCGCACGGTGAAGTCCTGCGTCGGCCAGACCTGGTGCCGCTACGGCGTCCAGGACTCGGTCCGCATGGCCATCGACCTGGAGCTGCGCTACCGGGGCCTGCGCTCCCCGCACAAGCTGAAGTCGGCGGTGTCGGGCTGCGCCCGCGAGTGCGCGGAGGCCCAGTCGAAGGACTTCGGCGTCATCGCCACCTCCAACGGCTGGAACCTCTACGTCGGCGGCAACGGCGGCGCCACCCCGCGCCACGCGGACCTGCTCGCCCAGGACCTCACCGACGCCGAACTGATCCGGCTCATCGACCGGTTCCTGATGTTCTACATCCGCACCGCGGACCGCCTGGAGCGCACCTCGACCTGGCTGGAGCGCATCCCCGGCGGCCTGGACCACGTCCGTGACGTGGTCGTGGAGGACTCCCTCGGCATCTGCGAGGAGCTGGAGTCCCTGATGGCGGCCCACGTGGCGCACTACGCCGACGAGTGGGCGACCACCATCAACGACCCGGAGAAGCTCGCCCGGTTCGTGTCCTTCGTGAACGCCCCCGACACCCCCGACCCGGTCGTCGGCTTCGTCCCCGAGCGCGAGCAGATCAAGCCCGACCTGCCGCTGCTGACCATCGGCCACCGTCCCCTGGAAGGAAGCGCCCAGCGATGACCCTGGCACCCGAGACCACCGACCTGAAGGTCGAACTCCACCTGGACGGCGACTGGTTCGCGGTCTGCGAGCTGACCCGGCTGTTCCCCGGCCGGGGCGTGGCGGCCCTGCTGCCCGACGGCCGGCAGGCGGCCCTGTTCCGCGACCGCGCGGGCAACCTGTACGCCGTCGACAACCGCGACCCCTTCAGCGGCGCGGCGGTCCTCTCGCGCGGTCTGACCGGCAGTGCCCAGGGCCGGCCGTTCGTGGCCTCGCCCCTGCTCAAGCAGCGGTTCGACCTGGAGACCGGGCAGTGCCTGGACGACGAGTCGGTGCGGATCACGACGTACGAGGTACGGGCGCAGTGACATCGCGCGTACGAGCGTAGGGAGCGCTCCTGTTCTCCCTGGCCCGGAGCCACGGCGCTCCGGGCCGGACCCTGCTCCGGTGAGCCGCCCTGTTGCGGGGCGCACGGTGAGACAGTCCGTTGCACTGTGCGCCCTTGAAGTACGTGGACAGGGTGCGCCCCCCTCTCGCAGCGAGATAGGTTCTTGCAGTGGTGACGCGAGAGCCGGATGGTGAACGGGGGACAGTGAGCGACAGCATTGAGCTCGCCGATGTGGTCGGAGCCGTACGGGACGGCCTGGTGGAGGCCGCAAACCGGGGTGAGGGTCAAGGCCTCCGCTTCGAACTGGGTGAGATCCACATGGAGTTCGCGGTGGAGGTGCGCCGCGACGCCCGGGCACGAGGAGGCCTCAAGGCGTGGGTCGTCGACACGGGTGCGGAGGCCGGTGTGTCCAGGGCCCATACGCACAAGGTCTCGTTCACTCTGAAACCCAGGGACCGGGTGACGGGCCGGGACTGGCTCATCGCCGCTGACGACGAAGGCGATGTGAGCGGCTTCTCCGCCGCGGCACGGGACTGATCGTGCAGTTCGGCGATCGGGGCGGCCCTCTCGCGGACCGGCCGGCCGTAGTCCTCTGCGGGACCCAGGGCAGTGGCTATCTGCTCTCTCCGCGCGTCGTCCTGACGGCGGCCCATGTCGTCGCGCGTGGCTCCGGCATCCGGGTCCTCGTGCCCGGAAGGCGGGAGCCAGTGCGCTGCGAGCGCGTCTGGCAGCGCGACGACATGTCCTGCGACGCCGCCCTGCTGCTGGCCGACGAACCGCTCACCGACGAGGCTTCCGACGCTGCCTGGGCCTCCCGCTGGGGCAGAGTGGGCGGCATCGCACCCCTGCCCGGCTGTGAGGCCATCGGCTATCCGCACGTCCAGCGGGACGACCGAGCCCGGCTGGAGAGCGAGCACGTCACCGGTACCGTCAAGCCCGGCTCCGCGCTGGTCAGGCAGTCGTACGTGCTGGACGTCGACCATGTGCCCGCGCCCCGTGCCGACGGCGGCTCGCCCTGGGCCGGTTTCTCCGGCGCGGCCCTCTTCGCGCGAGGCCTGCTGATCGGGGTGGTCGCCGCCGACTCCGAGGGCTGGCTGCACAGCCGTCTCAAGGCCACGCCGGTCGATGAGCTCTTGAGCGACGAATCCTTCGTCCGAGCGCTGACCCAGTTGGGTTGCCCCGCCCCGGACGTCCGCGAGGTCCGCGGTCCGGCGACGGACCTGGACGCCGAGTTCGAGGAGCGCTACGCCGCGTACATCCGCGGCATACACAGTCGCCTGACGATCTACGGCGTCGACCTCAACCACGACCGTGAATGGCCGCTGGACGCCTCCTACTTGAGCCTGGAGGCCAGAGCCGGGCAGCGCCCGTCCGGGGGCGCCGACCGGACCGACCGCGACGGCCCCTTACCGGCCGACAAGGCCCTCGCCAGCCGGGACCGCGTGCTGTTGCGCGGAGTCGCCGGGTCCGGCAAGACCACCCTCGTCCAGTGGCTGGCAGTCGCCGCCGCCGGTGGTGGGGCGAGGGGCGACATGGCCTATCTCCACGGGCGCGTTCCGTTCGTCCTCCCCCTGCGCCACCTCGTCCGCGACGGCGCCCGACTTCCGTCGCCCGAGAACTTCCTGACCGCCGTAGGCTGCTCCATCGCGGGGGCCCAGCCGAGTTGCTGGACCGACCGCGTCCTGACCGGCGGGCGTGGGCTGCTCCTGGTCGACGGCATCGACGAGATCCCGGAACCGGACCGAGAACGCACTCGCGGGTGGTTGCGCGATCTGGTCGCCGCCTACCCGGGAAACCTGTGGCTGGTCACCTCCCGGCCGTCCGCCGTACATGACGACTGGCTTGCTCTCGACGGATTCGCCGAACTGGCTCTTCGTCCCATGAGCCGGGACGCGGTCACGGTGTTCGTGGAACGCTGGCACTCCGCCACGGGAGCCGACAGCTCCGTCGCCCACAGGCTGCTGATCGCCATCCGCACCAAGCAGGACCTTGCCGCGCTGGCCACCAATCCGCTGATGTGCGCCCTGATCTGCGCCCTGCACCGCGATCGACAGGGCTATCTGCCGCACGGCCGCAAGGAGCTGTACGACGCCGCTCTGGGGATGCTGCTGGAGCGCCGGGAGCAGCAGAAGGGGCTCTTCGAGACCATCGGTCTGGAGCTGACGAAGGAACCGCAGATCAAGCTGCTCCAGAAGCTGGCCTACTGGATGATCCGCAACCAGCACACCGAACTCCACCGCAGCCGGGCCACGCAGATCGTCACCGATGCCCTCCCCTCCGTACCGCAGGTGGCTCGACTCGGCGACGCGCAGTGCGTTCTGGACCATCTGCTGCTGCGCAGCGGACTGTTGCGCGAGCCGGCGGTGGACGCCATCGACTTCGTCCACCGCACCTTCCAGGACTTCCTGGCCGCGAGGGCAGCCGTGGAGGAAGGTGACTTCGGCCTGCTGGCCGCCCATGCGGACAGGACCCAGTGGGAGGACGTCATCAGGATGGCTGTCGCCCATGCCCGCCCCAAGGAGTGCGCGAACCTGCTCAAAGACCTGGTCGATCGCGGTGACAGGCTCGGCGACCGCCGTGTCCACCTGCTGGCCATGGCGTGTCTGGAGCACGTGGCGGAGCTAGACGAAGACGTCCGTACGCTGGTGAAGGCCCGGGCCTCGCGCATCATTCCGCCCCGCACCATCGAGGAGGCGGACGCACTGATCAAGGTCGGGCCGATGGTCCTGGAACTGCTGCCCGGCCCGGACAAGCTCACCGAGTGGGAGGCCGGGTACGTACTGGAGACCGCCGCGGGAATCGTCCACGACGCGGCTCTGCCTCTGCTCGCGCAGTTCTGTGCGGCACCATGGCCTCGGGTGCGGGAACGGGTCGTCGACGCCTGGGCATCATTCGACGCCGTCCGTTACGCGCGGGAGGTGATCGCACACCTCCCGGCGGAAGACATCCTCACCGTCAGGACTCCCGGGCAGCTGGCTGCCCTGCGGGGGCTCGGGAGCCGACCACGGCTGCGCCTGCGCGGCGACTTCGACGAGGCTGCGCTCACCGCTGCGGGCCCGCTCCTGCCCGGCTCCACGGACGAGCTGGTGATCAGTGTGAACAACGTACTCAGGAGTCTCGACTTCCTGAAGGACTGGGCAGGATTACGCCGTCTTACCTTGTCGAACTGCCCGAACCTGAGGTCCGTCGACGCCCTGGCTCAACTGCCGGGCCTGGAGTACTTCTCGATGGCCGAGCCCGGCGGTCTGCCCGTGCTGCCGGACATCGGCCGGTGGCCCGCGTTGCGAGCGCTCGTCCTCGGGAGAGGAAACAGCCCCGCCTCCATGGCGGACTGGGCAGCCATCCAGTGTCACCCGACGCTCGACGATCTGACGGTCTCGGCGCATTCGCTGAGCTGTCTCCCACCACGACTGGCCGTCACCGGGATCCGGCGACTGGCCCTCGTCGGATCTCTGCCCTCCAGCCTGTTTGCGGCGATGCCGGGGCAGTTCCCGCAGGTGTCCGTCCTGGACCTGGGCGAGGGTGTCCGGGACGAGGCGACCCGGGTACACAACTTCCCCCGGTTTCCTGCTCTCCGGCAGCTGATCGTCCCCAAGGGGGCGGTCCTGACCGGCTCCGACGGGCTCTCGGGAGTGCAGATCCTCGAAGCCTCGTAAGTGAACTCACCGTAAGGGGCGGTTCAAAGACTAGTAGTCTGCCGCCACACGGGACTTGAGTGACGGGGAGGGGCCTCATTGGCTGTGCAGCGCTACCAAGTCGACCTCGAAGAGATGGACTTGGCACTCCGTCGGCTGTACGGCGTCATCCGGCGCTTGGAGGAAGCGGAATCGAAGGCCCGCTACGAGACGGGCCTGGCCCGTGACTCGCTCGGCACCGGATTCGACGAGGCATACGAGTTCTTCGCCGGACAGGCTTCGGTGAAGACCCATTTGGAGGATGTCGCCACCCACCTCCGTGCCCTCGCGGAGGAACTCACCCGCAAGCTGAAATGGACACGGGACGCCTACGAGGACGCGGAGTATTAGGCACAGTCACATGGCAGAGAAGGAGTACGACTACCTGCGCCCGGGCCAGCGTTACGCGAGCAGGCATTCCACCGCGTTCGCGGCCAGGAGTCTGGCACAGTTGAAGGCAATGGTCGTGCACGCCGACCCAGAACAGGTCCGGACCGCCGGCCTTGGCTGGGACGCGGTCCGCGATGACCTCGTCGGAGGAGAGGACGGGGGCGTTCTCGGTGTGCTCGACGCCACTGTCGCCCGGCTCATGCGGTCCTGGCAGGGCGAAGCGGCCGAAGCGTTCCGCGCAGAGGTGGCACGCTTCCACCGCAAGATCGCCGACACCGCCGAACACGCCAGATACCTCTCCGTCTCCCTGCGAGGCGCCGCCAACGCGCTGCAGGAGTACAAGACCCACATCGACGCCATGTCCCCTGCCGGCGACGACATCCCGGGCAGCCGGGCGCGAACCAGTGCGGACCCCCCGAGCAAGGTGAACGCCGAGGATCTGCTGAACGCCGGCCGGGGCAAGCTGTCCGCCGGCGAGCAGCAAGCCCTCGAAGCAGCCGTGGTGATGGAGCAACTGGGGGCCGCGTACAACTCGCAGGTCGAGGCCATGGGGTCCTGGAGTCGGGAGAGGCTCACCGCACTGGACTGTCCGGGCGCGCCCGGTGGCATCGTGCCGTTGGCGGAGGTCAGACCGATCCCGTACTCGGTGACCTCCCGCGATGCTCCGCTGTCGCCTTCCCCGCCCCCCGTCGACTCACCGATCCCGACCGGAGTGAGTGGTGTCGTCCATGGTCTGAGGACCGCCGCCGCTTCCGTCACCGACGGAGGGGCCGACGGCGTACCAGGTGTGACCGGTGGGATTCCGCAGCACGACCCGACGCGCGGTAGAGACCGTGTCGTACCAAGTGACGTTCTCGGCGCCGCCCTTCCGGTCACGGCGGCCGGCCCCGGGGCCTCACTGGGCGGCTCCGGACTTCACCGGGGTCGCGGCCATAACCATTGACAGCCAGAGGAAATGACACTCGGTCGGCCGAACGCCGCGGGTGACGTCCACCTGTGTTTCTTGACCGACCGTTCTACACAGTCCTAGGCTCCTCCCCGTGGCCAGGACCAAGGAGTTCGATCCCGAGGCCGCGCTGCAGGCAGCCCTGGAGCTGTTCTGGCGGCGCGGCTACGAGGCGACGTCGATGTCCGACCTGGTGGCGCACCTCGGCATCGGGCGGGCCAGCCTCTACGCGACCTTCGGCAGCAAGCACGAGCTGTACCTGCGGGCGTTGGAGCGCTACGACCGGGCCGGGCTGCCGCCGATCGTGCGGGAGCTGTCCCAGCCGGGGCCCGCGCTGCCGGCCGTGCGGGCGGTCGTACGGCGGTACGCGACGGAGGCCGCAGACGAGCGACTGCGCCGCAAAGGCTGCATGGTCACCAACGCGGCCGCCGAGCTGGCCCCGCACGACCCGGCGGCCGAGCGGCACGTCGAGCGCAACTGGGACCAGCTGGAGACCGTGCTGCACTCGGCGCTGGTCCGCGCGCAGGCGCAGGGCGAACTGCCCGCGGAGCGCGACCCGTTGACCCTCGCCAGGATGCTGCTGGTGCTGCTCCAGGGGCTGCGGGTCGTCGGCAAGGCCTCGGCGGACCCGGCCCGGGTGCGGGACGCGGCGGAACAGGCGCTGGCGCTGCTCGACTGAACCCTTCGAGGGCGGGCGGCGCCCTTTTTTCTGCCGCCATACTGAACCGATCGGTCAAGAACAAGGGGAGATCATGACGCGCTTCACCGGCAGGACCGCTCTCGTCACCGGCGGGGGCTCCGGCATCGGCCGGGCCGTCGCCGTCGCGTTCGCCGCGGAGGGTGCGCAGGTGGTCGTGGCCGGACGCAGGCCGGAGCCGCTGGCGGAGACGGTCCGGCTGATCGAGGAGGCGGGCGGCAAGGCACTCCCGGTGACCGGGGACGTCACACGGGCCGCCGAGGTCGAGGCCGTCGTCGAGGCGGCCGTGGACCGCTTCGGCTCGCTCGACGTGGCCGTCAACAACGCCGGGGTGTTCCGGGGCGGGCGGCCCCTGGCCGAGCTGTCGTCCGCGGACTGGCGGGAGCAGCTCGACGTCAACCTGACCGGGGTGTTCCTGGCGCTCCGGGCCGAGATCCGCCGGATGCGCTCGCAGCCCTCCGGCGGCGCGATCGTGAACATCGCCTCCACCTTCGGCGCCCACACCCGCTCCCCCGGCGCCGCCGCGTACGCCGCCACCAAGGCGGCCGTCTCCGCCCTCACCCGGGGTGCGGCCCTGGATCACATCCGCGACGGCGTCCGCATCAACGCGGTCAGCCCGGGCGCGGTGGACACCCCGATGTCCCTGCGCCCCGGCGAGACGGAGGCGGACCGCGCGGAGCGCGTGCGGGCGGCCCTTCCGCTGGGCCGGGTCTCGTCCACGTCCGAGATCGCCGCCGCCGTGCTCTACCTGGCCTCGGACGACGCCTCGTCGGTGGTGGGCACGGACCTGGTGGTGGACAGCGGGGCGACGGCCTGACCCGCTCGGAAATATCCGCTGGAGAGCGAAAGTGCCCCGTGCTTGCATGGGTGCATGGTGCCCACCGACCGTCTCCTCGCCTTCGCGGCCATGTCGTTCCTGCTGATCGTGGTCCCCGGCCCCAGCGTGCTCTTCGTGATCGGGCGGGCACTCGCGCAGGGCAGGCGTGCCGCCCTGACCACGGTGGCCGGGAACACGGCCGGGGCCTACGTCCTGGTCCTCGCCGTGGCGTTCGGGGTCGGCTCGGTCGTGGAGCGCTCGGTGCTGGTGTTCACCGCGCTCAAGCTCGCCGGCGCCGCCTACCTGGTGTACCTGGGCGTCAAGGCGTGGCGCGGACGCGGCTCGCTGCGCGCGGCGTTCGCCGAGGACGTGACGGCGGCCGCGGCGGGCCACGGCGGTCTGCGCACGTTCTGGGAGGGGTTCGCGGTCGGTGTGACCAATCCGAAGACGATCGTGTTCTTCGCCGCCGTGCTGCCGCAGTTCGTGGACCGCGGCCAGGGTCATGTGGCCGCGCAGATGCTGCTGCTCGGGCTGGTGTTCAACGTCATCGCGCTGGTCTCCGACGCCGTGTGGGGTCTGGTCGCGGCGACCGCCCGGGGCTGGTTCGCCCGCTCGCCGCGCCGCCTCTCCCTGGTGGGCGGGGTGGGGGGCCTGACCATGATCGGGCTCGGTGTGACGGTGGCGGTGACCGGCCGCAAGGACTGACGGGACCGAGGGGGATCAGCCCTTCAGGGCGTCGTACGTCACCCCCGTGAGCTCCTCCGACGCGGTCCACAGGCGCTGCGACACCCGGTCGTCGCGGGTCCAGGGGGCCCGCCAGGTGGGGGCCGGGGAACCGCGCCACCCGGCCAGGGAGGGCCCGGTGAAGGAGTCGGGCGGCACGTCGGGGGCGGTGGCCGCGTAGAGGGTGGGCAGGGCTCCGGCGTCCGCGGACTGGGCGAAGAAGCGGTTGCCGACGCTCATGAGGCGTTCCGCCGTCCTGCGGCCGGCCATCCTCGGTCCCGCGGCCTGGAGGTTGGTGGCCGCGTACCCGGGGTGGGCCGCCGCGGCGACCACGTCCGAACCGTGCGCGGCCAGTCTGCGGGCCAGTTCGTGGACGAACAGCAGGTTGGCGGTCTTGGAGCGGGCGTAGGCGGTCCAACGCCGGTAGCGGCGCTCGCTGTTGAGGTCGGCGATGTCGATGTTGGCCAGGGCGTGCACCGGGCTGGAGACCGTCACGACGCGGGCGCCGGGTGTCCCGAGGAGCCTCGGCAGCAGCAGGCCGGTCAGCGCGAAGTGGCCGAGGTGGTTGGTGCCGAACTGGATCTCGAAGCCGTCGGCCGTCGTGCCGTACGGCAGCGCCATCACGCCCGCGTTGTTGACCAGCAGGTCGAGGCGGTCGTGGGGGTACGTGGTCGCGAACTCCCGTACGGAGGCGAGGTCCCCGAGGTCCAGGTGGGCGAACTCCACGTCCGCGTCCGGCACTTCGCCGGCCAGCCGGTCCCGGGCCGCGACCCCCCGCGCCTCGCTGCGGCAGGCGAGCAGCACGCGGGCGCCCCGGCGGGCGAGTTCCCGCGCGGTGGCGTACCCGATGCCGCTGTTGGCCCCGGTGACGACGGCCACGCGCCCGTTCTGGCCGGGGACGTCCTCGGCACTCCAGCCCGACATGACCGGCTCCCTCCGCAGACGGGGTGGGGTCCACCCTACGAGCGGAGCGCACGGGACGTAATCCGTCGGGCGAGGTGACGGGCCCGTTCCGGACGTGACACCGGATGGCATGTAATGGTCACGGAATGAACACTTCATCTCCACAAGTACGGCGTCCGCAATACGGTCATCCCCTCATGTAACGACTCCAGGGGGACGAGATGACCAACCCGTACCACACCCAGCCCACGCCTCCGTGGCAGCCGACACCGCCGCCCGCTTCCCGACCCGCCCCCAGGTGGGCCCGGAAGCGGTACGTCCTGCCCGCCCTCGCGCTCGCACTCTTCCTCGGCGTCGGCATGGGCGCCGGCGACCAGGACAAGCCGACGAACGACGCGAAGCCGGCCGCCGCGAAACCGCAGCCCACCGTCACCGTGACGGCGACCACGACGGCCACCGCGACGCCGGAGCCGGAACCCGCGGTCACGGTGACCGCCACGAAGACGGTCAAGGTCACGAAAACGGTCACGGCACAGGCCGAGGCGGACACCGACTCCGGGTCCGACACGGGTGCCGACAGCGTCTACTACGGCAACTGCTCCGAGGCCCGCGCCGCCGGCGCCGCGCCGATCCATCGCGGTGAGCCGGGGTACGCCTCCCACCTGGACCGGGACAACGACGGGGTGGCCTGCGACAGCTGAGCCGAAGGCACCACCGTGGCGGAGAGCTACCCTCCGGTCACGTCACGTTCGCATCACGGGTTGCTCATGTCGCCGACAGGGGAGGCGCGTCTCACTAGGTTCGTCACCTCATATCCGACTGATCGGCTCTTCTTGATCATCTGCGCGGATATCACCATGAACCTGGAAGGACCTGCTGTGAACCTGCTCCGCAAGCCCGGCGCCGTCGTCGTCGCCGCGCTGGCGCTGGCCGTGCTGCCGGGCGCCGCCTCGGCACACGACGGTGACCACCCGTTCGAGAACTGCATCGAGGCGTACGCCGCCGGCTACGCGAACATCCCCGAGGGCGACGAGCACTACGGCAGCCATCTCGACCGGGACGGCGACGGCATCGGCTGCGACCGGCCGCCCGCGGGCTTCGTGGCGCACGACGACGAGGCGGCGGCACCGGCCGAGGGCAGCGGCGAGAAGGGCCCGGACCTCGCCGAGACCGGCGGCGGGGGCGACACCACCGTGTACCTCGCCGCCGCGGGCTCGGCCGTCCTGCTCACCGGCGGCGCGCTCGTGGCGTCGACCCGCAGGCGTCGCGCCGAGCGCTGACCCCCGGGCACGCGGAGAGGGGGCGGCACCCCCGCACAAGGGTGCCGCCCCCTCTCTTCGTGATCCGGAACCGCCGCCCATCGGATGAGGGTCGGGGACGGACGGCGGTTCCGGGGCTCCAGTGGCCCTCGGGGCCTACCGGTGGTCGCTGCCGTTCGCCGTGATCGCCGCGCGCCCCGCCTCCAGGCGGGCCACCGGGATGCGGAACGGGGAGCAGGAGACGTAGTCCAGACCCACCTCGTGGAAGAAGTGGACCGACTCCGGGTCGCCGCCGTGCTCACCGCAGACGCCGAGCTTGAGGTCGGGGCGGGTGCGCCGACCCGCCTCCGCGGCCAGCTTCACCAGGGAGCCGACCCCGTCCTTGTCGATCGTCTCGAAGGGGGAGACTCCGAAGATGCCCTTCTCCAGGTAGGCCGTGAAGAAGGAGGCCTCCACGTCGTCCCGGCTGAAGCCCCACACCGTCTGGGTGAGGTCGTTCGTGCCGAAGGAGAAGAACTCCGCCGCCTCCGCGATCTGACCGGCGGTCAGCGCGGCCCGCGGAAGCTCGATCATCGTGCCGATCGACAGCTTCAGCTCCACACCGGTCGCCGCCTCGACGTCCGCGACGACCTGGTCCGCCTCCTCGCGGACGATCTCCAGCTCCTGGACCGTGCCGACGAGCGGGATCATGATCTCCGCGCGCGGGTCGCCCTTGGCGTTCTTGCGCTCGGCCGCCGCCTCGGCGATCGCGCGGACCTGCATGGTGAACAGGCCGGGGATGACCAGGCCCAGGCGCACGCCGCGCAGGCCCAGCATCGGGTTCTGCTCGTGCAGCCGGTGCACGGCCTGGAGCAGGCGCAGTTCGTTCTCGTGCGGCTCCTGGCGGGACTCCGCGAGCGCCACGCGGACCGACAGCTCGGTGATGTCGGGGAGGAACTCGTGCAGCGGCGGGTCGAGGAGCCGGATCGTCACCGGCAGCCCGTCCATCGCCGAGAACAACTCGACGAAGTCCTGCTTCTGGAGCGGGAGCAGTTCCTTCAGGGACTCCTCACGCTCGGCCTCCGTGTCGGCCAGGATGAGCCGCTCGACCAGCTCACGGCGGTCCCCGAGGAACATGTGCTCGGTACGGCACAGCCCGATGCCCTGGGCGCCGAACCGGCGGGCGCGCAGCGCGTCCTCGGCGTTGTCCGCGTTGGCCCGCACCCGCAGGCTCCGCTTGCGGTCGGCGAACGCCATGATCCGGTGCACGGCCTCGACCAGCTCGTCGGCGTCGGCGGCGCCCGCGTGCATCCGGCCCTCGAAGTACTCGACGACGGGGGACGGCACGACCGGGACCTCACCGAGGTACACCTTGCCGGACGACCCGTCGATGGAGATCAGGTCGCCCTCCTCCACGACATGCCCGCCCGGAACCGTCATCCGGCGCCGCTTGGTGTCGACCTCCAGCTCCTCGGCGCCGCAGACACAGGTCTTGCCCATGCCGCGCGCGACGACGGCCGCGTGGGAGGTCTTGCCGCCGCGGGAGGTCAGGATGCCCTCGGCGGCGATCATGCCGTCGAGGTCGTCGGGGTTGGTCTCCCGGCGGACCAGGATGACCTTCTCGCCGGAACGCGACCACTTGACGGCGGTGTACGAGTCGAAGACGGCCTTGCCGACGGCCGCGCCCGGCGAGGCCGCGATGCCCCGGCCGACCTGCGCGACCTTCGTGTTCTCGTCGAAGCGCGGGAACATCAGCTGGGCGAGCTGGGCCCCGGTGACGCGCTGGAGCGCCTCGGCCTCGTCGATCAGGCCCTGGTCGACGAGCTGGGTGGCGATCCGGAAGGCCGCGCCCGCCGTGCGCTTGCCGACCCGGGTCTGGAGCATCCACAGCTGGCCGCGCTCGATGGTGAACTCGATGTCGCAGAGGTCCTTGTAGTGGTTCTCCAGCGTCTCCATGATCTGCATCAGCTGGTCGTACGACTTCTTGTCGATCTGCTCCAGCTCCGCGAGCGGGACGGTGTTGCGGATGCCCGCGACGACGTCCTCGCCCTGCGCGTTCTGGAGGTAGTCGCCGTAGACGCCCTGGTGGCCGGAGGCGGGGTCGCGGGTGAAGGCGACACCGGTGCCGGAGTCGGGGCCGAGGTTGCCGAAGACCATCGAGCAGACGTTGACGGCGGTGCCCAGGTCGTGCGGGATGCGCTCCTGGCGGCGGTAGAGCTTGGCGCGGTCGGTGTTCCAGGAGTCGAAGACCGCGTGGATGGCGAGGTCCATCTGCTCGCGCGGGTCCTGCGGGAAGTCCCGGCCGGCCTCCTTCTTGACGATCTTCTTGAAGGCGGTGACCAGCTTCTTGAGGTCGGCGGCCTCCAGGTCGGTGTCGACCGTGACCTTCTTGGCCTCCTTGGCCTTGTCGAGGGCCTCCTCGAAGAGGTCGCCGTCGACGCCGAGGACGGTCTTGCCGAACATCTGGATCAGGCGCCGGTAGGAGTCCCAGGCGAAGCGGTCGTCGCCGGCCTGCTGGGCGAGACCCTGGACCGACTTGTCGGAGAGACCGATGTTCAGGACGGTGTCCATCATTCCGGGCATGGAGAACTTCGCGCCGGAGCGGACCGAGACGAGCAGCGGGTCGTCGGCCTGGCCGAGCTTCTTGCCCATGCGCTGCTCCAGCGCGTCGAGGTGCGCACTCACCTCGTCACGCAGTGCCGCCGGCTCCTCACCGCTGTCGAGGTAGACCTTGCACGCCTCGGTCGTGATGGTGAAGCCGGGGGGAACGGGAAGCCCCAGGTTGGTCATCTCGGCGAGGTTCGCGCCCTTGCCACCCAGGAGGTCCTTGAGGTCCTTGTTTCCCTCGGTGAAGTCGTAGACGAACTTCGCTACGTGAGGATCTTTGTTTTCCGACACGGGTCTCGACTCCCTCGAGGACGCGGTGGCTGCCCTGACGGCGAGGAACATACCCAGATCGAAGGCTTCTGGGTACGTCTGCTCGGGCGTCATACGCCCGTAACCAGCCGTCCGCCAGCGGATCGAAAGTCAAAGCTTGGCAAGCGACAGTCGCCGGATGTTTTCACTTCTTGAACGCAAGCGGGCTCCAGCACTCCTTGATCCGCTCACATGAGCACCCTATGCCCACATCTGATTTCGATCGATGAACGATCAAGGGGTGGCACTGAGTGCCACCCCTTGGAGAAGTGCAGTCGCCCAAGATCCGCTCATCTGAGCCCTGCCCTTATCAAGCGTGGCGAGAATCACGCTGCCACAGCGGGCCGGATTTCACCATGCGGACGGGCATCCGGGCCGAAACACGGACGTCATACGCCCATCGCCAGCAACCGCTCCTCGACCCGCTCGGGCGCGTACAGGTGCTCCACCACCAGCGCGCCCGCCCCGACCAGCCCGGCCCGCTCCCCCAGCCGTGAGGTCACGACGTCGAGGCGGGCGGTGGAACGCGGCAGCGCCCGCTGGTACAGCAGCTCCCGCACCCCCGTGAGGAAGGGGGTTCCGGCCAGATCTCCGGCGATCATCAGGACCCCCGGGTTCAGCAGGGTCACGACCGTCGCCAGGACGTCCCCGACGTGCCGCCCCGCCTCGCGCGCGAGGGCCGCCGCCCCGGGGTGCCCGGACGCGAGCAGGTCCCGCACGTCCGCCCCCGAGGTCGCGGGCACGCCGGTCGCCGCCAGCCGGCGGGCCACGGCACCGCCACTGGCGACGGCGGCGAGACAGCCGTAGGACCCGCAGCGGCACAGTGCCTCCGCGCCCGCCGGCACCCGGATGTGGCCCAGGTCGCCGGCGCCGCCGTCGATGCCCCGGTAGACCGAGCCGTCCACCACGACTCCGGCGCCGATGCCGGTGGAGACCTTGACCAGCACGAACGCCGCGCAGTCGGGATACGCGGTGCGCTGTTCGCCGTACGCCATGAGGTTGGCGTCGTTGTCGACGAGCACGGGGACCCGACCGGCCCCGGTGTGCTCGGTGAAGGAGCCGGCGAGGCGGCCTCTTATGTCGTAGCCGTCCCAGCCGGGCATGATCGGCGGCTGGACCACCCGGCCGCTCTCCCGGTCGACCGGGCCCGGCACGGCCAGCCCGATGCCGCAGACCTCGGACGCCCGGTGCCCGGCCTTCTCCAGCAGCTCGGCGAACCAGCGGCCCAGCTCGCCGAGCACGGCGTCCGGGCCGTCCTCGACGACCAGGGTGCCGCTGTGCTCGGCGAGGATCTCGCCCGTCAGGGAGAGCACGGCCGCACGCGCGTGCCGGGTGTCCAGGTCGGCGGCGAGGACGACGGCGTGGGCGTCGTCGAACTCCAGGGTGATGGAGGGGCGGCCGCCCAGCGGGGAGTCCACGGGACCCCCGGCGCCCTCGCGGAGCCAGCCCGCGCGGAAGAGGCGGTCGAGGCGCTGGCCGACGGTCGCCCGGGACAGTCCGGTGGCCTGTTGCAGCGCGCCGCGCGTGACGGCCCGTCCGCTGCGGACCAGTTCGAGCAGATCTCCGGCACCGGTCTGACGTCCAGCCATGCTCACCCCCTTGTGTTTCTCAACTCTGCATTACATATTGGGTTTTGCGTGTTAAATAGACGTAACCCTACGGTAGCCCTGACCGAACCGGTCAGCCACACGTCTTTCGGGGAGCCCCGAGTGGATCGCACCGCCCAGCTCGTCACCCCTTCCGCACAGCACTCGATCGCATACGATCCGCCGGGTTCGTCACATTCCGTGCACACCGCGGCCGCGCGGGTGCTGGAGGCCAACTGGACCGGCACCTCCACGGTGCCCTCGCGCCACCTGTACCCGCACCAGTGGTCCTGGGACTCCGCCTTCATCGCGATCGGCCTGCGCCACCTGTCGCCGCTGCGGGCCCAGACCGAGCTGGAGACCCTGCTGGCGGCCCAGTGGGGCGACGGGCGTGTCCCGCACATCGTGTTCAACCCCTCCGTACCGCTCGACGCGTACTTCCCGAGCCCCGACTTCTGGCGCTCCGCCACCGCGGGGCGGGCCGCGGGCGCCCCGCGCACCGTACAGACGTCCGGCATCGTGCAGCCACCGGTCCACGCGCTGGCCGCGTGGCTGGTGCACCGCGCCGACCCCGGCCTGTCCCGGGCGCGCGGCTTCCTCGCCCGGGTGTACCCGCGCCTGGCCGCCTGGCACCGCTATCTGCTGCACCGCCGGGACCTGGGCGGCGGCGGCCTCGCGTCCGTCGTGCACCCCTGGGAACAGGGTATGGACAACAGCCCGGCCTGGGACCTCCCGCTGTCCCGCGTCACACCGGCCCCGGCCCGCTCCTTCCGCCGCGCCGACCTCGACCACGGGGCGGCCGAGGACCGGCCGACGGACCTGGACTACGGCCGGTACGTACGGCTGGCGGCCGACTACCGGGACGGCGGGTACCGGGATGGGACGGGCGGGGGCCGGGGTGTCGGCACCGCCGGGTTCGCCGTCGAGGATCCGGCCTTCAACGCCCTGCTCATCGCCTCCGAGCACGCCCTCGCCAGGATCGCCGCCGAGCTGGGCGCGCCCGGCACCGCCCGGCACGCGCGCGCGGAGCGGCTGACGGCCGTACTGGTGGAGAGGCTGTGGGACCCGGCGAGCGGCATGTTCCTGTGCCGGGATCTCGGGGCCCCGGCACAGGACGGGCGCGGTTCCCTGATCCCCGAGCGGAGCGTCTGCGGCCTGGTCCCCCTGCTGCTGCCCGGCCTCCCGCGGGACCTCGCCCTCACGCTCGTGCGCACCGCCACGGGCCCCCATTTCGGGCTGGGCACCAGCACCCGCCTCCCGCCCAGCTACGACCTCCTCGGCGAGGCCTTCGACCCGCACCGCTACTGGCGCGGCCCGGCCTGGTTCAACACGGCGTGGCTGCTGGAGCGGGGCCTGCGCGTCCACGCCGAGCACCGACGGGCCGACGCGCTGCGGGAGTCGGTCCTCGCACTCGCCGCGGCCGGCGACTTCGCGGAGTACGTCGACCCGTACACCGGCGAGGCCTGCGGGGCGACCGGCTTCGGCTGGACCGCCGCGCTCGCGCTCGACCTGCTGCACAGCGACACCACAGTCACGGCGGACATGGGACTCAAGGGAGGGGACCGGCCATGACGGACCGGCATCATCTGCTCGTGCACGGCGGGATGTTCGCTGCCGTGGGTGACGGCGGGGACATCAGCGGCGTCCGGAACGGCACGTCACCGGACGGCTTGTTCGTCCGGGACGCCCGGCACCTGAGCCGCTGGCAGCTCACGGTCGACGGCGCGGTCCCGGAGGCCCTGTCGCCGGTCGCCGACGGTGACACCGCGCGCTGTGTCCTGGTGCCGCGGGGCGGCCGCCAGGAACCCCCGGCGCACACCCTGTTCCGCGAACAGGCGGTGGGGGACGGCTCGTTCGTCGAGTCGCTCCGGGTCACCAGCAACCGTCCGGTACCGACGACGGTACGGCTCGCGATCACCGCGGACGCCGACTTCACCGACCAGTTCGAACTCCGCTCCGACCACCGCACCTACACGAAGACGGGCGTCACCCGCACCCGTGAAGTCCGCGACGACGGCGTGGAGTTCGGCTACCAGCGCCACGAGTGGCGGTCCTGTACGACGGTGACGGCCGACCCCGCCCCGGACGGCGTGGAGGAGACCGGCACCGGGGCCAGGCGCCTGGTCTGGACGCTCGGCCTGGAGCCGCACGGCACGGCCGAGCTGATCCTGCGCGTGATGGCCCGCCCGCACGGCGACAAGCGGGCCCGGCGGGTTCCGAGCTCCCCCGCCGCCGTGAACCGTCACCTCCTGGAGCTGGAGGGCGAGTTCGTGGAGGGGGTGGCTTTCCCGACCGGCTGGCCGGAGCTGGCGGCGGCCTGCGCCCGGGGTCTCGCCGACCTGGCCTCGCTCCAGGTCCCGGCCACCGGCCCGGACGGCGAGGATCTGCGTGTCCCGGCCGCGGGCGCCCCCTGGTTCCTGACCCTTCTCGGCCGCGACGCCCTCCTCACCTCGCTCTTCGCCCTCCCCTACCGGCCCCGGCTGGCCGCCGCGACCCTCCCCGCGCTGGCCGCCACCCAGGCCACCGAGACCGGCGCGGCCTCCGTGGCCCAGCCCGGCAAGATCGTGCACGAGGTACGGCACGGGGAGCTCGCGCACTTCGGGCAGGTGCCGTACGGCCGCTACTACGGCTCGGTCGACGCGACCCCGCTGTTCCTCGTGCTGCTCGGCGCGTACGTGGAACAGACCGGGGACGCCGCCCTCGCCCGGCGCCTGAAGTCCCACGCCAGGGCCGCGGTCGGCTGGATGCTCGACCACGGCGGCCTCACCTCGCGCGGCTACCTCGTCTACCGCGCCGACCAGGGCGGCCTCGCCAACCAGAACTGGAAGGACTCGCCGGGGTCGATCTGCGGCGCCGACGGGAGTCGCCCGAGCGGCCCGGTGACGGCGGCGGGCGCCCAGGGCTACGCGTACGACGCGCTGCGCAGGACCGCGTGGCTCGCGCGCACGGTGTGGCAGGACAAGACATACGCGGCACTGCTCGAACAGGCCGCGGCGGACCTGCGGGACCGCTTCCAGCGGGACTTCTGGATGCCGGACCGCTCCTTCCCGGCCCTCGCGCTGGACGGCGAGGGCCGGCAGGTCGACGCGCTGGCCTCGGACGCCGGGCATCTGCTGTGGTCGGGGCTGCTCGACAAGGAGTACGGCGAGCTGGTGGGCCGACGCCTCCTCGAACCGGACTTCTTCTCCGGCTGGGGCGTGCGCACGCTGGCCTCCGGCCAGCCGGCCTACCATCCGCTCTCCTACCACCGGGGCTCGGTCTGGCCGCACGACAACGCGCTGATCGCGCTGGGGCTCGCCCGCTACGGACTGCACGACGAGGCGCGGGAGGTGGCGCACGGGCTGGTGGACGCGGCCACGGTGACCGGGCACCGGCTGCCGGAGGTGCTGGCGGGGTACGGAAGGGAGTCCCACGGCGAGCCGGTGCCGTATCCGCACGCGTGTGTGCGGGAGTCCCGGGCGGCGGCGGCGCCTCTTGCCCTGCTGACGGCGGTCGGGGGCGCCTGATCGCACAGTCTCACCGTTGACCAAGCGTTGGGGCGGTGTTTGCCCCAGGACGTGAACCGCGGCCCGGGGTGGGCCGTACGGGACGGTGGCGGATCCGGGACCCCAGACGGGTCCGCCTTCCACCAGGACCGTATGGAAGGACCCTCGGGTGTCCGAGACCCTTGCAGAGAGCACGTCACCCGAGGCCGAGGCGACGAGCGGGGACAGTCCGCCGGCCCGGAAGCCGTCCTGGCGGGACGCGCACCCCACCGCCGTACGCAACACGCGGTGGGCGCTGAACGTCCTCGCCGCCCTGCTCGTCCTCGGGGCCCTGCTCCTGCCCAACAAGATCACCTACCTGCACCCGCGGGAGTTCGCGCGGATACCGGCCGAGGCGATCCTCGGGGCCGCCGTGACGCTCGCGCTGCCGCGTCGGCCGCGGCTGGCGGTGGCCGTGACGGCCGGCGTGGGGCTCGGGGTGATGACGGTCCTGAACCTGCTCGACATGGGCTTCAACGACTACCTCGGGCGGCCCTTCAACCTCGTCCTGGACTGGGAGCTGCTCGACGACGCGCAGTCCTACGTCGCGGACTCGATGGGCCGGGCCGTGGCGGTCGGAGCCGTGATCGGCGTGATCGTCCTCGTGCTCGTGCTGCTGGTGCTCATGACGCTGGCGATGGTCAGGCTGAGCGGCCTGCTGGTCCTGCACCGGCGGACCGCCACGCGCGGCACGCTCCTCGCCGCCACCGTCTGGGTCACCTGTTCCGCACTCGGCCTCCAGGTCCTCGGCACCCCGCTGGCCTCCGAGCACACCGCCGCGCTCACCGCGCTCCAGGCCAAGCGGGTGCTGTACACCGTGCGGGACGAGGCCGAGTTCCAGAAGGTGGCCAGGGTCGACGCCTTCGGCAACACGCCGGGTTCCCAGCTGGTGCCCGACCTGCGCGGCAAGGACATGATCTTCACCTTCATCGAGAGCTACGGCCGCAGCGCCGTCGAGGACCCGGCCATCGCGCCCGGCGTCGACAGGACCCTCGACACGAGCACCGCGGCCCTCGCGAAGGCCGGCTTCCACGCGAAGAGCGGCTGGCTGACCTCGGCGACGTACGGCGGCAGCAGCTGGCTCGGCCACTCGACCACCCTCTCCGGCCTGTGGATCGACAACCAGCAGCGCTACCGCACGGTCATGGCCAGCGACCACCTCAGCCTCACCAAGGCGTTCAGGAAGACCGGCGACTGGGACACGGTCGGGGTGATGCCGGGCGTCCAGAAGGGCTGGCCGGAACAGGAGTACTACGGCCTCGACAAGGTCTACAACGCCTTCCAACTCGGCTACCGGGGGCCCAAGTTCAGCTGGTCCACGATGCCCGACCAGTACGCCCTGGAGGCCTACCAGCGCCAGGTCCACGGCAGGAAGCGCGACAAGCCGCTGATGTCCGAGATCATCCTGACCTCCAGCCACCAGCCCTGGGCCCCCATCCCCAAGATGGTCGACTGGGACGACCTGGGCGACGGCTCGGTCTTCAAGCCCATCCAGAAGGCCGGCAACAAGGCCTCCGACATCATCGCCGACCCCACCCGCTCCAAGCAGGAGTACGGCAAGTCCATCTCCTACTCGGTCACCGCGCTCACCCAGTGGCTGGAGCGCTACGGCACCGACGACACGGTCCTCGTCTTCCTCGGCGACCACCAGCCGATCGCCCGGGTCAGCGGGGAGAACGCCAGCCGTGACGTCCCGATCTCGATCGTCGCCAAGGACCCGGACGTCCTGGCCAAGATCGCCTCCTGGAACTGGACGGACGGCCTCAAGCCCGCCCACGACGCCCCGGTCTGGAAGATGAGCTCCTTCCGAGACCGCTTCCTGACGGCCTACGGCTCGACCCCCCATCCGTCCAAGGGGTAACGGTCGCCCGAGGGGGTGCCGGGTTCGGTCGCGCGGCGCGTGCGGACCGGTGGGGGCTGGTCACGCAGTTCCCCGCGCCCCTGGGTGGGTCATGGGGACGCTCGTGCAGACGCGTACGGCGGTGAGGGGACGGGGTGGGGGGTGTCCGCCCGCAGCGGCCGGCGTCCGTTACGGAGCACTGTTGAAGAGCCTG